>CALCJP010000130.1 GCA_937967625.1 uncultured Saprospiraceae bacterium
GGCACCCACCTTATTTCTAATTAGGTCAAAATTGCCCCAATTAAAATCTGTGTTATGGAGCTCTTCCCAAGGCCGAGAAATTCGATGTTACTTCTGTTGGTTGCCTTCTCCTGTTTAGCAAAAGCAGTGAGAAAACTATGGTCCATAGTTTCTTAAAACTCGGTTTTGAACTATTTTTTAGTGCCTCATTTTTAAAGCGGGTGAAATCGCCCAGTTTAAAATCTTCGTAAAAAGCCCTTTCGTATTCCTCCATAAAGTGGAGCTTATCTGGCTTTCCCATATCCTATCTGAAAAGTATCCTTATTCCTCCTCCGTCGATTTGATTCGATTGAGACGATTCAGTTCAGGCAACTGACCAGGGATGGTGTCAAGTAGATTTCTGACTTCGTCGATGTTGTTGGTGATTTTGGAAATATGCCATTGGAGATTCTTGCGGGAGTATTCTTCTTTTTTGAGTCGCTGGAACTCTTTAAAAAAGTAAACTTTAAACTGTGGAGAAAGCCAAGAACAAAATTCTAATGCAATATCGCTATGAGCAAATGTACCTCCGTATTTCCCTGCTTTCGAAATTAATCCAATAGCATTGGTTTGAGAAATATAGTTTTTGGGGGAGATCGCAGCTCGATTATCGGCAGCTTCTAATCTAAAGTTGTGCATTTGCACAACTTTAAAATTTGGATTGTGGACTTGCTCCCATGTTTCGAGATAGAGTAACGTGTTTTGCGTTCGCAACCAATTCAAGATAGTGTAGGCTGGTTTATTCCCATTACTCTTTTTTGCAATATCTGTCAATGAAACATAGTCGCTATCCTTGATTTTACTGATCTGTATCGTCAACCCCTGAACTTCTATTTTCTTCTTTGCCATTGCTTGAGTTAATTTGGACAGTGAAGATATGTATTTTTCCCTTTCGGGAAATGCGCTCAATTTCCTGAAAGGGGAAAAGAACTCTACTACTATTTTTCATCCATGACGAAATAAGAATACCCGGTCTTGATTTCTCTGATTGCTTAGCGATATCTGTTAAAGAGATATAATCATCTTCTTTTATTTGCTCAATTCCGCAAAACCTTTAAACACACCACCGGTGGTGTGTTTAAAATCTGGGTTATACTTTTTTTCCCAATTACTGAGAAATGTGATTTCCCGTTTGGTATTCATCCATGTGCGAATAGGAACACCTGGTCGCTCTGGATTTTTATAGCGCGCTAAATCTGTTATACAAATATAGTCAGCCTCCCCTACCCTTATCACTCTGACCTTTGTATCAAAAACTATTATTTCTGTTTTTTTACTCATTGTTAGTTGTTTCCTCAAAAATGACTTGAAAAGCCAAACAAACTTAAAGTAAGTGTATTTTAAACTTAAGGTAAGTTCATTTCAACTTTATACTAAACTTACCTTCGGAAAAACCCAATCTTAGTCACTTGCTGAATACCATCGCGCTTCGATAAACATCCTTAGAAATGTTTAAGCCAAATATATCTAAATGCTCAGTACAGAATAAAACATTAGGTTCAATAATATGGATTGAATTGAATATGAAAAGTTTCTTGAAAATTAAGATTAGAACCCCTTCAATTCCACTTTTGCCCTTTGCATCAGACTTGGATGCAAATTGAACTATAATCGCCGTTCGCTTTCAATATCATGATAGCCCCACTACGTTTTCGAGCAAACCTGAAATATTAGTTCTTAAATTCTGAATAGACTTATTTTAAGTTTAAAAAGAATTTAAAACAAGTCTGAACCAAACTTGAACTGAACTTGAAAAGCCTAAAAGACCGACTTTTAGAGATCCTGCTCTTCTCTTCGAAGCTTCTCCTCTATTGCTTCCAAAAACCAAGTGTGGCGAGAAACACGTACCAATCGCTGATTGCGATGATCGTCAATGACATCGATCAGCGTCTGTGGTAATCTAAGCTGCACAGGTATTTTCTTTTCCACCTGCTGAGGCTTTTTAACGCGTTTTGCGGGCTTTTTCTCTTTTGGCACTTCTCCGCCCTGATTTATTAATTTTTCTACCTCAGATTCGTCCAAAACCACTGATTTGGCTTTTTTGTTTCTCCCTCCGGGTTTCCTAGAAATGATTTTACTCATGATTAATATTTTTTGTCAAATTGCTGTGTGCAGCAGATACCAATGATAAAATTTTGAAAGCGTGAACAACTCTAACGACGATTGAATCAAAGCTCAAAACCAAAAACCAATATCGCTTGAAAAAGAACGCCAAAATGAATCAGTTGAATTACTGAAAATTCAAAATAAACTCAATTTAAACTTAAAATAAGTTTATTTCAAGTTTTGAATAACTTTATTTTGAGTTCAAAATAAAGTTAAATGACTATTTTATCTTCAAGATGGTCTTGAAGAAAGCCTCTATCTCCGCGATGGCTTTTCTATCCTTGGGTCTGTACTCAGTAACGCAAAGCCCTTCTGAAGAGGCTTTTCTAAATGCCTTTCGTCTGCCCAATGGCGTGTCAATCAAACTTAAAACTCCTTTCTCCAAAATGTAATCTTTGGATTCGTTGTCCTCTTTTCCGACCGCATCTACGCTATTCAGAATAGCAAAGGGTTTGAGTTTTGGATTGGCAGGTGTCATTTCTTCTACCAATTCGATGACCAACTCCAAAGTCCACATGTCAAAAGAACTGGGCACAAACGGCGCTATAAAGACATCTGAGACCACCAAAGCTGCTCTTTGGCTGGTCGTGTCTCGACCTCCGGCATCTATCACGACGTCGTCGTATTTGGCTTTCAATTTAGTCACCTGAGTACGGACTGCACTTCCAGAGAGTTCGATTGCTGTGTATCCCATGTCATCCAAAGTCTCTGCACGCAATTCCGAAAAATCGGAGGCAGTACCTTGAGCATCGGCATCCACTAACAAGACGTCTCTCCCTGAGTTCGCTAACATCACCGTGAGATTGGTAGCAAGGGTAGTTTTTCCGCTTCCACCTTTGATTCCTCCAATAGTATAGACCATTTAAGTTTATTTTAAGTTTAAAATAAAGTTATTAAACATTTATAATGAGTGCAAATTAAACTTATTAGTTTATTTGGAAGGTAATTTGACTCCGGATTTTGGTAAAAAAAATTCAGTTTAGATAGGAATGAGTTGAGCCAGATAGGGTAGGGGATTGGTTCTATTGATTTTATAAAATCTTTCAAAATGAAATTTTGTACGGACGCGAATTATTGGTTGAATGGTTTCATGGTTGTTCAGCCATGAAACTATATAACCATTTTTGCCTGCCGAAGCGAGTTCGGGACAGGTCTTCGGCAAATGACGTCATTTCGCGAAAGCGAAAATGTAATGCTCCTCAATAGAAGTACTATACCAACCCTTCCCAAAAATGTTATAGCTATGTTCAAGAGCCTTCCCAATTGCGTTATAGCTTTGAGATAGCACCGAGAGGTTTACGACAAACTGAATGTTTTAGAGCGTATTTTTAATGTTTAACCTAATCCACGACTGCCAATTAAACCCCAAATACCTAATCTGTAACACTTTTGGGAAGCCCGCCTATGAATAGTTATTGATCAATCTTAAAAGTAATCTTTTAGCTTGGTGTCATAACCAAAAAAAGAACAGCAAACTCCGTTTACGCATATCAGAGATTTGGCGTTATAACTGTTTTGGGAAAGGGTTCTGAATTTTAGTTGTTTTACTCTTATTTGTTTTATTTCTCTTATTACTTATTAAAGACACCTTAAATCATTGATTTTCAGCTATTTAAAGACCGGATTTATAACAATTATGGGAAAGACTATAACAGTTTTGGGATTGTGCTATAACGTGTTTGGGAGGAGGTATAACAGAAATGGGATTTGCGTATAACGATTATGGGAAAGACTATAACGTATTTGGGAGTGGTTATAACGCTAATGGGAATAAAGATAACACGTATTTTGGTTCTGTTATGGAAAAAACAGATATTTGAACCGATAATCAGTTCTTTTCATAAAAGAGAAAGATGAGTGTGAAATTCGAAAGAGCAAGAAGAACGGCTAACATCAACTATTATGAGTAGTAAAAAAGCGCTTAATAAGGTACAAAACTATACGGTGGTTCAGGCCAATGACCTGATCCGTAACAAGAAGGATTTTTCGCTTTGGGAATTACGGGTGTTTGCGCTTTTGGCATCTCATGTCAAAAAAGACGATGACGACTTTCAAACCTATAAGTTTAGGATCAGGGACTTACTCGATTTGTTTGAAACAAAGTCTAACAATCTATATGAAGAGTTGCGCGAAATTCCTGAAAGGCTTCATAGCCGGCTGATACGAATCCCCTATGTGGATAGTAAAGGAAAAAAGCGAATGAAACGCTACAACTTGATCTCAATGTCGGATGTGCCGGATGAAGAGAAAGTGGATGAAGGCGAATTTATAGAAATGCGGTTTGATAAAGATTTGAAGCCGCTGTTGCTTCAGCTTGGCGAGCATTTCACAGTTTATAAGTTTTACAATATTCTAAAATTACGCAGCCCTTATATTTTTCAATTGTACGAACTTTTAAAGTCAGAAGAATACAAAGGCAATCGGGACATTGATATTGATTTAGATGAATTCCGATCCATACTTCGCGTACCTGATTCTTATAAGTTTGGAAACATTAAGCAACGAATTCTCACCCCGGCGCAACGACAATTTAAAGAACATACGGACATTATTTTCAACTATTTGCCAGTGAAGGGTAGGGGAGGGAAGTGTGTAAAATTGAGATTTAGAATTTTCAAAAATCCTAAAAACAGCACTGAGATTGAAAAAATAGAGGAAACCAAAACTCACGGAATTTTTGAAGAATTGCATCCTGAAATCAAGCATTGGGTAGGGGAGGAGGCTTTCCGAAAAATCATTGCCGACTATCCTGAATCACAGGTGCGGAGTGCGGTGCAAGCCACACTCAATCGACTTCGAAGTGGTGAGGATATTAATAACGTGACGGGCTATATTATCGCTCTTTCAAAACAGACCAACCTTTTTGATCCTATTGAAGAAAAGAAGAAGAAGGCAGTTGCTAAGAAAGCGACCAGGCAAAAATCAGAAATAAGAAAAGCAGAGTTGGAAGCCCAACAGCGTAAGCTGTTCAGCGAATTAAAAAAGAAGCAGGAAGCTATCATAGAAGCCATCTTTTTAGAAATGCCCGAATTGCAAAAGGAATTTTTTGATGAGGCGAAGAAAAAGCGTTTTTCTGGCTATCAGAAAGACCTCTCCATGGAAGAAAATTTGAAAGACGCCATGTTTTCAGCAACCTACCACAATCTGATCAAGAAGAAGTTTCAATCTCGTTTTGTTGCGCTTGACAAGAAGTATCAACCAAAATTAAAATCTGTGAAGGCGGCTTTGTCAATGCTTTGAATTGCGCTCCATAGTATCAAATCAGGGGGAGGAATACCAAAGACTCTTTTGGACAGAGTAGGCGAGTACTTTCCTCCTTTCGGGAAATGAGCTTATTTTCCCGAAAGGGAAAAAATCCATGTACTAATGACTATGATACTCTAATCTTGCTTGATGGAAACCCCCTGGGTTAGGAAGGAGATACCTTGTTGTGTACTGGTTGAAATCATCACCCCTTGGAATATAGGATTTACTTTATTGGTGGTGGCTCCCCAATTAATAATAAAGTTTGCGCCAGTGCCGCCGGTCTTATCTTCTTCTTCAATTACGTAATCAATACTTTGCATGGGCAACAGCAGCAGTTGTTTGCCTTTAAGGTAGCTTCTTACTTTCTTTCCAGCTGTATCGTAATAGTCAACGTCATTGATGAAAATCGAATCATAAAGGCTCGTGTTTCGAATACTTAACGTTGCAGTCAATAAGATTTTCATGTGAAAAGATCCGGAGTAAATGTCGGAGTAGATGGGCACGTAAGTTGTGTCGTGGTGGGTTAATTTAGCGTCGGGAAAATAGGTTTCGTTTGCCTCCAAGACATCCTCGCCCTTTTTGTTGAGATTCGGATTTGGACTTTCGCCACAAGAGACTAAAATCAAAAGGCAAGAAAGCAGGTGGAATAAGCTGATTTTCATATCAAAAATTTGAGTTATTAACGGTTTGGTATTATTAAATGTTCACATAAGGTTTTTGAACAAAAAAAGTAGTCAAACTTTTTAGGGCATCTACAAAACCAACTTATGAAAAAGATTCGATTTTTAAGGCTTCAAATTACCAATTTACAAAATAGGTACAATCATTTCCAACATAAAAGTTCACCTCAACTTAATTTGGTTTGGGGTTTCTCCTTATATTCTTTGGTTGGTTTTTTATTGTTGTTGATTCCAATTTTTCATGAGCAGTCAGTACCTGTTTTAGATCATTTATTTACAGCTATTTCGGCGATTTCGACTACAGGATTGGCTACCATTGATATTGCGGCAACCTACAATTTTTTCGGAGAGTTTGTTATAATGTGCCTGTTTCAAATTGGTGGGGTAGGGTACATGACTTTGACAACTTACTTTCTTCTCTTTACTACTCGTCATATTTCTTCCTGGCACAAGCGAGTCATTGGTGCTGAATTCACTATGCCTAAGACCATACGGATTAGTGATTTTTTGAAAAGTGTGGTTTATTTTACCGTCATCATGGAGATACTTGGGGCAGTTGCTTTTTTTCAAGTTTTTAAGAATGAATTTGGACTCTTCGAGGCACTTTGGTTTAGTATTTTTCATAGTGTGAGTTCATTTTGTACGGCAGGAGTATCTTTGTTTCCGGGTAGCTTTGAGGCTTACGCCCAAAATCCGATTATCAATATTACTGTTTCTACATTGGCAATTTGTGGCTCCTTAGGGTTCATTGTAGTAACAGATTTATGGTATCGCCTTACCGGCAAAACAGACAAACTTTCCTTTACCACCAAAATTATCTTTTATGGATTTATATTTCTTTTAGGTTTTGGAACACTTATGATCTTTAGTTTAGAATCAACTTCTAATCAGGAATGGAATCTCGCTTTTTTTCAAACGATGTCAGCGATGACAACGGTGGGGTTTAGTACGATTTCTATCAGTGAGGTATCGAGACCAATGACTATATTCCTAATCTTCTTAATGTACATCGGGGCGTCTCCCTCAGGTACGGCAGGAGGTATCAAGATCACAACACTGACCGCCTTGCTTTCTATTTTGAAAAGTAGATTAAGAGGAGAGCGAGAAGTTACCTTTTTGGGTAGGCAAGTACCTTATGAACGGCTATTTGTGGCAACATCTACTTTTATGATGTACACTTCTATATTTTTTATTGCCATATTTTTTCTCTCCATTTCGGAACCAGAAATAGATTTTGATAAACTCCAATTTGAAGCTGCCTCAGCACTTGGCACGGTTGGTTTATCGACTGGCATTACATCTATGCTTTCGAGTGGCAGTAAGGTTTTGCTTATTGTATTAATGTTTGTGGGTAGGGTAGGGGTACTCACTTTTGGCTTTGCGCTGCTTTCCAAAAAGCATAAAGATAGAGTGGTGCTGGTAAAAGAAGATTTGGCGGTTTAAACATTTCAACTTTACTAAACAAAAACCTTGAACAAACTAAAATTGATGCCTGATTAGGGGGGGGAGTACTAAAAAATATAAGAAATGGATAAATCAGAAAGACCCTCATTCACAAGTGAAATGACCAATGTTTTTTGGAAATTTGACATTACTGATCAATTCGTTCATTGGTAAACTATCAGAGCAAGCAATGCACTACTTGGCCAATAATTTCTTTGCAAACAACTCCAACATTTTTTCTACCTCCGTATAGTCTTCTCCCTTTACTTTCACATCCGTGAGGCGAGGCAGGTGCTTGGCAAAGTAGATATGATCATTTGCCATTTCAAAAAGATTGCTGGCGAGGGCACGAGGGTACTCAAATTGAGGATTGATTTCCGCTATGACGTCTGCCACTTTTGCGACCATCTGCTTGTAATTCAGGAAAAAACCTTCTTGATTTTCTTCATCGATATCCTTTATATGATAAGCTTTCGTACCCTCCGAAATTATTATTTTATGCAAAACACTTTCATTGACATAGTCAATGGAGGGATTGTCCTTGGAAGCAAAAACGAAAGTATTGATGATGATTTTTAATTTTCGTTTTGGGTCGATAATGTTTTTTGTGTTGTAATCAATTAGAAAACTCACCCACTCCCAATACCAAGAAACGAGATATAGAAATAGGTAATGCTTGTTCTCAAAATACCTATAAATCGAGGCTTCGCCGGTTTTTATTTTAGTGGCTAATTTCTTGAAAGTGAAAGCCTCGAAACCTATTTCTTCAAAAAGGAGGATACTATTCTTAATAATGGATTTGCCCAATTTGGTGGCTTGTGGGTCTCTGAGATAAAGACCACTATTTAGTTTTATTGAAATCCCTACAGGCATGCTAATTCAGTTTGTTTTTTTCAAAAAATGAGTTTGGTAAAAAAGAATTTTTTTTTCTGCTGAACAAATCGAAAAGGTGATTCGTTATAGCCGCAAACAGTTTTGATAGTAAAACTAATAAAACGTAAAATTATGAAAAAGTTTTTCTTGAATATTTTTAGTTTGAGTCTTATTATCTTCAGTGGTATAGAGACCATTGAGGCACAACTTCCTGTCAGAAAAATGCCTGTCTCTCAGGCGATCAATATTGATCGGCAATCTGCGACAGACGCAAGGAGTCTTGAGTTTGCGAAGGAAGCGTTATTTAACCAAAATTTTATGGAGGCCATCGATCAGGTCGATAATGTCATCGCCTCTGATCCCTATCATGTTGAAGCCTATTTGTTAAGGGGCTATATCAGAGAGTTGATTGGTATGAAACAAGAGGCTAAAATGGATTTTGAAAAAGCACAAAAGCTCAATCCTTATGCCTTCCCTGTTTTGGGATACAGTGGGAATGGTAAGCAGTTGAATGTTTTGGCTTTCAATTCTGCTTCCAACCTTGAGGAATTGCCATACGTAGCGAAATACGATGACTACTTTTCTTATTTGGATGAAATGTTTTCCAATAAAGTCGCAGATACTGAAAGCGATATACTTGAAGAAAAGTACGATAAGGAATGGCGGTATTTGGCGAAAGCCATCCAATTTTCGGAAAATAAGAACTACACCCGAGCGATGGAGCTAACGGATCAATTGCTCAGTGAATTTCCAGAAAGTCCTCTTGGGTTGGATATGAAAGGGCTTCTTTTGATGAAGACCAACAGGCTGGACGAAGCAGAGTACTATCTGCAAAAGGCGGTAAAGTTAGATCCAAATTTTTCGATTGCTTGGTATAATTTGAGTGTCGTAAGTAGAAAACAAGGAAAACCGGATTTATCACTTAGCCATCTAAATAGAGCCTTGGCTATCCAGTCGGATTTGGGCAAGGCATATTTTGATAGAGCATTAGTAAAGAAACAATTGGGGGACAAATCTGGCGCATTGGATGATTACAACACCTTCATCAATGAGCAAGGTGGTAATTATTTGGAAGCATTTTTAAATAGGGGTTTGACTCTTAAAATGCTTGGTGATTTTGATGGTGCATTGCGAGACATAAATTTGGTCATCGCAAACAGCGATGAATCTGCAGCACTATATAAATACAGAGGAAATATCTATCTACTAATGGGAAAAACCGAGTTGGCACTTCGAGATTATGATAAAGCCATCGAGATGGACCCAACTTACGAAGAAGCATATTTCAATCGAGGAATAGCTCACTTGAACATGGGATTCCCTTCAAGAGCGTGTGTGGATTTTGCGGAGAGTAGTGTTTTAGGCTACGAAGATGCTTCAGAAAAAATGAGATACTTCTGTAGATAAAACACACATAGCGTAGGCTATTTTTCGCTCCCGCTAAATGGCGTTATTTGCCGAAAGGCGAAAAGGATAAAATTTTGAAAAAGAGTAAATAAATAGGTTAATAATAATTTTTAGACGCATGACTTTTATCAGGCCCTTTGGCAAATTGTCAAAGGGCCTTTTTTGAAAACTTGCAATCTTCAATGCGTTGAAAAAAAAAGACAAAAAAGGTGATTTTTTTTTTTAAAATCGCTGAACCACAGGGATAGTAAATCGTTATAATAGTAATACTATCATTTTAATAATTAAAACTTATACACATGAAAAACTCACTTAGTTATTTGTTTTTAATATTGATTATTTGTGGACTTACGAGTTGTGCAGTTGTGCGCGAAGGAGAAGTCGGAGTAAAGCGAACTTTGGGTAAATATTCTGACAAGCCCTACACTGAAGGATTAAAAGTGTACAATCCGCTTGTCTCTACTGTTGTTAGGGTACCTACTCAAACTGAGAATCTGGAAGTGGCACTTAATCTTCCATCAAAAGAAGGATTAAATATTGCCGCTGATATCTCAATTCTCTATAATGTTCGAGGTCGAAAAGCTCCGAAATTATTAAGAGATGTTGGATTGGACTATGAAGATAATGTCATCCTACCAGTATTCCGTTCTTCTATTGCAGATGTAAGTGCTCGATACTTTGCCAAGGATATGCACACTGGACAGAGAGCTGACATTGAGATTGCTATCAAGGATCAGATGATGAAAGTACTCGAAGATAAAGGAATAGAAATCGAGGCAGTACTTTTCAAGAGCATTCGATTGCCGCGAAATTTAGCGACAGCCATCGAAGAGAAATTACAAGCAGAACAGCAAGCTCTCCGTATGGAATTTG
>CALCJP010000131.1 GCA_937967625.1 uncultured Saprospiraceae bacterium
ATAATAATCATCGCCAGCGGCATTCCTAAATAAAATTGCGCAAACCGCATCCCATCCACATACGCTTGTCCCGGCGTCGAGAGAAAAGTAATCGCACTTGCCTGCGTCGCCATCACCGAAAGCCCAATCGTCCACCACGGCAAATCTTTATCGCCCATCAAGTAGCTCTTGACGTTATCCACTTTGCGGGTTTTCCAAACGCCATAGCCGACTATCGTCGCCAGCGTTCCCAACATTACTAACCAATCAATCCAACTCATGCGTACAGATTTGTGAACCACCAAAAAGAAAATAAGACCAAAGCGTGTATGACCAAAATCAGCAGATAGACTTGGCTCCAGCTTTTAAGGAAGGGGGGAGGGGATTCGTTTGTGTTCTCTCTCATGGTGTTTTTTTCTTTTTCCCTTTCGGGAAATATTATCAAATTACAAGTCAAATAAATTTTTCGTTCCAGCGGAATGACATCTTTGTAGAGAAATGGTTGTTCACCCTGCCAATCGCTCCGTTAGGTGCGATATCTGTTTTAGATAGCGCTCCTATTGGAGCGCGAAGACCTTTAGAAATTGAACGTTCTACAAGGATGATGCTCCTAACGGAGCATTTATTAATTTAAATAAAGATAAAACTGTCTCATCGTTTCACTGATTCATTGCTTCCTTTTGGGACATTTCGCGAAAGCGAAATATTTCACACGCGTCGATAAACTATGAACCTATTGAACCATGAAGCTATAAGACATTTTCCCGAAAGGGAATAAAATTTCAGATATTTGGTCAAAAGTAAATAACATGACCGACTATCCAACTGATTTCAAAAATGCATTAGCGCAACAAGTCCGAGTGCGGCTATTTGAGGAAGGCGTGCCGCGCATCAAAAAATGCCTCGCGCAACTTTCAGAAGAAGAAGTTTGGCATCGCCCCAATGAAAACTTGGTTAGCGTCGGCAATTTAATTTTGCACCTCCACGGCAATGTCAGACAATGGATTGTCGTCGGTCTCGGCGGCAGAAAAGACACTCGCATCCGCCAAGAAGAATTTGACGAAAAGGGACCGATTGCTCATGATGTTTTGATTGAAAAATTGGAAAACGTCATGGCAGAGGTAGAAGAAGTGCTTCAGGAAATCACTCCCGACGACTTACTCAAAATCCGCTCTGTCCAGGGACTTTTTACAGAAAGTGGTGTTTCAATCTTAGTGCATGTGATTGAGCATTTTTCCTACCATGTTGGGCAGATTACTTGGCATACCAAACTTATCAAAAATATGGATATGGGGTATTATGCGGAGATGGATTTGGATGGGCATAGCGATCAGTAGGCAGTATTACAGTGAGCGGTATTACAGTAGGCAGTAGGCAGTAGGCTACCTACTTAATTACAAGGTTTTGCCTACTGCTTACTGAAACACTGACTACGATTTTTTATACTTAATCGAACAACCAATCGCCTTCGTAAAATTCGGATCAGGGTCATTGCCAGCTTCAATTGCTTCAATCGCATTTTCTAAAAACTTCACTTTTACACCTTCTGCATCTTGCGCATTGTCATCAATTGCACCGACGTAGCGCACCTTTTGTTCGCTATCTAACAAGAAGATATGGGGGGTTTTGGTAGCGCCATATTGAGGATAGATTTTTTGACCTTCGTCAAATAAGTAAGCAAATTCAAATCCTTTTTCTTTAGCGCGCACGCCCATATTTTCAAACGAATCTTCTGGTTTCACCTCTGGGTCATTCGGGTTAATTGCTAAAACCGGATAGCCCTTTGGTGCATATTTCGCGTGCAAGTCATTCAGACGATCTTCATACATCACTGCATAAGGGCAGTGGTTGCAAGTGAAAGTCAAAATGACACCTTTGCCATCGGCATAGTCAGAAAGAGAGACCATTGAGCCGTCGTGATTTTTTAAAGTAAACGCAGGAGCTTTATCGCCAATCTCCAATCCGTCAGCGGATTCGTTTTTGACCATTTTTGCTTTGGGTGCGTCGTCTGCTTTTGCAGCAGTTTGGGTAGCAGGCGCGTCGCCACAGGCAAACAACATACTTACCATTAATAAAGAGAACAATACTTTTTTCATGTGATGGAGTGTTTTTTATTAGAAACAAGATATAAGACCGCTTCGCTACAAGAAGCAAGACTATTAGCGGCTCTTTGATTAGAAATTATTTTTCAATAGAAAAGTTCATTACTGTTTGACGACTACTTTTGAAGTAACCACTTGTTGTTCACTAATGATTCTTAAAAAATAGAAACCGTTGCGTATTTGTTGATTTTTTATTTCCCTTACGGAAAATGAAGGTACTGCTTCCTCCAAAATCACTTTTCCACTTGCATCCGTTAGTAAGATGCGAACAGATTCCTCTTCCTGATTTTCAAAATAAAAGAATTCAGAAAAGGGGTTTGGATAGATTCGGTAGTTGTTTGAAGTTACTATTTCTTCGCTACTGCTAACGCTTCGATTAATCGTTTCATCGATTACATTCAAAAGAGAGAATTCATCAAATGAGTCTTGCCCCAGTTCCCAAATCATAACTCCGCTTAATTCTGCCATTGCCAGTTCTGTTTTTTCTCGGACGGTACGCATACCGTTATAGTATGCTTCGCCAACTTTATCTTGGAGTGCGTAAACTGGATTTTTATTGACCATGCTGCGGTAGGTGAATGAATAGACATTGTCTGGGTCATCAAAATTCCACCCATAAAACGGAACTCCTAATGTCAATCTATGAGGCGGCACCCCTTGTCGATCACGCCAATACTTAATCGCATTTTCCGCAAAGGAATAAGGTGAATGTGGACCTGCGTTGTCAGGATTCCATGGGCCAGTAAGGTCATAGACCATCATGTTGACAAAATCGAAACCATCTAATGCTTCTTCGGAGATTTCGGGATAGCGATAGGTGCCTGGCAGCGCTACGGTATATAACATATCATGTGCCGCCAATGAATCTTTCAACTCAATTGAAAACGGGCTGTACCAATCTTTGACATATTGCCATTCCAAATCCATGTCTATGCCTTGGAGGTCGTGCTCATAGAGATAATCGATAATGGTATGAATAAAACCTGATCGGTTTTCAGACAGAGTGAGATGCTTCCATGCCGCCCACCATTCGGAGTCGAGGGCGCCACCAGCGAGGGAAAGTAGCACTTCTACATTTGCTTCATGTGCTTTTTGAACAATTGGGTCAATGTCTCTTCCACCAATAGAGAGCGTACCAGTATTATCGATTGGATTAGCAAATGCTAAGCAAAGATGAGTCAGTTTATCAAATTCGATATTGTCAGCTCGCCCGAATTGGTAGTAGGGCAAATAACCAACGACTCGATATTGTTGCGCGAAAGCGCTATTAGAAACAAAAAGAAAGAAGAATAGCAAAAGGGTAGTCAATATGGACTTCATAAATTGATTTTTTACGAATTGGAGGTGGAGAGAAACTGTAAAAAATCTTTGGGTCATAGAAGTGCAAATATAAAAATTTGTTGTGAGCTACGAGTTACGGGTTTGTTAACCTCGCAACTCATAGCTCACAACTCGTTTTATTCTATAATCACTTTTTCGGTCACTGAAGCATCATCAGATTGAATATTGACGAAGTAAACTCCTGCTGGGAATTTATCGACATTCAGTCCGAAGACTTGCTTACCTGCATAAACTGAGCGTTGCTGTTGGTGGATGATTTTGCCATCCATCGTTAGCACGCGGATGTTGATATTTTTCGCTTCATTTGCCGTAAAGGCAAGATGAATGGTCTCGCTGGCTGGGTTAGGGTAGAGTGAAAACTCAGTACCTAAACCAAGTTCTTTAGTAGAACTAGAAGAGCTTTGCTCCATGATAATACCGCGACCAGGTGCATTGGCACATGGGTTATCTCCTTCAGCGGAAGTAACACATGCTTGGCCATCATAGTTGAACATATCCATGATTTCGAAATCATCAATAAACCAACCGTCGCCGCCATCAGCACTTCCAAAAAAGTTGCGTAAGGTTTGTTCAGCTATTTCGGTAGTTCCGAAGCGGAAGCGAAAGAAAACATCGTCTCCGTTATAATCACTCAAGTCAGCATAGCTGGCTATAAAGTCGCCACTTTGACCGGAGAAGGCTCGAAAATTCGGAATTGTAAATGCCGAATATGGCATTAAACCTGAATATCCATTTCTAAAGAAGATGTCTGCGTTGTTTTGGAAAGATATGGTTCCATCATTCGATAATTCGAGAACACCACCGTGCTGTCCTGGATAGCTATCATATCGTTGATAGAATCTCAATACCGGTTGCGCTCCAGAAATTCGAATTGGATCAAAATGAATCAATAACTGGCGGGTCTCGACTTCAATATCATCGACATTCCAAGAGAAATTATCATTGTGTCCTTCATCGGAAGTAATTGCCCAAACGTTTGGACTGTCAGCAAGCTCACTTTCTGTGTCAATCAACCAACGACCATTGGTGCTATTGGAAGCATCAGGTATGTCGTCTAAGTATAATTGAATTGAGTATTTGTCAGGATCTGTCGCAGCTTTGTAAGTAATGATTACTTCTTCCCCTGCCGCTAATCCGCCACCGTCATTAAGGTCTAAAGTGAACTTAACTTCATCTGAGTTATCTGTGTTGACTCCAACGGATGACATTTGAATGCCTTGGACGTTTTCAATTTCGACGAAAGTTAAGCCTTCAGGCAAGGCGTCTGTAATCACAACATCAGTTACCGCTGTGGTTTTGTGGTTGGTCAACTTTAGAACCACAGATACGTCATCACCAGCTTGAGCAAGTGGGGTGGCCGCTTTTGCCAATTTCAACTCTTCAATACAGGTTGGCAACGGTTCGAAGTTTTCTCTTTCATCACCAACGATATCGCTATCTCCTTGATCAGCTAAATAACCAAGCCCTCTTCTTGCAAATACATTCCAAATCAGACATTGGTTTTCTCCATTAAAAAGCATCTGGTCAGCAGCTAAGATGCCATCTCGACCATCAACGAAACCTGGGTTACATGATTGCAGGCGCATACCTTCCATTACTAATGAGATAGCCATGTTGTTACCTCCGGTACCATGAACCACATCATCATCAAAGCCATGCTCGTCGGCCATTGCCCAGTATAAATCCCAAAGCATCGTGCACCATACAGAACCTAATCCGTGTGGAATACTGAATTGAGTAATATCTTCATAGGTCAACGGATTAATATCTAAATCCGTGGAGTATTGGTAAGGGCGAATTCCTCTACCGTCAACGTCCTGCTTTTGAGCAAATGTCCCTACTCCTCTTGGTCGATCTCTATCCTCTTCTTTAGCGGTAGTAACCATCGTGAAGAAATCACTCCAACCTTCACCCATTTGTTCAGTATTACTCAAACATCCTGATTGCAAACGCCCACCTGTCAATCTGTTTGAAATACCGTGTCCATACTCATGTGCGATGATGCCATTGTCAAAGTCACCGTCCACTCTTTGCGGCCCAGTTGAAGACCTTGGAGTAATCGTCACCGTTACACCAGAATCGATAAATTGGCGCAAACGCACGCAATCGTTTACCCCTAACGAAATTGTTGGAATCTGTTGGGTTCCAAAATTGTTAGGTGCGGGGGCGCCTGCCATTCCCATTGGCTCAGGAGCAAAATTGCAAATCACAACAGCAATTGCACCTGCTTGCTCGCAGTTAAATGTCTTTTGCTGGAAGAAACATCCTCCTCTATCAACTAAAGCAATTTTACCTGCAATATCATTGGAGATTTCTTCGCAAGCATCTGTATCAAATGGGTTAAAAAGAATGTCTTTGGCTTCCGCTAACTCTCCAATGATTTCAGTATCGTCATCGACCGTAAGTCCGTAACTTGCTGTTCCTGTTGGATACCAACCTGCTGCACCTGCTGGCTCATCTACACGCAGTAGGCTCGAAGCTCCAGAACTCCAAAGAAACATCTGCATTCGACCATTTGCTCCATCAGAAGGAGTTGAAAAGTTTGCATTATTTTCTCCACCACCGTCCTGTGCATGTGCTGCCACTTCATCACCTCCAGTACCGCCTCTGCCATAATTATTTGCCTGAAAATTGCCCGTTAATTCTGTGAATCCATAATTGTATGTGATGTCATGCATCATGTTATTCATGTAGAATAAATTCGTCACAGCCGCATCTCTCAGTTGATCAGGTTCTACTGAATAATCGTATGGAAAATCAAAAATCAAATCATCGCCACCATCTGGCTCATCGCCATTAGATGAGTTTGTATCTCCTAAATCAAGATAAGCATGAACATTATTTCCTCTAGTGATCGTGTACTCATGGCCATCTTCGCCATCTACATCGTGCCACCCAAAAGGAGAGGCAGTTGAATCACTCGGCTCTGTCACTACTGACTGAACATCATGAGTCGGACTTTCAGCAGGCAATGCAAAAACAGTGTAGCTTCCTGGCGCCATTACAGCTGGCAATTCTGCTTCCTGATGGTGAGTATGTCCTTCACACTCTTGAGCTTTTAAAAACTCACCTTCGCCAAAACTGCAATAAACCGTAAAGTTATTTTGAGCGATAATCTCACCATTTATTGCATCCACTCGTGCACTCCAATAGTCATCATTGGTTGTCATATCAATAGAAAGATTCCAAGCCAATTTCAAGCCTTCTTTTTTAGTTGGCATATAGCAAAGCTTCGCAGGAATCACGGAGTTAGATAGACCACTTTCGTGGAATATCATCTCATGCTCGCTTTTCTTTTCCTTGAGTTGCAAATTCACTTTTGCGTTTGGAGCAATCGCTTCAAAATGTCGCGCAGCGCTCATCACTGCCTCAGAAGCACTCAACTTCGCTGGTTTTCTACTTGCTTTAACTGCCACATTATTAATTAAACGATTACCAATATTGACAACTTTATTGTCACTATTAACTGCCATATTCAAAATGGCATTATAAATCTCAATCCCCTCGTGTCGCTGAATAAAGTAAAAGTAGGTTGCTCCAGTGCGCTCATCTGTGTAGGAATCTTGCAGATGCAAGTCTAAGACATCTTCTTTTTGCACACCAAGTGCTTCGTAGTTAGCTTGAATGTAATCTTTTGCAAATTGATTTTTTACGGTCATCTGCGCCTGAACGCTTCCAATGCAAAAAACCATTGCAACAAGAATCATTTGTTGAATCAAGGATTTCTTCATTTTTAACTGATTAGTGGATTATTGAATAAAATAGGTTCTAAATGTTTTTACAATCCTAAAAATAGATGTTAAGACATATTTTAAATAAAAAACATCTCCAAAGGTCGTTTGGCAATCAGAGTTTAAAGGGGTTTGTTTTCTATTATCCATTTATAGCCGTATAAAACTACCTTTGTTTCAAACCATTCATCAAAATGAGTAAAGAACATAAATACTGGAAGCTCCTCCGCAGTGGTGATTTAATGAACCTCAAACTGTTTAAGGGACACTTTGACTACTACCTCAACAAACGAACTGGCAAAGAAGAAAAAATGATCGTTGTTCGCTCGCGCGATGCTGCCAATGTGGTTGCCATCACCAAAGAAGGAAAAGCAGTCATGGTACGCCAATATCGTTTCGGCATTAAAGACGATACGATTGAAGTAGCAGGCGGTTTGGTTGACAAAGGAGAAGATCCCTTAGAAGCAGCCAAAAGAGAGTTGGCAGAAGAGACCGGCTATACTGGTGGCCAATGGGAATTTCTACAAACTATTCAATCTAATCCAGTTTACATGGATGGCTTGATTCATCAATACATTGCCACTGGCGTGGAAAAGACCACCGAACAAAAACTCGACCCAGGCGAAAATATTGAAGTCTTAGAAATGACCGAAAGTGAGTTACAAGAAGCCTATCAAGAGGGAACGATTAGACATCCACACACAATGACGGGGTTGATGAAAGTTTATGACCTCTACGGAAAAGAAACCGCAGGGTGAGTTTGTCAAAGTAGAAAGCATGTGATTCCGCCTTCGACAAGCTCAGGCTACGGAAACCACATTTCGCGAAAGCGGAAAAAATTCAGTCATTCCTCATTCAATCATTCTCTCATTACTTATAACATTCCCTCATCTGCAAAACTATAATACCCCAATTCACTAATAATCAAATGATCCACGACCATAATTTCCAAAGTTTGCCCCGCTTGCTTCAGTTTTTTAGTAATGTCGATATCTGCCTGACTCGGTCGCAAAGTCCCAGAAGGATGATTATGACAGAGAATGATCGAAGTGGCATTTCCCAGAAGTGCTCTTTTGAAAATTATTTTGGCATCGACAACTGTTCCTGTAACACCCCCAACACTGATCATTTCCTTTGAGATGACTTTATTACTTCGGTTGAGAAGCAATATCCAAAACTCTTCATGTGGAAGATCGCGAAGTTGTTGCGCCAAAATATTATATGCGTCACGACTGCTTTTTATTTGCGGTCGTTGCTTTATGTCGGTGGTTTGGCGGCGCCGACCTAACTCGCAGGCAGCAATGATAGAAATCGCTTTTGCCTCACCGATGCCTTTGAACTTCATGAGTTCACGAATTGTCTTTTTTCCCAATTCATTGAGGTCATTATCTACCGTACAGAGAATTTTTTGAGCTAATGCAACTGCTGAAAGTTCACGATTACCTGAGCCCATCAAGATAGCTATTAATTCAGCATCAGAGAGTGCTTGTTTGCCCTTGAGTTGCATCTTTTCGCGAGGGCGATCTTCTTCTGCCCAAGTCTTGATCGAGAAGTTTGTTTTTTGGTAGTTTTCCATTTTGTATGTTTTGCCTAACAATAAATTTTCTCAAAGAAACCAAATTTCTTTGAGAAAATCATTGAAGATTAACACCAAACTTAAGTGCTTGGACAAAAATAACCATAAGTAAATACTCGCTTCTTTTTGTCCTGCTCTTTGTTATTTTTTAGTTCCGTATCTAAGGATATGCAAAGAAAAAATGCCTCGATCAGAACAAAAGTAAGCAAGCATTTATTCTATGTTTACTTTTGTCCAAGCACTTACTTAATGAATGTTTTTCTGAAAACTTGCCCTAAACTCGCGTCGGGAGGGGAAGAGCTTAGAAATGGTAAATCACATCTTCTTCCATCACTTCTATTTCCTGACTTTCTGTGAGTTTCGTAATGACTTTATCCGCAGAATTTGTGCTGTAGATAGTACCGGGATTGACCGTCATGATATACTCCTTGAGTAGTTCCACTTTGGATGGACGGTTTCCTGAGCGCATCAGGCGGTTGATGGTATTTTCTGCTCCTTCTTCAACAGCTACTTTTTCTTCGCGGCTAAAGGAAACGTACTGGGTTGCGGGAAAAGAACTATTTTTTTTTATAGGCGCAGAACTCTTGATTATGCTTGAATAATCTTCTTTTTCAGCTTGATAGACCGGAGGAGAAGGGTTTCTTTCAATCTCTAATTTTTCTCGCTTGACGCGCAAACAACTTCTATTATTGGAGTTGTTCATAAACGAAACAACCGTATCAAATTCAGGATCATTGGATAGCACCGCAAACTCAACTGACTTTTCTACTTTTTGATGCAAGCGCCCCATCATGAAGCTCATGACGTAGTTCATGTTGCCCTCTTCAGTTGGCTCGACCAAGACCCATTTAACAGCCTTCCCCATTCTCTGTAAGTACAGCGCCAAATCCAAAGGAATATTCTTCTCATCAGAGTTGATGAAAATAAATACCTTATCACAAACTTTTTGAAGTTTCTTGAATTTGACTTCTTTCAGGTTGTCGAAGTCTATAAATATGTAACGTCGATGGAAGGTACTCATTTCTGTGCTTGCTTTAAAAACGCTCTCAAAAATAAATTAGCATATCAGGAAGACTTTCGCCTTCGCAACACTTTTCTTTATGTTCTAAATCAGTGGGAGAAAAGATTCTCTACTTCGATGTAATGGAAATTAAATTGGAATGCCAAAGAAACCGAATTCAATCATTCTTTCAAAATATTAATATGAACTATTTTTTAAATAGTTGAAAATGACCTCAGCCTTCCATTTTCAAGTCCCTATTTTTGCTCCACATTTTAAAATCCTTTCAGAAAATGAATTTAAAAACACACTCCCTCTTCTACTTCGTTTTTTTACTGTTATGGTCAAGTTGTCAAACCAATAAACAAACGGCTGATGTCATTTTGCTAAATGGCGACATCTACACCGTTGACACTCAAATGCCCGAAGCACAAGCCATCGCTATCAAAGATGGGTTGATTCTTAAAGTCGGCTCTAATGAAGAAATTTCTTCCCTTTCGGGAAATGATACCAAAACCATCGACCTTAAAAATCATTTCACCATGCCCGGTTTCATCGAAGGGCATGGACATTTTGGAGGTTTAGGAAAAAGCATTTTACAACTCAATTTTTTAAAATCAAAAAGTTGGGAGTCTATCGTTGCAAAAGTTGCTGAAGCTGCCAAAACTGCCAAACCCGGCGAATGGATCGAAGGCAGAGGTTGGCATCAAGAAAAGTGGGATTCGACGCCAATTCGGAATGTGCATGGCTATCCTTATCACGAAGATTTGACGAAAGTCGCTCCTAACAATCCCGTGCTATTGCGCCACGCAAGCGGACACGCCTTATTCGCCAACAAGAAGGCAATGGAAATGACCGGTATCAATATCGAAACACCCAACCCAGAGGGCGGCGCCATCATTCGCGGAAGCGATAAAAAAGCAATTGGCGTATTTGAAGAAACGGCGATGGAATTGGTTTTAGACACCTATCAGGAGTACTTAGATGAGTTGAGCAAAGAGGAAATCAAAAACCTTTGGATAAAAGGAATCATGTTGGCGCAGCAAGAATGTTTGAAAAAAGGAATCACCTCATTTCAAGATGCAGGCACCTCGCCTGGCGCTGATTTTTTATCCTCTTACGAGGAAATCATGACCTACAAAAAACTTGCAGAAGAAGGCAAAATGGACTTGCGAATCTGGGCGATGTTGCGCCAAGACTCAAAGTTTCTGGAAGAGCATTTGGACGAATTTCCTTTCGTAGATGTCGGCAATGGGTTCATGACTTGCAAAGCCATCAAGTCAGAACTCGACGGCGCGTTGGGCTCCTATGGCGCATGGCTGCTGGAGGAGTATTCAGATAAACCTGGCTTCGTCGGGCAAAACACCACTTCAATAGAAGAAGTAACCAAAGTTGGCGAATTAGCCTTAAAGCATGATATGCAACTTTGCGTCCACGCCATCGGCGACCGAGGCAATCATGAAGTGCTAAATATCATGGAAAAAATATTCAAAAAACACCCCGAAAAAAATGACCTCCGTTGGCGCATTGAGCATGCACAACACCTTCACCCTGAAGATATTTCGAGGTTTGAAGAATTAGGCGTTGTCGCTGCTATGCAGGGAGTACACTGCACTTCTGACGCGCCTTATGTAGAAAAACGTTTGGGTGAAAAACGAGCCAAAGAGGGCGCTTACGCATGGCGGTCGCTACTCGAAAGTGGCGCTGTCGTTGCCAATGGAACTGACGCGCCAGTGGAAGATGTCAGTGCGATTGAGTGCTTCTACGCCTCCGTCACTCGAAAGCGAGCGGATAATCAGATGGAGTTTTTCACCGAGCAAAAAATGACACGCGAAGAGGCAATTTATTCTTACACCATGGCAAATGCTTTCGCTGCTTTTCAGGAAGATCAAAAAGGAAGTTTAACTCCTGGCAAATATGGCGACCTCGTGGTGCTTTCTAATAATTTATTGACTTGCTCCGATGAGGAGATTTTAGGAACAGAGGTGTTGATGACGATTGTTGGGGGAGCGGTGAAGTACCAAGCAGAGACGTTTTAACTATCACTTGTTAGGTGATGTTTTCGAAAATATCACCTAACTTTTATGTGAGCTTAAAAGTTATCGGCTATTTTGAAAATAGCCGATAACAGATGACTCATTGCTTCAAAATCATTTCACGAAAGTGAAGTACACTCCTTTCGGGAAATGGAAAACTTACCCAAAGTAAATTACTTTCCATTTTTATTGTAAAACCTACCTTTGCGCATTTTAGCAAACGTTTTATTCCTCCCGAAGTGAGTTCGGGACAAGTTTTCAGAAAATCTTCAAATCAATGAAAATCCTCTTACTCGGTTCAGGCGGTCGCGAACATGCTTTTGCATGGAAACTCACTCAAAGTCCAAAATGCGAAAGACTCTACATCGCTCCCGGCAA
>CALCJP010000132.1 GCA_937967625.1 uncultured Saprospiraceae bacterium
TTCGTCCAGATGTTGGATAACGGTATGAATATCATCAGGTGCACCACTATGATAAAAACGCTTTTGTAGATTGATTTCTCCACTACAACTTCTGTAATTAATAGCAGCAATATCCCAACCATTCTTCGAAAGAAGTCTGGCGATGGCGTGGATATATTGCGAGTTGCTGCTCCCTTCCAAGCCATGACAAAGCAAGGCAACCTTTCGATTGGAATTTTTCAGAAAATCAATATCCAAAAAATCATTATCAGGAGTTTCTATTCGCTTTCGCTGAAATTTGACAGGTTCCTGCTTCCTAAAAAAATACGGAAACATGCTATTGATATGCGCATTTCGTAAGAAAAAACCAGGTCTGTAATCGGAGGCATCTAAAAGTGGCATTTGCTAATTTATTGTATTGTAATTTTTCCTTTTCCAGTTGGGATTCCGAGCATTCTTTCGGCACTATTGGATACTTCCACTTCCACGGGGTCACCACTAATTCTTATTAATGAACTACTCCCCGCAGCGCCTATTGCATCAAAACAAACTTGATAAATCACGGTATTTTCCGCCAAGGAAATCCCTTGCACTTTGGGGTCATACCAAGAGAAACCGATTGCACCTTTTTCAGTGTAGGTCAGTCCAAAGCTTGCCTCAGAAGCACCTTCCAAATTGATACTTTGCACTCGATTGAATTTCAAAACCTCTGTGTCCCAATTGATACTATGCTGAATAGAAACTATTTCCTCAAAATCTCTGACCTTGACATCAAGACAAGTTTCAGTTCCCTGTGCGGCAGAAGCTTGACCAATCATAATACCCAAAGACGTCTTGACGGTTGGCTTGTAAGTTGCAGCGTCGGAAGAGGAAGCACTGGTAGCCGTTTGCTTCGGTTCGTTTGCGCAACTTGCCAATATTAGAAAAAAGGATAAATTGAGGAGGGTTTGAAATTTATTCATTTTAAATTTTCTGCAAAAATAGGATTGAAGTGAAAGTTTCCAATTTATAGATGAAAGTTTTTTTTTAATTCAAACTTAACTTATCACCTTTGTATTTAAACCCTGACCACTACGTACCAACAATGATTAAAAATATAAACTGATTTTACTATGCCAATTCGAATGGAAGAAGATCCGCAGGAACCAAGGCGGAATGATAAATTTGACCCCAACCGACGCCGAGATAACGGCGGTGGCGGTGGCGGTGGAATGGGACAATTAATTCCTTACGCACTCATGTTCCTTTTGCGTAAGCCAAAATTGCTTTTACCACTCTTAGCAGTGGCAGGAGTTCTATACTTTTTAGGCTTCTTTGATGGATGCCTTTCGGCAAATGGACCTGGAGGTTTCGATGACAATGCAGGAATCGTTGACCAAAATAGCAATGGCGAATTCACCTTCGGCGCTGACCTCAAACAAGAAGAATTTGACAAAGCCCAAGTTTTTGAGCCATTATCAACTACCTATGGTTCAGAGCGTTTGCCATCAGCAGCAACGCTTCTAAGATATGCCCCCTCACGCGGACACCAAGGAAGCCAAGGCTCATGCGTAGGTTGGGCAGCCAGTTATGCCGCTCGAACCATTTTGCACAGCCGCGCCTCGGGCAAAAATCCAGACGCAGTTGCATTCAGTCCTTCCTACCTCTACAATCACATCGCACTACGAGGATGTCAAGGAGCCTATATGAATGATGCAATGGAATTCCTAAAGCAAAGAGGAACCTTACCGCTCGAAAATTTCCCATACAACGAGCGCTCCTGCAATACAAAACCAAATCGTCAAGGCGAAAACGCCGCACTTGACTACCGAACCAAAGGCTACAATCGCCTCACATACGGAGCCAACAACTACAAAATCGACCTCAACGGCATGAAGCAAAGTCTCGCTCAAGGCGCTCCGGTTGTCATCGGGATGATGGTAGGCGGCACGTTTATGCAAGGCATGATGGGACAAAAAGTTTGGCGTCCAACAGATAGAGACAAGCGCCAAAGCGGCTTCGGTGGACACGCCATGTGTGTCATTGGTTACGATGATAACTTAGCTGGCGGAGCCTTCCAAATCATGAATAGTTGGGGACCCGAATGGGGACAAGACGGCATCGGTTGGGTAACCTACAACGATTTTGAACGATTCAATAAAGAAGCGTATGGATTGCACCCGATGGGCAATTCTGCCAACTTAGATCCAACCCGCCTAAAAGTGAAATTCGGATTGGTTGACAATGCGACTCAAAAATTGATTCCGTTGAGACAATTGTCCACTCAATTGTTTGGGACAAATCGCCCAGTGCGGGTGGGGCAAAAATTCAAAGTAGCCGTCACAAATTCTACCGAATGCTACATCTACGTCTTTGGAGAAGAGACTGATGGGAGCGCTTACACCTTGTTCCCCTACACCGAAAAGCACTCGCCGTATTGTGGAATCGTTGGGACTCGAATTTTTCCGCGTGACCACTCGATGGTGGCAGATGATTTAGGGAATAAAGATAGGATCGCCGTTGTCGTTTCTAAAGAAGAATTACCTTATAAAGAATTAGCCCAAGCGCTCAATGTCAGTAATGCCAACTCATTTGAAGGGAAGTTGAATCAGGTATTGGGCAAGGAGCAAATCAGACGTATAGAGTTTGATGCGACCCCCGATGGAGCCGTTGGATTTGACGCGAAATTGAGCGCAGGAGAGTATTACACGGGATGGGTGATTGAGGTGGATAAGTAGAGTTTGAATGGTTAACATGGTTGAATGGTTAACATGGTTGAATGGCTAACATGGTTGAAATAGTTATTCGGCTTTCGCCGAATTGCAATATTTAGGCTAAACTCAGAGAGTTTTAAAAAAAATGGTGGAATGAATTTGATTCATTTCACCATTCAATTTAACTTAACCATGAAACCATGAAACCATGAAACCATGAAACCATGAAACCATGAAACCATGAAACCATGAAACCATGCAACCATGAAACCATGAAAC
>CALCJP010000133.1 GCA_937967625.1 uncultured Saprospiraceae bacterium
ATCACCCCCACCTAATATTTCGAATGAGTAAATTACAGAATCATTAAATGAGTGAATAAGATTACTCATTTAATGATTTGCTCATTTAAAGAATACAAGCGGAAGTAGCTCAGTTGGTAGAGCATCAGCCTTCCAAGCTGAGGGTCGCGGGTTCGAGTCTCGTCTTCCGCTCTTAAAAGTATATTTGACATAGTTGAATTTTTTTTGGAATTCAATTCCCCGAGTTATGGGGTATTTCTACTTCATAAAACAAGTAGCCATCGTAGCTCAGGGGTAGAGCACTTCCATGGTCAGGAAGGGGTCGTGAGTTCAATTCTCACCGATGGCTCCACTTAGTTCAACTATCTCAAATCGAATCTCATTTATTAATTCAAATTTTTGTAAAACCATTCGCTAATGGCAAAGGAAACATTTCAAAGGAATAAGCCGCACGTTAATATCGGTACAATTGGTCACGTAGATCACGGTAAAACTACTTTAACCGCTGCTATTACATACGTTCTATCTGAAGCAGGTACTGCTACGAAGATGGACTATGACGCAATTGATGGTGCTCCGGAAGAAAAAGAAAGAGGTATCACTATCAACACTGCACACGTTGAATACGAAACAGCAAATCGTCATTATGCACACGTTGACTGTCCAGGTCACGCCGATTATGTAAAAAACATGGTAACGGGTGCTGCTCAGATGGACGGAGCTATCTTAGTTGTTGCTGCTACTGATGGACCAATGCCACAAACTCGTGAGCACATCCTTTTAGCACGTCAGGTAGGTGTTCCTAAGATTGTTGTTTTCATGAATAAAGTTGACTTAGTTGACGATCCTGAGATGTTGGAACTTGTTGAGATGGAGGTTCGTGAATTATTAGACGCATACGAGTTCGGAGGAGATGACGCTTCAATCATTCAAGGCTCTGCTTTGAAAGCTTTGGAAGGTACTCCAGAAGGAACAAAAGCAATCAATGATTTGATGGCAGCAGTTGATGCTGACATTCCAGAGCCAGTTCGTGTAACTGATAAGCCATTCTTAATGCCTATTGAGGACGTATTCTCAATCACAGGTCGTGGTACTGTTGCTACTGGTCGTATCGAAAGAGGCGTAATCAATGTAGGTGACGCTGTCGAAATCATCGGAATGCAAAAAGAAGGTGAGAAGCCTTTGACTTCAACTTGTACAGGAGTTGAGATGTTCCGTAAACTACTCGATAGAGGAGAAGCTGGTGACAACGCTGGTATTCTTCTTCGTGGTATTGATAAAGAAGCTATCCGTCGTGGAATGGTAATCTGCAAGCCAGGTTCAGTTCAACCACACAAACACTTCAAATGTGAGGTGTATGTACTTGGTAAAGATGAAGGTGGTCGTCACACACCATTCTTCAACGGCTACCGCCCACAATTCTATTTCCGTACTACTGACGTAACAGGTGACTGTGTACTTCCAGGTGGTGTAGAAATGGTAATGCCTGGTGATAACGTAACACTCGAAGTTAAATTGATTAACACAATTGCAATGGAGAAAGGACTTCGTTTTGCGATTCGTGAGGGTGGACGTACAGTAGGTGCAGGTCAGGTTACTGAAATTCTTGACTAATATAAATTAAACCTTTCTTGACCCCTTTCGGGGAATAAAGTAAGGACTAATTTTAGATATACTTTGCGAAAATTAAGCACCACATTTGGTGCTTAATTTTTCGCATATTAAAGAAACCCGATTTTTTTTGAAAAACTGGGTTTTATTTATACACGGGCATAGCTCAACTGGTAGAGCGACGGTCTCCAAAACCGTAGGCTGTGGGTTCAAGTCCTACTGCCCGTGCAAAAAAACAACTAAAGAAATTTCAAAATGGAAAGTATCCGATTATACATCCTCGAAAGTTATAACGAACTGATCAACAAAGTATCTTGGCCAACCTGGTCAGAACTTCAAAACACTACCGTTGTAGTTATTATTGGTTCCATCATCATGACGTTGATTATTTTCGTAATGGATATCATATCGAAAGCCCTCACTGGTTTTCTTTATGGGTTAGGATAGACTTGAATAAGAACAATTTACTCTCGAACAAAACCCACTCATAAATGTCTGACGACGAAAAAACTGATGTTACTCCAGAAGAAGAAAACACTAATGAGGTCGAGAATTCGGAAGAAATAGTGGAATCTTTAGAAGCGGAAGTTGATACAGTAGTCGAAGAAGTCAAAGAAGAAGCCGTCGAAACGGAAACTTCACTTGAAATCAGCGACGAAGTAATCAAAGAGGAAGAAACATCAGTTGAAGAAAATATAGGCGAAGCAACCGAGGCTCCCGTAATGGAGGAAGCCTCTGTTCCTGTTGAAGCAGTAAGTCAGGACATCAACGAAGAAAATATAGAAGAAACAACAGATGCTCCTGCAATGGCAGAAGTTTCTGCACCTGTTGAATTTGGAGATTCAACTGCTGCGCCTGCCGCGAGCATTGAGGCATTGCCAGTTGCTCCGGCTCCAAAACCAAAGCCAAAATCACCAACAAAGTGGTATTCACTAAGAGTAATTAGTGGAAAAGAGCGAAAAATTAAAGAAAGAATAGACCTCGAAATCGAAAGGTCTAATTGGAGAGGAGCAGTAAGACAGATTTTGGTTCCAACCGAAAAGGTTTACAAAATCAAGAGTGGTAAAAAAGTAGTTCACGAAAGAAATATTCTTCCAGGCTATATTTTGGTGGAAGCAATGCCAGACCTCTTCTCTTCTGAGATGGTACAGGCAATTTCAAATGTGCCAAACGTAATTCACTTTTTGGGTAGAGCAAATCCAATCCCAATGAGAGAATCAGAGGCAAACAGATTATTAGGAAAAGTAGATGAGTCCAATGAAATTGGCGAATCTATGGTTGAACCATTTATCGTCGGTGAGACTATTAAAATTATAGATGGTCCTTTTGCAGAGTTTGTAGGAGATATTCAAGAAGTAAACGAGGAGAAGAAAAAACTCAAGGTCATCGTAAAAATCTTCGGTAGAGGTACTGAAGTTGAGTTGAACTTCATTCAGGTGGAGAAGCAACAATAGACGTACATAGTGAAAACCTGATTTTTACTTCTGTGAAATGACGGTATTTTCCGAAAGGGAAAAAAGTGTACGTTGTAAATTTTGAATGTTACGCACGCATTATAAATCTTTTTTATAGAGGATTTCGTTCCAGCTTCGGTTGGGCTTCTGACGAAAGAATCTAATGTTGAAATGGTAAATTAATAATTCATATGGCAAAGGTAGCTGACGTATTTATTAAACTACAAGTAAAAGGAGGCCAGGCAAACCCAGCGCCACCAGTTGGACCTGCATTAGGTGCAAAGGGGGTGAACATTATGGAGTTTTGCAAGCGTTTTAACGCTGCCACCCAAGACAAGCAAGGTCAGGTCGTACCGGTTATCATTTCAGTTTACGCTGACAAATCATTTGATTTCGTAATCAAAACCACTCCAGCAGCGGTGCAGTTGTTAAATGCTGCAAAGTTGAAAGGTGGATCTGCTGAGTCAAACCGTATCAAAGTAGGTAAGGTAACTTGGGATCAGGTAAGAGAAATTGCGGAATCAAAAATGGCTGATTTGAATTGTTTCAAAGTTGAATCAGGTATGAAGATGGTTGCAGGAACTGCCCGAAGTATGGGAATCACGATTAGTGGTACACCACCTTGGGGAGGCGAAGCAGCTTCTGACTCGTAATTTGTTAAGTAAACATTTGATGAAGGGAGTCTCGTTTTTGATAATGAGACGCTAATTACCTCACTTTTTAAAACATTTTTTATGTCAAAGATTCCTAAAAAAAGGAAAGCCGTTCTTGACAAAGTAGATTTGGAAAAACACTACTCGGTAGCGGAAGCTATGGCTGTTGTCAAACAAGTTACAACTACAAAGTTTGATGCATCCGTTGATTTGGACATTCGTTTGGGGGTTGACCCTAAGCAAGCTGACCAAGCGCTTCGTGGCACCGTAGTTTTACCACACGGAACTGGAAAGACCAAAAGAGTCATCGTTTTCTGTACTTCTGACAAAGAAGAAGAGGCGAAAGGCGCTGGTGCTGACCATGTTGGTTTAGATGACTTAGTTGAAAAAATTCAAGGAGGTTGGTTAGACTTCGATGTTGCAGTAGCAATGCCGAGTGTGATGGCAAAAATCGGACGTATTGCCCGAGTATTGGGACCAAGAGGATTAATGCCTAACCCTAAGACGGGTACAGTGACGATGGATTTGGCGAAAGCCGTCAATGAAGTCAAAGGTGGTAAGATTGCATTTAGAGTAGATAAGTTTGGTATCATTCACTCTCCAGTAGGTAGAGCATCTTTCTCTCCGGAGAAGTTGCATGAAAATGCCATGGAACTTATCAACACCCTGATGAAGATGAAACCATCTTCAGCTAAAGGAACCTATGTGAAGTCTATCACTGCATCGAGTACGATGAGTCCAGGTGTTAAGATTGACACGAAATCTATTAAATAATCGGCTTTTTTAAAATTGCGTAAAAATGACGAAGTCTGAAAAAATAGCTGTAGTTGAAGAGTTAAAAACGAAATTCGAAAATGCTTCGACTTTCTACATAACTGATTCCTCTACACTAACTGTAGCCGAGGTCAATGATTTGCGTGGGCAATGCTTCGAAAAAGGTGTCGAAATGCGAGTGGTGAAAAATACACTTGTCAAAAAAGCACTCGAAAGCTTTCCTGAAGAAAGAAATTTCAGCGAATTATACGATTCTCTAAAAGGACCGACTGCATTGATGTTTTCTGATACTGCCAATGTGCCTGCAAAGCTCATTGAAGCATTTAGAAAAACTCATGAAAGACCGGTTCTCAAAGCAGCATATATTGATATGTCTGTTTATACAGGTGACGAGCAAGTGGCTTCACTCGCTAAACTCAAATCGAAAGAAGAGTTGGTGGGCGATATCATCGGCTTACTACAATCACCTGCGAAAAACGTTATCAGTGCACTTAAGTCTGGAGGTTCCACAATTGCAGGAATCCTTAAGACCTTGGAAGAGCGCGGATAATTTCGATAATCATTTGATTATCAACACTTTATTTATTATTTAAAAATCACTTTAAAAAACAATATCAAAATGGCAGATTTAAAAGACTTTGCTGAAAAATTAGTAAACCTTTCTGTAAAAGACGTCAACGAGTTGGCGACTATCCTTAAAGATGAGTACGGCATCGAGCCTGCTGCTGCTGCTGTTGCAGTTGCTGCTGGAGGTGGCGGAGGTGGCGGAGACGCTGCTGCTGAGCAAACTGAGTTCGATGTAATCATCGAGTCTGCAGGTGCTGCAAAATTGGCAGTTGTAAAAGAAGTTAAAAACTTACTTGGCTTAGGTCTTAAAGAAGCAAAAGCTCTTGTTGATGGTGCTCCATGCCCAGTCAAAGAGAAAGTTTCAAAAGACGAAGCAGATTCACTTAAGACAGCTTTAGAGGCAGCAGGTGCACAGATTGCGGTTAAGTAAATAGTTAATTGATTTGCCTTTCGGCAAATGCTAATGAACTATTTTTCCGGTAAGGAGTTTTTTTTGATTCACGCCGGACTGACTTCAAACTGTTGAACACTATGCCTTTAAAAGGCTTTTTTAGATAAGATTGAGCGATTATGGCTTAGTTGAGGTTACCACCTCGACTAAGCCTATTGCCGTCTGAACGCATATACGAATTACAGAGGAGTTTAGGGACAAGCTCGATTGATTTTTTGAATGAAGATTTTTTAGAAGAGTACGAGAGAAGCTTCCCTTTCCCGCTGAGAGATTTTCGGTTTTCTTAAATGAGTACATTTATTTTTTCCTTTCGGAAAATATCCTCATTTCCCGAAAGGGAGAAAAGAATTTAGATGTACTCCATCATTTTGTTTTCAATTAAACTATTCCATAATGACGACATTAGGACATTCTCTTACTAAGTCTGGAAGAATTAATTTCGGTAAGATCCAGTTGCCGGAGTACACCCCTGACCTGTTAGAAATACAACTAAAATCATTCCATGAATTTTTCCAATTAGAGACCACTCCCGAAAACCGATTCAATGAAGGTCTCTACCGAGTGTTTCAGGAAAACTTCCCGATCACAGACGCTCGTGGAATTTTCGTTTTAGAGTTTTTGGATTACTACATTGACCCGCCTCGCTATGACATCCCTGAGTGTATGCAGCGTGGTCTGACCTATAGCGTTCCGCTTAAAGCGAAATTGCGTTTGTCATGTAATGACGAGGAGCACATTGACTTTAAGACCATCGTTCAAGATGTGTTTTTGGGTAATATCCCTTACATGACCCCGAAAGGAACTTTCGTGATCAATGGAGCAGAGCGATTAATCGTTTCTCAGCTACACAGATCTCCAGGAGTATTCTTCGGAACCAACCGCCACCCGAATGGAACCACATTATATTCTGCACGTGTGATTCCTTTCAAAGGAGCATGGATGGAATTTGCGACAGACATCAACTTGGTGATGTACGCGTACATTGATCGTAAGAAAAAATTCCCGGTAACGACGCTTTTGAGAGCTATCGGATTTGATGGTGATAGAGAGATTTTGGACTTGTTTGGTCTGTCTGATGAGATTACCGTTACCAAAAAGTCTTTGGAAAAAGCAATTGGTAGAAAATTAGCTGCCCGTGTCTTGAAGAGCTGGACAGAGGATTTTGTGGATGAAGACACAGGAGAGGTAGTAACCATCGAGCGTAATGAGGTAATCCTTGAGCGTGACCTTGTTTTGGATGAAGAAAACATCGTATCAATTCTTGATGCGGAGGCAGAGACCATCATCTTGCAGAGAGAGGATGTAGAGGAAGATTACTCTATCATATATAATACACTTCAAAAAGACCCTTCCAGTTCTGAAATGGAAGCGGTTGCATATATCTATAAGCAATTAAGAGGAACCGACCCACCGGATGAGGAAACTGCCCGTGGTATCATCGATAAATTATTTTTCTCTGATAAGAGATATAATTTAGGTGAAGTAGGTCGCTACAAAATCAACAGAAAGTTGAACACCAACGTGGGCGAAGAGACATTGACGCTCACCAAAGAGGACATCATCGAAATCGTGAAGTACCTCGTTCAGTTGGTCAATAATAAAGCAGAGATTGATGATATCGATCACTTGAGCAACCGTCGTGTGAAGACAGTGGGGGAGCAGCTATATGCTCAGTTTGGTGTCGGTTTGGCAAGAATGGCGCGTACCATTCGCGAGCGTATGAATGTTCGTGACAACGAGGTCTTTACGCCAATTGATTTGATCAATGCGAGAACGCTATCATCCGTAATTAACTCTTTCTTCGGAACGAGTCAGTTATCTCAATTTTTGGATCAAACCAATCCCCTTTCGGAAATCACGCACAAACGTCGTATTTCCGCTTTAGGACCTGGAGGTCTTTCGAGAGAGAGAGCAGGTTTTGAGGTGCGGGATGTTCACTATTCTCACTACGGTCGTCTTTGTACGATTGAGACACCGGAGGGACCAAACATTGGATTGATTTCAACCCTTTGCGTTCACGCGAAAGTGAATAAAATGGGATTCCTCGAAACGCCTTATCGTGAGGTGAAAAAAGGAAAAGTAAACCTAAAAGAAGCAGGGGTACAATACCTCTCGGCAGAAGGAGAAGATTTCAAACGAGTCGCTCAAGCGAATGCGCCGATTGATGAAAAAGGAGCTTTCGTTGGTGACCGTATCAAATCGAGAGAACACGGTGAATACTTAGTACTGGCTGGTGAAGACATCGAATACATGGATGTAGCACCTAACCAAATTGTAGGTGTTTCTGCTTCCTTGATTCCTTTCCTTGAGAATGATGATGCCAACCGTGCCCTGATGGGATCTAACATGCAGCGTCAGGCAGTGCCTTTGGTGAAGCCTGATTCTCCGATTGTTGGAACTGGTTTGGAAGCAAAAGTGGCGCGTGATTCACGAATGCTTATTAATGCAGAAGGAAAAGGAGTCGTTGAGTACGTTGACGCCAACGAAATCCACATTAGATATGACCGCTCGAAAGAAGACCAATTGGTTTCTTTTGTCGATAACCGCAAGGTCTATAAATTGACCAAGTTCCTTAGAACGAATCAGGGAACTTGTGTCAACTTGAAACCAATCGTTAAAAAAGGAGACCGTGTTACTTTAGGTCAAATCCTTTGCGACGGTTACGCAACTGAGAAAGGAGAATTGGCATTGGGTCGAAACCTGAAAGTGGCATTTATGCCTTGGAAAGGTTACAACTTTGAGGATGCAATTGTACTTTCTGAGAGAGTGGTTAGAGAAGACCTCTTTACTTCATTGCACATTCAGCACTTTGAGTTGGATGTACGTGACACGAAGTTGGGTGAGGAAGAATTGACCAATGATATTCCAAACGTAAGTGAAGAAGCAACCAAGGATTTGGACGAAAACGGAATCATCCGCGTCGGTGCTTGGGTGAAAGAAGGAGATATTTTGATTGGAAAGATTACTCCAAAAGGAGAGTCTGATCCAACTCCAGAGGAAAAATTATTGAGAGCAATCTTCGGTGATAAAGCAGGGGATGTGAAAGATGCTTCGATGAAAGCGCCTCCATCTACTAAAGGTATCATCATCAATAAGCAACTTTTCGCTCGAGCGAAAAAAGATAAAGTCCAAAAGGAAGCCGAAAAGGATGTCCTTGAAAAATTGGAAGACCAACACGCAATCGCACTGAATGAGTTGAAAACCATTCTCGTGGATAAATTGCAAGTATTGGTGAAAGGAAAAGTTTCCAGTGGTGTGAAAACCATCTACAACGAAACGGTAGTACCAAAAGGAACCAAGTTTACATTTGAGTTGCTTCGTGAATTGGACTACACGACGGTCGATTACACCAGTTGGACCGCTGAACCGAAAACGAATGCATTGATTGCGCGCTTATTGCACAACTACAGCATCAAATACAACGAGGAAGTAGGTCGCTACAAACGTGAGAAGTTCAATATCTCTATCGGTGATGAGTTGCCAGCAGGTGTATTGAAATTAGCTAAAGTTTACCTGGCTAAGAAACGTAAACTCAAAGTGGGTGACAAACTCGCAGGACGTCACGGAAACAAAGGTATCGTTTCCAGAATCGTTCGTTTGGAAGACATGCCATTCCTTGAAGATGGAACTCCGGTTGACATTGTGTTGAACCCGTTGGGTGTACCATCACGGATGAATCTCGGTCAGATTTTCGAAACGGTTCTTGGATGGGCTGGTGAGAAGATGGGAGTCAAATTCGCAACGCCAATCTTTGACGGAGCGAGCAAAGATGAGATATCTGAATTCATCCAGCACAACGGACTTCCTGAATTGGGACAGACCTACCTTTCCGATGGTGAGACAGGTGATAGATTCCACCAACAAGCAACGGTTGGCGTTATCTACATGTTGAAACTATCTCACATGGTCGATGATAAAATGCACGCGCGTTCTATCGGACCTTACTCGCTCATCACGCAGCAACCATTGGGTGGTAAAGCTCAGTTTGGTGGTCAGCGATTTGGTGAGATGGAGGTATGGGCATTGGAGGCATTTGGAGCTGCTAACATCCTTCAAGAGTTACTGACTGTGAAGTCGGATGACATCACTGGTAGAGCCAAAACTTATGAGGCAATTGTTAAAGGTGACAACCTTCCAAAACCAAATATTCCTGAATCATTCAATGTATTGGTTCATGAGTTGAGAGGTTTGGCGCTTGACGTCAGATTTGAGTAATATTTTGATTGTTCGATTGTTTCGGCTTCGCCGATTGTTTTGATTGTTGATTTCACTTTCGTGAAATATTCGCATTTGCCGAAAGGCACAGAAAAATAAGAGCACAGCGACTTCAATCCTAATTTTTCCCTTTCGGGAAATAACCAAATTTGCCGAAAGGCACACAAACAATCAGCGACGAAAGGAGCGAAACAATTCAGCAATTCAGCAATCAATTAGTTTAAAAAATTAAATCTCGATATATGTCTTTCAAAAAATTTAATAGTTCATCTAAACCAAACAACGACTTCGAGGGGATTATCATCTCCCTGTCATCTCCAGATGACATTTTGGAGCGTTCGCATGGTGAGGTTTTGAAGCCAGAGACTATCAACTATCGTTCATACAAACCAGAAAGAGACGGTTTGTTTTGCGAGCGAATTTTTGGACCGGTGAAAGATTATGAGTGTTACTGTGGAAAGTACAAGCGAATCCGTTATAAAGGAATCGTCTGTGATAGATGTGGGGTAGAAGTAACAGAGAAAAAAGTAAGACGTGAGCGAATGGGGCACATTCGTTTAGTCGTACCTGTTGTGCATATTTGGTTCTTCAAATCATTGCCAAACAAGACAGGTTACTTGCTCGGACTTTCGTCCAAAAAACTGGAATCCATCATCTACTACGAGAGATACGTAGTGATTCAGCCTGGCCCATTATTGGGCGAGGAGAAGAATGGAGCCAACTTCATGGATCTAATCACTGAGGAAGAATACCTCGATATCTTAGATGCATTGCCGCCAGAAAATCAGCAAAAGGACGACGACGATCCAGAAAAATACATCGCGAAAATGGGTGCAGAAGCAGTCCGCGATTTATTAGGGAAGTTGGACTTGGATGACTTATCTTATGCACTGCGTCACCAAGCAGCCAATGAGACTTCTCAACAAAGAAAGTCTGAGGCATTGAAGCGTTTGAGAGTTGTGGAAGCATTCCGCGACGGTCAGAAGCGTCAAGAAAATCGCCCAGAGTGGGTGGTGGTTCAGTACTTGCCAGTAGTGCCGCCCGAATTGAGACCGTTGGTTCCTTTGGATGGTGGACGTTTTGCAAGTTCAGATTTGAATGACTTGTATCGTCGTGTGATTATCAGAAACAACCGTCTGAAGCGTTTGCTTGAAATCAAAGCACCGGAGGTAATCCTTCGTAATGAGAAGCGAATGCTTCAAGAGGCAGTAGATTCACTCTTCGATAATTCAAGAAAATCCAATGCAGTAAAAGCAGAAGGTGGACGTGCCTTGAAATCACTTTCTGACATCTTGAAAGGTAAGCAAGGACGTTTCCGTCAAAACCTTTTGGGTAAACGTGTGGATTACTCAGGTCGTTCAGTAATCGTTGTAGGACCAACGTTGAAGTTGCATGAATGTGGTTTGCCGAAAGGCATGGCGGCTGAGTTGTTTAAGCCATTCGTCATTAGAAAATTGATTGAGCGAGGCATTGTAAAAACAGTAAAATCTGCTAAAAAACTGGTCGATAGAAAAGAACCAGTGATTTGGGAGATTTTGGAAAATATTTTGAAAGGGCACCCAATCATGCTCAACCGAGCACCAACGCTGCACAGATTGTCAATCCAATCTTTCCAGCCTACGTTGGTAGAGGGAAAAGCGATTCAGCTACACCCGCTCGTTTGTGGTGCATTCAACGCCGATTTTGATGGTGACCAGATGGCGGTTCACGTACCGTTGAGTCATGCAGCAATCTTGGAAGCACAAGTATTGATGTTGTCTTCACACAACATGTTGAATCCACAAGATGGTTCGCCAATTACGCTACCATCTCAGGATATGGTTTTGGGTCTTTACTACATCACGAAGGAAAGAACCAGTTCGAAAGAAATACCTGTAAAAGGAGAAGGGCGCACGTTCTACTCACCGGAAGAGGTAACCATCGCATTTAACGAAAGTAAGTTAGACCTTCACGCAAAGATCAAAGTTCGAATCACTGAAACGGACTTGGAAGGCAACTCAACTTCCAGAAGAATCGAGACTACTTGTGGTAGAGTGCTATTTAACCAGCACGTGCCAGATGGCGTTCCATTTATCGACCAAGTGCTTTCTAAAAAAGCATTGAAGAAGATTATCGGAAACGTAATCCGTCGCACCAATTTTGATGTCACTGCCGAGTTTTTGGACAACATCAAAAACATGGGCTTCTTGTGGGCATTCAAAGGAGGTCTGTCTTTCAACTTGGGAGATTTGATCAACCCATCTATTCGTTCCAAGACATTGGAAAGAGCGCAAGGTGAGGTGGACGAAGTTTGGGATAACTACCAAATGGGTCTGATTACTAACAATGAGCGGTACAACCAAATCATTGACAGATGGACATTTGCAGATAATCGTATCACAGATACGTTGATGAAAGAGTTGGCTGAGCATAAAGCTGGTTTCAACTCGGTATATATGATGATTGACTCTGGGGCACGTGGTTCTAAGCAGCAGATTAAGCAGTTGTGCGGAATGCGGGGACTGATGGCAAAGCCAAGAAAATCAGGTGACACTGGAGGAGCGATTATCGAAAATCCGATTCTTTCCAACTTCGTTGAGGGACTTTCGGTACAAGAGTACTTTATCTCTACTCACGGTGCGAGAAAAGGTCTGGCAGATACGGCATTGAAAACGGCAGATGCGGGTTACTTGACTCGACGTTTGGTGGATGTATCTCAAGATGTAGTAATTAATGAAGAGGATTGCTTTACCCTTCGCGGGAAAATGACTTCCTCATTGATAGAAGGGGAGAAGGTAGTAGAAACACTTGCGTTCCGAATTGCAGGTCGTTACGTTTTGGAAGACATCGTTCATCCAGAGACTAACGAAGTGCTTTTGGCAGCGGACTCTTATGTCACCGAAGACATGGCAGAAGCAATCGAAGCAGCTGGTGTTGAAGAGGTATATATTCGTTCCGTACTGACTTGTCAAGTGAAGCGTGGTGTTTGTAAAAAATGCTACGGTAAAAACCTTGCTTCCGGTCGTATCGCAGAGAGAGGAGATGCCGTCGGTATCATCGCTGCACAATCAATTGGTGAGCCAGGTACGCAGTTGACACTTCGTACATTCCACGTAGGTGGTATTGCGACAGTAGGAAAAACAGAATCAGAGATTTCTGCCAAGTTCAATGGACTTGCCAGATTAGAAGACTTGCGTGCGACTTCATCTACCAATGAAGAAGGCAAGAAAGTACAGGTAAATATCTCACGTACATGTGAGTTTAAAATAATAGAGCCGACTACCAATCGAATCTTATTTGAAGCACACGTTCCCTATGGTGCTGAAATCTTCATCAAAGAAGAGCAAGAAGTATCCAAAGGAGACAAAATTTGTAGCTGGGATCCATTTAACGCAACGATTGTTTCCGAATTTGCGGGTATCGCTGAGTTCATTGACATCGAAGAAGGTTCTACCATTAGAACAGATAGAGATGAGGTGACTGGTAAGACTGAAAAAATCGTAGTTGAATCTAAAAACAAACGTAAGATTCCAACCATCAAGATCATGAGCAAAAAAGGCGAGACCTTGCGTTCATATACCTTGCCGGTAGGAGCTTATGTAAATATTGATGACAACGACTCCATCAAAGCAGGTCAAACCTTAGTCAAAATCCCACGTCAGATGGGTAAGATTCAGGATATTACGGGTGGTCTGCCAAGAGTAACGGAGCTATTTGAGGCGCGTAACCCATCCAATCCGGCAGTAGTTGCTGAGATTGATGGAGTAGTTACCTTCGGAAAAATCAAGCGTGGTAATCGTGAATGTATCATCGAAGCAAAAGATGGTCAAGTTCGCAAATATTTGATTTCACTTTCTAAACACATCCTTGTTCAGGATGGTGATTATGTGAAAGCAGGTATGCCACTTTCTGATGGAGCGATTACGCCAAAAGACATCTTAGCAATTGAAGGACCATTTGCGGTTCAGCAATACTTGGTCAACGGAATTCAGGAAGTATATCGTGCTCAAGGTATCGTCATCAACAACAAACACATCGAGGTGATTGTGCGTCAGATGATGAGAAGAGTCGAAATCAAAGACGCCGGAGATACAACCTTCTTGGAAGGCGAATCAGTTGAAAAGTATGACTTCTTACACCAAAACGATTGGATTTTCGATAAGAAAATCGTGACGAAAGGCGGCGAAAGCAACAAGTTGAAGCCAGGTCAAATCGTAACCGTTCGTCAGTTGAGAGAAGAAAACTCTTTCTTAAAGCGCAACGATAGAAAAACCGTAGAATCAAGAGACGCAATTCCAGCGACCTCTGCTCCGATTCTTCAGGGTATCACCAAGTCGTCACTGGGAACTGAAAGCTGGATTTCAGCCGCTTCATTCCAAGAAACGACGAAGGTGTTGAGTACTGCAGCCATCGCTGCCAAGAAAGATGGATTACTTGGATTGAAAGAAAACGTAATCGTTGGTAAGAAAATACCAGCAGGTACGGGTCTGAGACATTATGACGATATCCATGTGATTACACAGGAAGTTTATGACGCCAACCGTCACCGTTACGAACTCCTCGAAGAGGAGGTAGAGAGCGGCGTCGCGGAATAATACAAGAATTGAATTGATATAAATGCAAAGCCCTTTTGTTGTCTGACAAAAGGGCTTTCTTTTTTTATTAATTTCGCTTTCGCAAAATGAGGTTGAGTATCGACTTCTTTCAAAGAAGTCGATACATTATAGATTCCCGCTTTCGCGGAATGAATAGGATGCGTTTCATTTTTCCGTGATATGCGATTATCGTAGAGATGATTCATGAATCGTCTTTACAGTTAGGCAAAATGAAAACACCTATACCAAAAGTCAAACAAAAAATATCATGATGAAATTAATACTACTGCTCTCGGTTATTTTCTTATTCAGTTGCTCCCAAAGCACTGGCAGTCAGGCAGTCAGCCAAACTAATCCACCTGCCGAAATGCAGCAACAATATTCAGACACTCAAATCACCGACACCTTTTCAATTGATTATGTCATGGGCAAATATGACCCCGCCACCCATCCCGATTTCATCACCATCGAAACCAAGCATGCCTCAGATGCAGGCATGCGCTTGCGAAAAGACGCCTATGGCGCATTCTTAAAAATGAGCGAAGCTGCCAAAAAAGACGGTATTGATTTGAAAATCCTTTCGGCAACTCGTCCATTCAGTCATCAAAAAAGAATTTGGGAAGCCAAATGGAATGGCGCTCGGAGAGTAGATGGAATGGATTTGTCGAAAGACATCAAAGAACCTAAAGATCGAGCATTGAAAATATTGACTTACAGCTCCATGCCCGGCACCTCTCGCCATCATTGGGGAACCGAAATTGATTTGAACTCATTGGAACCTGATTTTTTTGAGAGCGGAGAAGGAGCGAAAATTTATGACTGGCTTACCGCCAATGGGCCAAAATTCGGGTATTGCCAGCCCTATTCGCCGAAAGGCACAGACAGACCGGAAGGCTACAATGAAGAAAAATGGCATTGGTCTTACCAACCGATTTCATTGCAGCTCACCAACTTGGCAAAAAGAGAAATGAAAAATGAACTAATCAACGGTTTTGAAGGTTCTGAAACTGCATCTAAAATTGACGTGGTTACCAAATATATTTTGGGCATCAACGACGAGTGCAAACACTAATGCCTTTCGGCGAAATAAATGAGTAAATGAGAAATTGAATGAATGAGTAAATCGTAAAAGTATTCTTTTATATCAATCATCGTCACGTAAAGAAATTTATTCATTTTCTCATTTGTTCATCCATTCATTTTAAAAATGAAAGAAGGAATCGTAATCAAATCAACGGGTAGCTGGTATGAGGTCAAAATGACCAATGGCTCTGCCGTGAAATGCCGAATCATTGGCAAATTCAAAATCAAAGGATTGCGAATGACCAACCCTGTGGCAGTAGGAGACAAGGTGAAAATAAAACAAGAGGAAGGATTGGACACTTGGCTGATAAAGGACATCCTGCCCCGCGAAAACTACGTGGTCAGACAGTCGCCTCGCAAAAAACACGAAGTACACCTTCTCGCCAGCAACGTCGATCAAGCGATGGTAATCGTGACCATTGTCGAGCCAAAACTCAAGCAGGGATTCATCGATAGGTTTTTGTTGATGACGGAGCCGTATGATATTCCCACTACTATCGTTTTCAATAAAATGGATTTGCATGGCGAAGAAGAGAAGGCAGTTTTCGAATTTTTGAAATCTATCTATGAGCCGATTGGTTATAATGTCATGCTCATTTCCGCGACAGCGGCAATAGGAATTGATGAATTGAAAAGCCATTTGAGCGGCAAAACGACCTTGGTTTCGGGGCAATCAGGAGTCGGAAAGTCCTCAATCATCAACGCGTTGATTCCCAAAAAAGAACTCAGAACTACGGTTTTGTCAGACTACTCCGGCAAAGGACAACACACGACGACCTTCGCAGAGATGTTTGAGATGGACGCCAAAACGAGCATTATCGACACGCCAGGTATCAAAACGCTTTCGTTCAATCATTTCACCACGATGGATGTGGCACACAACTTTCGGGAGTTTTTTGAGATAAGTTCTGAGTGCAAATTTGGCGGAAGCTGTCTCCATCGGCAAGAACCCAAATGCGCGGTCAAAGATGCCATCGAAGCAGAAGAACTTAGCGAATTGCGGTATTTTAATTACCTCCAATTGATAGAAGAGGTAGAAGATCAAAACTATTGGGAACGGCGGAAAGAGGTTTAGCGCCTCGCACGGCAGACGATTCGTGAATCGTCTCTACGAAAGTTTCCAACCGAATTCTTCCCAATCCGCCTCCGTATCAATGTCTGTCAACGGCTCCAAAAGTTGATATTTCTTTCCTAACTCCTTGATTTTCAATAAAGTAGCAGGTAGCACTTCCTCCGTGCTCCATTCAATATTATGAAAAACAGCAGGTTCGAATTGACTCATGCCGAGGAGATAATAACCCCCATCAGTGGAGGGACCGATTACGAAATCGTTGGTTTTGAGGGTTTCGATGGCTTTCGCCAAATGAGTTGGCGTCAAAGTCGCGCAGTCACTGCCGATGATTAGCACGGGCGCGTTTGTTTTGAATATTTGCCGAAAGGCAGAAGCCATTCGTGCGCCCAGATCAGGAGTGTCGTGTTGTAACCGCTTTTCAAAACCATCGGCTGACCACTGGTCGTTTTCATCAATGAAACTGCTGTAATAAAGAAACCTATCCACGTCTGCTTCCAAACTCACTTTGCGCGTATAGTTGAGGAGTTCCTTATAAATACGGAGCGCCTTTTCGTCGCCGGTGGTTTTGGCGATTCGAGTTTTGGCGGTTCCGAGTTTTGGATTTTTGATGAAGATGATGAGTGCTGGTCGCATAGATTTGATTTTTTCACGCAAAGCTAATCCTTATATTTAGGCCCAAGTACTTAAAAAATAACTTCCAATGAAAACACTTTATGCTCTTTTTGTCGGAATTGACGACTACGAAAAAATAGATGGACTCGAATCAGCGGTGATTGACGCCAATCGTATGCATGATTTTTTTGCGACTTTCGTCGAAAAACCGAATTTCAATGCAGAAGTGCTGACGGACGTTGGCGCCAAAAAATCAGACATCGTAGCTGCTTTTCGACGCTTATTCATTTCTGAAAGGGGAGCGGATGATGTTATGCTATTTTACTTTAGCGGACATGGGACGCAGGAAATGGCAGATGAAGTTTTTCATGAATCAGAAGTGGATAAAAAACTGGAAAGCCTCGCTTGTCATGATGCGGATTTGGAAAACGCCACTGGTTTTTTAGCAGATAAAGAACTGCGTTGGCTGATTCACCAAGCCAAGCAAAAGAACCCCGATACGCATTTTTTGATGATTTCGGATTGCTGCCATTCGGGCGATAATACGAGAGGCACCTCAAAACAAGAACCACCAAAGGCACGAAAGCGACTCACGCCCGAAGCGAAGCAACGAGATTGGTCAGAGTTCATTTTCCGAAAGGAAATTTCAAAAGAATTGGTAGGCGCGCAGCCTTTGGAGGAGGTGATTCCGCAGGGGACACATGTTGCCATTTCGGCTTGCAAGAGTAAGGAATCTGCTTTTGAGATTATGGAAGGTGGGGTTTTTAC
>CALCJP010000134.1 GCA_937967625.1 uncultured Saprospiraceae bacterium
GAAAAGAGAAAATATGACACCATATAATGTGGTAATCTTTCCACTCTTCCATGCTTTGACACACACAAATAATCCAAACCCAATACTCAAACCCATAGATATCAAAAAGGGATTTAGCAAAAGAGTAAAGTAAATTGGATCTAATATGAAAACACTCAATGAGAACCCGTAAAATAGATAGCGGAATCCATCATAGATTTTTTGACTAAACTCTTCTCTAAACATCTCTCGCACAAATCCCCAAAATAGAATCATACACAGAAACAACGAAAGGTATTCGATCCGAATCAGTAAATCCCAAGGAATCTGCGGAAAAGCATCATCAAAGAAGTGCATTTCTGTCCCAACGATTCGATAACTATACACCAAGCAGAAAAAAGAAAAATACAAAAGTTCTTTATTCTCCCTACTAAAAAAGAATAGTCCTAAATACAAAATGCCCAACATGAAAACACTCCCAGTCATCAACCAAGAAAAACTGCTTTGTGCTTCTCGAACTCGATATAGATAATTGGACTCTCCAAAATATATCGCATTGGTGATACCTCCTCGCGCATGCTGAAAATTGGACATTTGGAGGATGACTTCCATCTCCTTTTGGTCAGGCAGATAAGTCGCTCTGACGGATTGGTTATTTGCCTCAGAAGTTGATTTGCTCGTTCCTACCTCACCTCGCTGCGCTACCAATGTCCCATTGGCATATAATCTAAAACTTGACTTGACTTTTGAAATCGAAAATGCCATGACTGGCAAATCATCAGGTAAGGTTACTTTCAGACGATAGGTAGCAAATCCAGTGGGCTTGGCACCTTTTATATCACTCCACGACTGAGGAATCCTCGCAACCTCCGCTTTTAGGGAGGCGTTTGGATTGGAAAAGTCTTCCGAAAAAAGTAATTGATTCCAATAAAACTCCCAATCTCCAGACAACTCCACACTGGGCTGCTCGGTGACATCCCAATCGCTTAGGTCTTTTTGAGTTAGGTCTCCATTTGCCGAAAGGCTACAAGAAAAAAACAGAAAAAGAAAAATGAAAATATGTCTTGTGTGAAACACTCCCATAGTAGTTTGATTCGAATATAATTTGGGAGGAGAAAATGGTTAGTTTAAAGCGTAGTACTGAGAAGGCAAGAAAAGTACCAATCTTTGGGAAGAAACCATTGAGGAAGTAGGTATTAACCTGATCTTAATTTTTATGAATCGCTTTCGCGAAATACGCATATTTCGCGAAAGCGAATTTTTTAGAATCAAAGTGGTTTGACAATTCAATTCTACATTGTTAATCCAGACCATTTCAAGAAATCCGACATTTCCGATGGATTCACCTCATATCTAATATTGGTATCCTCCAAAGGGTAAGAAGAATATCCATTTGACTTAGTGAAATTATAAATATTCCAAACTGGCATTTTGCTTTGCTCTTCACTTATTGTTTCGGGTTCAATTCGTTCGGGATGGCAAGAGAAGAAAAATAAAAGCAGCAACAGTAAAGTACAATTCTTTAGATTCACGATAAACTCGTTTTAAATGATTTGGTAAATTGTTCGAATCAAAGACGAATTTCTATGGCGTTTATTTCTTAACCTAAAGAGCTTAAGATTAAGTCCTCGCTCGCGCAAACCTCCTGGTTTGTGTAAAGCATCCGTTGGCGTCTTCGCCAACAAAAAAATCAACAACTGAAATTTTGTATCGGCGTGGACGCCGAAGGATGCGGCACACAAACCGAGAGGTTTGGGCGAGCATTTGACTTTCGTCAAATGAGCGGGTTACTGCCTTTTGTAAACGCCCTTCACCTCAAAACTACTCCACTCTTTTGGCGTTCGTTTTTCAGTTTCGATCACGCCCTCATCAGTAATTTTCAAACCTCCAAAACCAAACAACGCTGCCTGTAACGCGCCACCTGCACCTGTGATAAAATAAGGATTATTCCCATTCCGTGTCTCGCTGATTACGCCGAAAGGCGGCACTTCATTGGGGCGAAATGATTGCTCGAAAAATTGGTAGGCTTTACCCATCTCCCCTTTCCAACTATACAAAGTCGAAAGAATGCAGAACCCCATCGCCGGTCCATTTTTGTCGTATCGAGGAGCGTAGTATTCGAGGTCGCGATTGATTTGCTCCTCGTCGATGTAGTAGTTGAGCGGATGAGCCAAAAGGTTGACATCGGCTTGCTTGATGATCACGCCGTCGTAGGTCGCATTTTCGCGAGTGACGCCTTTTTCGAATTCTAAGATTGGAATATTGGCAGCGACATGCATCCAATCAGGGTTGGGGCTTTCGCCCAATAAAGTCGCAGCTTGATGCGTGTATTGCAACGCCAATTTCGCGACAGCGTTGGTGAATGCGTTATTATCAATGTTCTCCTCATATTCGTTGGCGCCGATGACGTTTTTGATGTCGTATTGATTTTCGCCATTGCGCTCGACGCGGCTGCACCAGAATGTAGCAACCTCTTTCATCAACGGGTAGCCCTTTTCGCGGAGCCATTCTTTATCGCCAGTTACCTGGAAATATTTCCAGGCTGCCCAAGCGATGTCCGCAGAAATATGATGCTGAAACGGACCCGTCAATGCCCAAACCGGCGTCTGCTCCGAGCCATCAGCCGCACTCTCCCAGGGAAACATGGCACCCTCGAATCCATGCATCCAAGCATTCTTACGAGCCGCTTCGATTCGATTGATTCGATAATCAATCAGCGAGCGAGCGATTTTGGGTTGTAACACCAATAGCGGCGGATACATCCAAATCTCCGTATCCCAAAACACATGACCATTATAGCCCAATCCACTCAAACCCATCGGCGACATGGAGTAGCCACTCCCCTCTCGCACGAATGCAAAAAGATGGTACAAACAGCCGCGCATCGCCAACTGATCTGCATCGTTACCATTGATGACGATGTCGCTTTGCCACAACTCATCCCACTCTTGATTGTGAAAATTGATAAGGCGATCCATGCCTTCGAGAGCGCCGTAAATAGTGAGACGTTCTGCTTCATTGAGAGGGTCGGCGACATGCTCAGTCGCACAAACCGAACCGACCAAACCAAAACGATAGGTCTGCCCACCTTTGATTTTTTTATTGAACAAAGACAAGTGCCGATTGAAATCCCAATCTTCATGAATCACCTGCGGTTGGTCATGCATGTCTTCTTCAAAAACGAAGCTCGTACTTGCAGCCACAGCGTGTCGCCCCGTTGGACTTTCTGCCACAGAGGTCGTCAATGGAATCACCACATGAGGGCGATTGATTTGTGCAAAGAGGTTGCGCACATCGCGAAGGTGATTGGGCGATTCGATATCATTTCGGATTTGTAGGTCGATGTTTTTGCGGGGCGTAATTTCAACCTCTATCAAACTCGTGAAAGGCAAATGCCGTAGCGAACGCATTTTATGAACGACTTTAGTTCCTTTAAAATCGAAGGTGGTTATCAAGACTGCGTTGCGCATATCGAGCGATTGCTGGTAGTTGGAAATGTTGTTGGCATTCGCCCATTCGCCATCGACGACGAGTTGCATGTTGACGTGATTGAATACCTTTAAAATATTCTCTACTCGACCTCTTTGGTAGTTATCGAAAACGCCATTTAGCACCACGTCTTTTACTTTCATGGGGTTTGGGGAGGAAACGAGACCGACCATTCCATTCGCAACTGTTTCGCCGAAGTAGCGGGCGGGGTCGATGTCTTTGGCGATCATCGTCCAGTTTTTTTGAAGGTATTGGCGTGGAGCGGGTTTGGATTGGCTGAAGGCATTTCCCGAAAGGGAGAGGAAGATTATGATTAAAAATTTGTGCGAACTCATTTTTAGTTGAAATTTTTGTAGGTAAAAGTAAGAAAATGGTTTTATGGCTGAATGGCTATATGGTTCTTTTCCATGAGAGCATGCGACCGTGAAACCATCAATCAATTCCTAAGAGTTTGTTGTTTGATTTGAATTTTTTCGAGGAGCCATTTTCGATCCGTCAGGAGGTCAGAAGACTTAATCTGTTCATGTAACTCCTGCAACTTTTCTTTGTCCTTTGCCCTGATTATCTTTTTGAGAAATAGGCAAAAATTGAGGTAAGTAGTTTTTAGTTGGGAGGAGATTTTCTTATTTCTTTTGAGGTAGATTGAAAAGGAAGAGATGAGGGAAAGGAGGGGTTCTGCAACCTTGTTTTCGTAATAGGTCTTTGCAAGGATTAGTCTCGAACCAAGGTGAAAATTAATATCCGAGAAGCTCACTTCTTGCAATAATCCAAGTGCTTGATCAAACTCTTTTTTATAAAAGTGCATTTCTGCCAGATTGTATTTAGTGACATTTTCTTGAAAATTTTTAGGTAAGATCTCGGCGTTTCTGTTGATAAAATCATTAGTCCAATCAAACCTTTTTGAGCGAAGTGCTAATTTCACAATATTGGTAAAAGTCCAAGGAGATAATTTATTATTTTGAAGCAGGATTCCCATATCAATTGCTTTCGTATAGAGTTCAAGAGCCTCTTCGATGAAAGCATCCTCACCCGCTCTTAGTTTGCTCAAACAAAAATTAATAGCATACTGATATATACTCGGCAATTCATCTGGATGAATGATGGACTCATTAGAAATCAGCATGGCTTTCAATTCCTTAAAACTTTGAATGGTGTAGCCATGCAATTGCATTTCGAGTATTCGACTATACAGTTGAATCAAAGGTGCGTCCTTGAATAAGTTACTTTTTATCCATTTTTGAATATCATCAATAAAATGCAGCTCATAGGTACCGGAGAGTATGCCAGTCCTATTGAGCATGGCACAACTGTATTTGAGTTTTCTCAAAATATAGTATCGATCAAATTGATCACTCGATAATTGGAGGTTCTCGTCATTTCTTCTTTCGCGCTCAATTAAGAAATGAGAATCCGCCACTTTGTATAGCTTATGATTTAGCTCCGACCTATGCTCTGATTGCAGCCCAAGTTTATTAAGTCGATCTTGTGTGGCATTGAATATTTGCCGAAAGGCTTTTTTTAATGGGTATCGATCCAAAAAATCTTCAAGCAAAACGATACTCTTAAAATCAGGTTGTTTCCAGATACGATTGACTACAAAATATTCTTCAAGGAGCTGGGCTAAATAGGTCATCAGGTAGCGCATTTCCTTATCGTTATAGTCCCTTTCGGGAAATAGCTTTGCGTGCAATTCATATTTACTGATACCCAAATTTTCAAAGTCGGGGTAGTAATCTTTGAGGTAATCATATAACTCAACGACGTCATTTTTTCTATTAAAAAATGGGGAACGGACAAATAGATCAAAACTTTTCAGCTCCTTTTTATCCATTTTTTTGAGGTATTGAATCAATTTACTCTTTCTCATTTCTTAACAAAATCTAAAAGTTAGGCAATCTTCAAGTCAACCGACAGAACGAATTTAAAGTTTTTGCTGACAAAATTTTAAATTTTAAAACAATAAACAATATTCAATTCATTGTCTATAAGCACTTTACAAATATTTTATTAAAATAATCAATATCATTTTGTTTGACAAAACTACAATTTTGTACTTGGAATCATGTAGGTATTACTTCAATTTTGTAGTCAGAAGGAGCAAACATCAAATTTTCAAAAAAATCCATGAGTCTAAAAAAACACATACTCCCTTTCTCTACTTTTATTTTGCTGCTCTCCTTTGGCAACATCAAAGCTCAATTACTTCACCCAGGGGATGTCAATAATAATGGCATTGTGAATGGAGCCGACGCGTTGTACTGGGCGACTGTAAATGGCAAAACTGGTGCGCCAAGAACCTCCCCGGATTCTAACTTTGTTCCTCAGATTATCGATGATTTATGGCCAGACACTTTTGCCAATGGAATCAGTCATGCCTATGCAGATTGCGATGGCAACGGAATTATTGATGATTCAGATTTAAATGATTTCATTATAAAGTTCCTCTACAACGAGCACATGTTTAGTGCAGGAACTAATGACCCCTACAGCCTCGGAGCAGATGGCTTCGACCCAAAAATTTTATTACAACCAAGTACTAATTCCATTGAGGAAGGAGGCAATGTAGAGATTGCGGTAAGCCTCAATTCAGTAGATGGGAGCGATATTGATAACATTTATGGCTTGACGTTTATCATGGAATTTGCGCCAAGATTTGTTGATAGAAAATTTGTGTACAATCCGCCTTCAATCAATTGGATTGGCACTGATGACAATATCTCAGCAACCATCTTCTCAAAAATCGACGAAGGGATAGCAGAAATGACGATTGTTAGAAAAGATGGCTCTTCGATATCAGGCTCAGGAGATATTGGTTCTTTCAACATCATCATTGAAGACATCGTGGTGGGCTTGGTAGATAGAGATACACTCGAAGTCGAAATAATCAATATCATACTCATTGATGAAGAATTCAACACAAAAGCGATAGCCCCCTCTACCGCCAAAATCGAAATCACAAAAAACAGCACCTCAACCAACAACCTCTTAACCAACCAATTCCAAGTCTATCCAAACCCATTCGAGCGCGAGTTCATTATCGAACGACCGAATGATGTTGACATAAAAGAATTGTCCCTTATCGACCCATTAGGAAAAACGATTCCTATAAGTTTTGACAATACCACAGATAAAAAAATAAAGATCAGACTTCAGGAGGAAGCTGCCCCAGGCATCTATTTTCTCCAAATCAAAACAGAAAAAGGAGTTGCCCTCAAAACCATCAAAATAGACTCTTAAATAGGTACATCCTTAAATTTCATTGCACTCATAATTAGGCATTTTATCCCAATTTTGCCTCAGGTCCGAGCCATTTTTTGGCTCGGACCCAACCAAAAAACCCAAGCAAATAAACAATCGCCCCAAAAAGCCAAAAAAATTTAAATCCATGTAACCCAGAAAAAGAGGCAAGCCTGCTGAAAATTTCTGAAAAACATGGGTTCGTCTTTGTTCAAATTATTTATTCAGGAAGAAGAAAAGTAAACAGACCCGTTGGTTTTTTTTCTAATTAATAATCAGTTTTATTCGTTTACTTTTTCTTCCTCCTTTTTGTTCAAAATCCAAATGAAATCGATTTACACACTTTGAAATACACACACGCAAAAAACCAAACCTTATAGATAAACACAAAAGATTAAACTTTTTTGGGCTATTTCATTAACGACAGCTTTATGCTGTATTTTGAAAGGAAGTTGTTTCGGCAGCTTCCTTTTCTTTTTTAAAGACCAGTAACTTACTTTTACGCAACCTATTGACAATCAATCATTTAATCACCCATAAAAATAGCCTAATGCCCCAGTTTGATTATGCTTCAAAGCTCATTGGACTTCCTGCCAAAATGAAAGCAACCAAAGGGCAAGGAGTCAAAATTGCGCTCATAGACAAAGGCGCCAACCTAACCCTACCGGCACTTAGCCATCATGACGTTGAGGGAAGAAAATTTGATGTCACAATCGCCGGCTTCGACCCACAGACCGCTGAAGGGAAAGACGACATCTCCGATGCCCTCCCCAATTCAGACCTGCATGGCACCCAACTTTTGAGTATTCTGGGCGCCAACTCACCCGAAGATGACGGCATCATCGGCATGGCACCCAATGCCGAAATCTACATCATCAAAATCTTAGACACCAACAAAGCCACCCGCCAAGAGTACATCCTTTGCGCCCTCCAACTTTGCATACGCCTCGATGTCGATATCATTTGCAATAGCAGTTTTCCACGCATCACCAATCGAGCCGACCTGCCGCTGATAGACCAAGCTTTAGCAAATCTGAAAGCCCAAAATATCATCTTCGTCTCCTCCCTCAAAAACTCAGGACTGCCCGCCCGACTCAACAAATTGGGATTTCCCTCGCGCCTCCCCTACTCGCTCGTCACTGGCGTTCCACAAAAAAAACTGCTCAAAAAACTACCTGATGAGTTCAAATGGACAAAAGGAATTGAGTTCCTTTTCCCTGAGCTACCCATCAAATCATACACTGCAAGCGACAACTCCTCCGGGCAGACTATTGATGCTCGAAGTAGCCATGCCACCGCCGCACTGACAGGCGCTTTAGCCCTCCAAATCGCACATTGGAAAGCCACCGAAACCAATTACCGCCGCCGCTCCAAAGCAGATTTGATCACCGCTTTCGCGGAAAACTGCCCCAAATTCAACAAAGGTGAGATGAGCAGTAACGCCCCGTTTCAGTTCTTTAGAGTAGGAGCAAATGGAACCAATCCGAGTTGAATTATTTCGACTCGAAACCACATTTGCCGAAAGGCTGATCTCACACCCCCACAGGCAACACAACCAACTCCCATAATCAACTCTCAAAACTTAACCTATTGACTATCAACAGCTTACAAAGCAACAAACCTATCGTGATGAAAAACATACTTATCAAACTACACAGCTCAATCCTCCTATTATTTGCATTTACACTTTCATTCCACGCAAGTGGTCAGACCTTGATTGAAGACGCGATTTTCTTGCGTCAATTCATCAAAGAATCGGAGTCAGGCGCACTCACTGCTGGTTACTTTGTCGAAATGGAATTTGAGCAATACGAATACTTCTATCGCCTTAAAAGAATCTTAGACATCCCTGACTCGGTGGGTAGAGCGGACATCGCACAAGCAGTTTCTGATTCACTTTTCAACAACCCCTACATCAGCGCCGATGAAGAAGATGAGCCTCGGATTTTGATGCCACAATCTTATGCGACCATATCGATACGTGAGGCAAAAGACGTGAGCAACTCGCCAGTCAAAAACTATACTGATTACGACCAGGATGGGGTTTATTCGCCGCAAGGCTATTCCAGGGGCGGCAATTTATCGACTCGTTTGGTAGATGGATTTAGCAGATGGCTGGTCAATCGAACCAAGCAAGAATTGTCCTTGCATTTCTTTAGCAAATTCAATGAAGCCGTCAATCGGCAGCCTGATTTAAGATGTTTGTTTCCGACCACTCATAGTTTGCTCAATGTGCTGGGCGATGAGATTTATCATTACGAAGCCTTTCTGACTTCGCTTCGCGAGGGATTCATCAGTGATTATGAATTGATCCCCAACCACCTTCCCAATTGGGCTGCAGAGACCAATTTGATTGAAAATGACAACGCACGTTTTTTACTCAAGGAGGGTTTGAAAATTCCTCCAATGGTTTTAGAAGAGGTAAAGCCTTACGAGATGATTGACCACTTGGGTAGTGTGGACGATTGTCCAAAAGAGTTTGAGACGATTTTTAATTCTTTCAAATTATTGAAGATTATTTCGAACTCTGTCTATGGAGTTAGCGGATGGACACTTCCCGAAGAGTTTGATAAAAATGTGGATGAGTTGACGCTTTACCTGTATTTAGGCTTACTTTTCGAAAAAGGCGAAAACTTAGATTTTGGAACTACCACCTTCGGCAACTACCTCACCGAAATCAGTCAAGCAACCAATAAAGATAAAAACCGCGCCTTCAAAGAAATGATACTGAACCTTTTGGAGCAAGGCAAAAAGACAGATGATTTTTTATACAGATTAGAAAATACTTCAGACTCAGTGAGCTATCCTCAATTTTATGATTACACCACCTCAACCTTAGGTTTATTCAAAACGATACAGGGCTTCACCGGACAGTTTACGACTGAAGTGCAGAATGAAAATTTTTCAAAATTCATCAATACGATTGACAATGGCAATAAGCTAATTTATCACGTACAGTCGCGCAACTACCTCCAAGGCTTGGCGGACATGAACAACATCATCGACAACTTCATCGGCAAAAGCACCAACCCTACCCTCATCAAATCCAAAGACGAATTCCTAAAATACGCCACCTTCATGGCAACCGTCGCCGATGCCCAAACAAGTACCGAAATCGAGTATGCTTTCGAAATTTTCGCACTCCCTCCCGGTAGCTCGCGCATGAAGAAATACTCCAAAATTTCGGTTGCCCTAAATGCTTATGTCGGCCCCACAGTGGGTACCGAGTTTTTGGAGCAAAACAACGATAAAACCATTTTCGCACTCCACGCCCCCGTCGGCGTCAACATTAATCGTGGGGCAAATAAAAGAGGCAGTCATAGTTTGTTTTTTCCGATTTTGGATGTGGGAGCAGTAACCGCGTTCCGATTCGGTGACAACACTTCTACCCTCCCCGAGTTGAGTTTTAAAAACCTCATCGCTCCGGGCATGTATTACGTTTATGGTTTTGGAAATGATAAGCCTTTTGCATTGGGCGTTGGCGGTCAGTTAGGCCCCAATACTCGCAAAATTGAGAAAGACGCTGCTGGGAATGTGCTGGAGAATGTAACGGATAGTGGGGTGAGATTGGGGGTGTTTTTGTCAGTGGATATTCCGGTTTTTCATTTTTATACGCGGTGATTTTTTTTAAACATAATCTTAATATCCTAAATAAAT
>CALCJP010000135.1 GCA_937967625.1 uncultured Saprospiraceae bacterium
GCAAATGCTCTTATTTGTTAGTATCGAACGCAGATAACACGGATTGCCATGATTGTCGCAGATCAGTGTTAATCAGGAAAATCAGCGTCATCCGTGGCCCATACTACCCTATTTGACGATCTTTTCAAAAAACACCGAACCCCCAAATTCGATTCGTAAGACATATACGCCTTTCGGCAAATGCTCTACTCCATCCAACCGAAACGAATTCTCGCTCCCGAAGCCAGTTTGGGACAAGCTATTCGGCAAATACCCAACTGTTTCGGCTTTCGCCAAACGACCTTGTAAATCAAGCAACTCGATGGTTAATTCGCCAGCTTGTGGGAGATCGATTTTGAGGTCAATATATTTCCCGAAAGGGTTAGGGGCAATTGAGATTGGAGCAAAATCTGTAGGTGAATTTTCGACGGAAGTCGTATTTAAAATCTCAAAATCAGCTATCACGGGCAAGTGGTCAGAAGCGACAGTGGCGTCTCTTGCATTGAGTCCATTTTGTTGCAACTCATCGGAAGTAAGGGTTGGCGTAAATAGCGAATAACTATTTTTCAACTCCATCACCGAGCCACTATAAATCACTAAATCCAATCTGCCGGGTGAGAAAGAACTGAATTCATTATACCAAGTAAACGACCCTGGGTAATTGGGCGTCAAAGGAATCGCGTCTTCAAAATCCGATTCATCCCAATCAGGTCGGAAGTCGGGGTTGTTTGGAAATTCGTTGATGATATTGCCAGTGAGGAAGGTGTTTAATTGTTGATTATCTCCGACCATATTCATGTCGCCGACGATGACGATGGGGGTGTTTGCTTGCAAAGGAATCGAACTCGTCCCCGCTTTTGAGTCGCGGATGAAGCCCATGATATTGTCCATTTCAGCTTGGCGATTTTGGTCATTATTGCAGCATGGCGGGTGCGCGTTGACGAAAAGCATTTCACCTCCTTGACGGCTGGAAAGGTCTAACAAAAAGACGCCATTGCCGCTGCTACCACTGCTTCCGCCTTCCAATCGCTCCTTTTTCGTAATTGGAAATCGACTCACCACTTTGATGTCAGGATCGACCTGATCATGATACCACTGCTCCCCTGCTGCGGAGGGCAACATGGTCTCCACCACCGCTGCCACTTGAGCGGAAGAATGGTCATATATCTCCTGAAAACCAATGATGTCGGGCTGCACTGCCTGCAAAATTCGCCGAAAGGCGGGCTGTAAAGTGATGTCGAAAAAGCCATCAAATTTGACATTGTAGGAAAGGACACGGAGGTCGTTGTCATCATATTTCTCGAAAGAGAAATCGGGGAGACGCCCCAAATCTTCATCAATCAGCTCATAGGTCAAGACCCCTGATTCAGGGAGGCGATCCCCATTCGATTGATTGTTTCTCAAAAAGAATTTTATCTCCCTTCCGGAAAATATCTCATCATCATAAAAATCATCATCGCGGCGGATGGCAAATTCAAAACGATTGCCAGAAACGGTCGGTGCGGTAATCAAACCTATGTCATTATGAAAAACTCGAAGGGTATTCAACAGACCATCTCTTTCTCCAAATTCCCACCTAAAATCAGCACCTATGCCTTGAATTGAAGAACCCGTACTGGCGTTATTGTCAGTGTCGATGTATAATTGAATATCATTGCCCTCACTCAATTCAATTTCAGAACCCACCTCAATATTGAAATATAAAAATTGCAGATCACTCGCCACCCAAAGATTCAAAAAATCGATGCCAGAAGCGTCATTAATTTCGTCTTCAAAGAATGGGTCGATATTCTCCCAATCATCGAATTTGCCATCGATGATGATGGGTTGGGATTGAGCGAAACCTGGAATTGAAATGGAAAGAAATAGAAAAATTGATAGATACTTCAAGGTTGATTGTTTGAAAGATTTAAGTGGAAGCGAATCCGTTGGCTGAGCGGAGTGGAAGTCAACAACGGTTTAAAGTTCGATGTTTTGATTGTGCCCCTCGGCTCCGCTCGGGGTACGGTTGGTGCGGCGGGGACAACTGCGTGCTGCGTTTTGGCTACTGTCATACTGCTCACTGTCAACTGTCACACTGTTTAATTCCGCTTATCTACTCCCCAACTCAATTTTTCGCGAATTGTTTTGAGGAAGCCATGATCAGGAATGTGTGCCATTTTTACAGTAAAGTCTGCTTTTCGCACAGCGATTTGATGGGTAGTATTTATGGTTTCGAAACGCGAATCAAGGGTGCAAAGGAAATTTTCAGCACGTCCTTCTACCTCAAAAGAGATGATTGCGTCATCATTAATCACAACGGGACGCACATTCAGATTATGCGGTGCAACGGGCGTAATCACAAAATTGCCACTATCAGGAAATAGAATCGGCCCTCCACAACTCAACGAATAACCAGTGGAACCCGTCGGCGTCGCCACGATGATTCCATCTGCCCAATAGGTGTTGAGCAAAGCGCCATTGACAAAAGTCTTTATCGTAATCATCGAAGAGGTATCGCGCTTGAGCAAGGTCACATCATTGAGCGCAAATGGAATATCATTAAA
>CALCJP010000136.1 GCA_937967625.1 uncultured Saprospiraceae bacterium
AGTTTCGAATGTCCATGCACAGAAGCAAACAGTTTTAATATAGCTGCAAATCCCCCTGACCAAAATCTACCTAACGGAGGTGGTACATACATCGATGAAACAAATCTTCCACTTGGAGGATTAGATATTAGTCAATTTGGAGAATGTTTGGCTATTAGTGGACGACTGATTGTGAGAAGTGGTTCTGGCTATTCTTTCACCAATGGAGAAATCAGAATGCAACCAGGCTCTGAGATTGTTGTTGAAAATGGTGCAACTTTGAGAATCGGAGGAACTTCAAACTTTGGTGACCAGTCCATGGATTTTAGAGGAATTCATGGATGTACACAAATGTGGAAAGGGATAACTGTCCAACAAGGAGGGACACTAGATTTCCTTTTTAACTGGATTCAAGATGCACAATATGCTGTTCAAGCAATGGGGGGGTCAACCTTTTCGCACATGGGCCTTAATAGTTTTGTGGATAACTATGTTGGAATTTATGCAAATGGCAGCAGTGGGAATTTTCCTACACCTGTTTCTTCAGACTTTCCTATTTCTTGGAATGTTTTTGAATGCTCTCAACCAGGTTGCTCTTTACTTCCTCCCTTCGACGGACAATTCCCAGCGCCTCAAAATAATTATTATGCGGGAATCCTCGCTGAAACAGCTTCAATAGTTGTAGGAAGCTCTGTCACGAACTCTATATTCCCTACCTCGAATAGGTTTCAAAATATAAATAATGGAATAGTAGCGAATAAAAGTTTATTAGTAGCCCAGAATAATGTTTTTCAGGACATGTACCTTAGAGTAGATGTTCTAACTGGCTTTCTCGATCGGATAGATGGCATAGGTGTTTTTGGAGGAGGAGGTTCATATTTAGTAATTACGGATAATAAAATTGACAACTCCCCGGGGGGAATTGTTGCAAATGATAAAACACTTCTTCAAGCGAGTAATAATATTATTTCAACTGTTGTTTTGGGTATTTCCTCACGCAACCTTGCGGCCACGATGAATTTATTTAACAATAAGGTAAGTAATTATGAACGATTTGGAATAGATTACCAAAATACTATAACTGATGTTTCATTTACCTTAGATCAAAATGTTTTATCAGGAGCCTCCTCCAGTTTTTTCACGGATCCTGATCCTATGGGTAGCTATAGTAGTACAGGTATTCATTTAAACAATGTGATAGGACGAAAACCTAGCTCTTCTTTGTTGTTTGATAACAAAATCTTTCCCTCTGCGAACCAGGATTTTATTGGTAACGGAATTCAAATTTTTGAATCAAATAGGCTTGGTTTTTTAGAAAATAGAGTAGAAATGATTTCCAATGACTCCCATAGAGGTGCTGGAATCCTTTCGGACAATGCAGAAGATGTAGAATTTATAGGAAATGAAATTTACTGGGGATCGAAGAGTGGACCTAGTATTGTCTCTAAAATGTCCACAGGGGGATTATATTGTTGCAATATAGTAGAAGCAGGAGATGATGGGTTTCATTTTTCATATCCCTCTCAAGAAACTGTTCTCAAAAACAATAAAATTACAGGCAAATCAACTACCGTTTTTGGTTTTAAATGTTCATCAAACGCAATTATTGGAGAACAGCTTTACGGATTGAACGAATGGAGTGGATCGTTTAGCGGTAAGGCTGCTCGCCATTATAGCCAAAACTCGAATATTATTCGACTTTCGAGATTTACTGTACAAACATGTTCACAACCTTTCTGGCCTCATAGTATATTCCCTAATTCAGATTGTGATAATCCTACTCCGGATGATTGGTTTTTATTAGATCAACTGGACATAAACGTAAATTTTTGTGATATCGATCCGCAATGTTCGCTTTCAGTGAATCCAGACCCAGACCCAGATCCAGATCCATGTGATGGAGAAGTCGAGGGAGTAGAGTGTCCAGAAATCACGAATGTTGACTTAGCGGCGGTTAACAGTCAATTTGGGATAATGGCTAATTGGGAAATTCAGATGGATTTTTATGAAAAGTTATCTGAAAATGAATATTTGTTAGGTCAGAATTCAAGCGTTGATTCATTTTATTTTGCAAATCAAAATTCAACCCTTGATCAATTTTTTGAGATTAAATCTCAAACCGAAAATGCTTTAAGCTTTAGTGATTCCGAAAAAGAGACATTAAATTCCATTTCAAATGAAATAGGAATAAAAGTGATGGAAATTCAGGGATTAGATTCATTAATTCAAGAGGCCACAACAGCAGAAGATTCTCTTTTATTATCGAATCAAAGGTTAGTAATTCAAAACGATTTATTTAGCCTGTTAACAGGCTATTATCCTAATTTAGACTCATTCGAAGTTAGGAAGTCAGAATTGTTGCCAGGGATAATTCTTCAAAATGCTGAAATAATTCCTCAGAATATTTTTGAGCAAAATCTTCAAACCGTCAATAATATAAAGCTATCTGTTTATATAATAGGCTCTGAGACTGTTACTGAAAACCAAGCTACCGAATTGTTTGATATTGGAATACAATGCCCAGTTGAAGGTGGAAGAGGGGTTTTGTTAGCTCGAAATTTGTACAATATGTATTATGATCCGGATTTTATTTTTGATGATTCTAATTGTGAGGGTAGTGAACAACGAATAAGTCAAGGAGTTAAAACATCAAAAAGTATTAATATTTCTTCTTCATTGGAGATTTACCCCAATCCAGCTTTTGATAAATTAAATCTTTCGTTTGAAAAAGGAGTGTTGGAGGAAGATGTGATAACTGTGCAATTTTTTGACTTATCAGGAAGGAAAGTCTTAGAAAAAACATTCAATGAACCAAGTATTACCGAATTAATTGATATTACAAATGTGCCAACAGGGGTATTCTTGGTTAAAGTTAAGTATTCGTCTGGGACGGAAGTAGCAAAGAAATTGACAATTTTAAGAAAATAATTGGTTAATGAAAGGGAGTGATCCTAATTTTGATCATTCCCTTTTATTTATAATTTTTTATGAAGACATTTTTAACAATACTTGGTTGTATATTTTTGTCACTGCCATGCTTTGGTCAAAAACACGATCAAGTGTGGATGTTCGGACGAGATCGGCGCGATTTGCAATCTGATTCACTTTGGGGCACTTCTATAATTGATTTTAATGACTCCCCTCCGAAAATCTATTATGAAAAAAATGGAATCATGGATTTTCAAGAAAACTCCATGGCTATTTCAGATTCTGAAGGTAATTTTTTATTCTCTGGAAATGGTTCTTATTTGGAGAACAATCGTTTTCAAAAAATTGAAGGCAGTGACTTTTCTCATGAATTAAACCCTGAGGTAATGTTTCAAGGAAACATTGTCCTCCCTTCGGAGAATAAACACATCTATCACTACTTTTCTACCACAAACGGGATAGTAAATATTAAACTATCTGGAACTGGCTTGAATTATTCAAAAATAAACATGGCTGAAAATGGCGGATTAGGAAAGGTAGTAGAATTAGATAGAGAAATAATAAATGATACTTTAGATCATGAAAGACTAACAGCAGTAAAACATGGGAATGGAAGAGATTGGTGGATGTTTTTAAGGAGGGCAAATAGTAACCTGTACTATTCAATTTTATTTAGTGAACACCATGATATTAGAGTGGACACTCAGTCTATCGGTATTGAAACTCATCTCGGATTAGGGACTGGAGTATTTTCCCCAGATGGCAAAAAATATGCTGTAACTTCAGCAAACAATCGAAGTATAGGGAGTTTTTTAGATATTTATGATTTTGATAGATGCACAGGGATTTTAAGTAATCATATTCAAATTCATGAACCACCCCCAACTATAGCTTTCGGAGGAGCTTTCTCTCCTAACTCCCGTTTTTTTTATACCTGTTCAAGAGAAGAAATTTATCAGTATGATATGTGGGCTGATAATATTATTGATTCAAAAGAAATAGTTGCTCAATATGATGGATTTAGGGATACTGTTTGGCTGTCGCCAGAGGAGAGTGTTTTAGTAGGCACTGACTTTTATTTGATGCAATTAGGACCTGATGGAAAAATATATGTTGGTTCCGGGTTGCCAGGTTCTCATTCTTTGCATGTAATTGATGTACCCAACAAAAAAGGTATTGGTTGTAGGGTTAGGCAGCATAAAATAAAGCTCCCAACTGTGAATGTTGCCATGCCTTTTTATCCAAACTATAGATTAGGTGCGCTTGAAGATAGTCCTTGTGATACAATTAAAATTAGTAGTGTTTTTGACTTAGAAAATTCTGGCTTGGTTGTGTACCCTAACCCTACTTTTGGGGAAATCAAGATAGAACTGGATGTGCCTTTAAGCGAAGCAGCTAGTTTTATCCTTTATGATCTTACTGGAAAAGAGATTGATATAATGGAGTTTCCAAAAGGACAAAGTGAGTACCAATTATTTCTTTCACATCCCAATGGTTTGTATTTCTATAAAATAGAAAATCGGTTTGGAGTACTCAAGTCTGGGAAATTGATTATTTCTCAATAAATAATTGGTTTAATAAAACGGCCGTTTTTCTTAATATGGGGACATCAATTTTTAGGACTTTGAAAACTCCCATTTTCTTCTTTACCATGTGTTTATCTTGAATGTTCAAGAGTTACACAATGCGGTTAAATTTATCAAAGTAATTTTTTACTACATCATTCCCTATAAATCTTCCTATTCCTTCCAATATTGCTTACAGCAATCGAATAGGTCATTTTCAAAGTTACCTATGTTACAAATTCATTTGCGCTGATTTGCCGAAAGGCAAATAAAAATATCCTCACTTAGAAGCAACCCCAACGACACCCATCCAACAAATCCTCACTTTCAACGTTAAAATCGGAGCAACTGAGCATAGCATCTATCCCCTGAATAGTTTAAATTGAAACTCGATTCGAATCCGTAAAAAAGCCGTGCATTTAAGCTCACTGATTTTTCCCTTTCGGGAAATTGATGTCATTTGCCGAAAGGCAACTTCTGAACTCGCTTCGGAAGGCAAAATGCACTCAAAAAAGTCAATACATGCGCTGCAGGTTTTACTTACTCCCGATACTGTTTCTCCTACCCTTATTTGCCGAAGGGCAAATGGTCAATACTGAATTTGGGAAGAACCGAATTCAATACCACAAAGATTTTGAAGATTGGTCTGAGTATGAAAGCTATAATTTCACCACCTACTGGTATGGCGAAGCGCGCAACGTGGGGCAAGCTGCCGTCATGATCGCAGAGCAGGAATTCGAAAACATTCAGAGCATTTTGGAATACCGAATGAATCGCAAAATAGAGATCATCGCCTATGTGGACATCACAGATCTCAAGCAAAGTAACATCGGTAGCGAAGAGACTTTTATCAACTCCACGGGACAAACCAAAATCGTGGGCAACAAGATGTTTGTGCATTTCAACGGTGACCACAACCACCTCAGAAAACAGATTCGAGAAGGTATTGCTTCGGTGTTTATTAACTCCATGCTATTCGGATCGAGTTTGCAAGAAATCGTACAAAACGCCGTCATGATGAACCTCCCAGAGTGGTTCAAGCAAGGACTCGTCGGTTACTGCGGCGAACCCTGGAATACTGACCTCGACAACCAACTCAGAGACGTTTTCATGAGCGACGATTATCAAGGCTTTGATAAATTGGCACGTAAAAATCCGCGCCTTGCGGGGCAGTCCATGTGGTATTTCATCAGCAAAGGATATGGCAAATCCACGGTTTCGAATTTGGTGTATTTGACTCGAATCAACAGAAGTGTGGAGAGCGGTATTTTGTATGTACTCGGTTCCACCTATGATGGGATAAATATTGCCTGGGATGATTTCTATAAGAGCCGATATCAGATGGAAGTCAATAATTTTGACTCTTTAGCCTTACGGCAAATACCGATAAAAAACCGAAAAAAATTACCCCTCACCAACTTGGTAATCAGCCCGGATGGAAAGCAAATCGCTTATGCGACAAATCAGGTGGGAAAGACCAAGGTTTTCCTCCAAGATGTCGAAACCGGCAAGCGCAAAATGATTTTCAAAACCGGCTACAAAAACGTGATTCAGGCTACGGATTATGCCTACCCGATTTTGGCTTGGCACCCTAATAATTATCAACTCGCCATCATTTATGAGCGACGCGATGTGATTCAGCTAAAACTCTACGACACCGGCACCGACGAATCAGTTACTGAACCACTCGACCCTCAATATCAACGAATCAATAGCGCCGATTTCCTTGACGGAAATACGCTGGTACTTTCCGGAACAGTTTGGGGTTTTTCGGACCTGTTTTACTACTTCCTGAACACCCGCCAAACAGCTCGAATTACCAACGACTACTGGGATGACCTCGACGCTCGCGTCGTAAACCTGCGCAACAAGCGCGGCATTCTTTTTTCTTCCAACCGACCCAATGTGGAGAAAGCAAATCTGCGCATGGATACCATTTTGCCTCTCGGCGATTTTGATATTTTCTATTATGATTTGGATGAGAAGCCCAACGAATTTGTGCCTGTGACGGACACTGATGTTTCTGATGAATTCTCGCCGATTGCTATCGACACCACATGGTTTGGGTACCGCTCCAACCATACCGGAATCTACAACCAATCTGCGGGCTATCTCGAAGATTATGTGGCTTACCAAGAGCGCGTTCTGAAACTCAAGGATGGGGAAGAATTGATCTTCCACATTGACTCTACCTTTGAGCAAGTGGACTCCACTTCCATAGACTCGATTTATCTACGTCCCGTCATCAAAACACGCGGAGTGACTCATTTTCAATCAAATATAGATAGAAATATTTTGACGATGAGTTCTGCGCCCAAGGTCGGCAAGTATGTTCAGTCCATCGTAAAAGATAAAAAACCGCAAGTCTTTTTGGGCGACTTGCAACCCGAGTTTGAGATCATTCCGAAACCCACCAGATTCGCTGCTTCAAAATTTGCGGAGCAAAAAATAATGAATCGTATTGAAAAAATTATTGAGAAAAATTTGGAGGCAGAAACCAAGTCCCCTACCCCACCGGAAGGAGAACAACAACCTGACAAAACCCAAAAAGAGGTACTTGAAAAAATAGATATTGACAACTATAAATTCCAAACTGAATTTGACGATTACCAGCCTGAGCAAAAAGCAAAAATCGTCGTTGAAAACAAGGTAAAAGAAACCACTGTCACTTCCGGCAAAAAGATGATAGTAAGGGTTCAACCAAAAAAAATCCATCGGTTTCGACCAGCGCGAATCATTCCTTATCGCCTTAAATTCCGAACCGATTTTTTCACCTCCAACTTGGATAACAATCTCCTCTTTGGTGGACTAAACAGTTTCGCAGGCACCCCCGAAGATTTCAGAACGCCCCCGGCAGGCATTCTGATGAAAGCCAACTTCAAAGACCTACTCGAAGACTATCAAATAGAAGGAGGAGTGCGAATACCCACTACTTTTGATGGTGCTGAGTATTTCATTTTCCTCGATGATAAAAAACATCGGATTGACAAGCGATATGCCTACTATCGCCGCAATCAAAAATCAGTTTTGGATAGAGCATCAATTTTCCCTCGCCGTTTTGAATCCACCACCAATCTCGCATTGACACAATGGAAATATCCATTCAATGTCTATAAAAGTCTAAGAGCCACCGGAACCATCCGAACCGACCGATTGACCCCACTTTCGACCGATCAGAATTCTCTCGTTGCTCCCATCGTAAGAGAGCAGCGCGCTGGGGTCAAGCTGGAATATGTCTTTGATAATTCTTTGGATTATGCCATCAATATCAAGCATGGCACCCGCTATAAATTTTTCGCCGAAGCCGTCAAACGTTTCGACCTCAATCTGAGCGATGACATCACTTTTAAATTCAACAGTGGTTGGATGGGCGTTGCCGGTTTTGATGCCAGACACTATGTGCCTTTTTTGAAGCATTCGGTTTTGGCATTGCGAGCAGCGGGTTCGACTTCCTTCGGTTCAGAGCGAATTCTTTACTATCTGGGGGGCGTCGAAAATTGGATTTTCCAGCAGTTTGATCAGACCATTCCGGTGCCACAAGGCAACTTTGCTTATCAAACCATAGCCGCCAATTTGCGTGGCTTCAAAATGAATATTCGCAATGGGAACTCCTTTGCCTTAGTCAACACAGAGGTGCGCATGCCCCTCCTAAAATACATCTGGCCTCGCACCAATTCTGCTTTCATTCGTAACTTCCAAGCGGTTGGATTTTTTGATGCAGGGACTGCTTGGCAGGGACTTTCTCCGTTCACCAAAGAGAATCCTACCAATACGGTTTTCCTA
>CALCJP010000137.1 GCA_937967625.1 uncultured Saprospiraceae bacterium
GAACTAAATCTCAATACGCCAAAAACGGTAAGTAGATCATCTGTCTCACGACTCCTAACACAAATTGCGATGTATTCCAAAATGTCGAGCATCGTCTCTCGGTAGAGGACGATGTGATACAAAATATCGCATCGTCCCTTTCAGGAGACGATGCTCAAATGGTAGGTCGTAATTCAAGCTACTAACAAAAACCGAATAACATGAGAAAATTTATTTTATTCCTATTCATTCTTGGTTTGTTTTCATGTCAAAGTGCAAGCGAAAACTATTCAGGAAAAGAAGCCATGATGGATCAATCTTCATCTGAAGCTATTGAAGAATATGAAGAGCAACCCCCAACTCAACGATCTCCGAATGAACCAATAGCACCGGCTCAACGAAAAATTATCAAAACTGCCGACTATCGCATTCAGGTTGAAAATGTAGATGAATCGACTGCCAATGCCAAACAGATCGTCGAAGCCAACGGCGGTTATATCACCTCGATGAATCAATCGAACTCAACCTATGAAATTAATAACGACATCTCGATTAGAGTGCCGGGCGAGAGTTTTGAAAAGTTATTGGACGCCTTAGGAAAGGACGCCATCTTCGTCAATCACAAAAGAATCAACTCGAAAGATGTCACGGAAGAGTTTGTGGATATTCAAACGCGATTGAAAACCAAAAAAGATGTGCGCGACAAATACATTGAGTTATTGAGAAATAAAGCGAAAACGGTAGAAGATGTTTTGAAAGCAGAGGAAGCAATTCGAGTATTGCAAGAAGAAATCGAATCAAAAGAAGGGCGCTTGAAGTACCTAAAGAGTCAAGTATCGTTGAGCACTATCAATCTGTCAATCTATCAGCGAGTAGAACACAAAAACGCTCCTGCTACTTACACCATCACTTTTTTCGATAAGGTGAAAAGTGGGTTTAAAAATGGTTGGAGTTTGTTGACTGGTTTAATCATCGCTTTGATCAACATCTGGCCCTTTCTAATTTTATTCGGAGTCCTTTATTGGAAGAGAGGAAGTATTTTCGGTCGCTTTCGCCGAAAGGAGTAGAGAAGAATTCGGGATTTCGAGGGAGCACCTCTCGAAATCTCGAACTCACATAATCTCGAAATCAATTACGGCAACTCATCATACTTCTCCTTATTGCGGCTACGATAGCGCCCCCACGAGTAACCAAACTTGAAATTTATCTGACCAAAAGGCGCAGAGACATCCGAATCATTGATATCGTTGAAATCAGTATCGCCAACAAAACGATAGCCGGCATCTAATCCGATTCGGAACCATCTGAAAATGTTGAGCTCAGCTCCAATAGATGGCTGCACCACAAATACATCATCTGATCCTTCTCCTGCAATCGACATGCGACCGCCACCTGTCATCAACATAAATTGTGGATGCAATGCCTTGTATGCTTTTGGCGCATAGCCAAGCATTAAACCATTGTAGCTCATGTTGATTCTATCGGTAGTCAGATCAGGAAGTCTAAAATTGGAAGTCGTACTAAAACCTCCCCAACCGACAAAAATCGTTTTGCCAAATTCGAGTCCACCATAGCCACCGGTGGTGATGGCAAAGTCATCCTCAAAAAAAGTAAGGTTGGTAACGGAGCCACCCCATGCGCCAGAAAAACGCAAACCGGAGCTACCCAAAATAGTTTCTTCCTTTTGTGCAAAAAGGGAAAGGGTCGAGACGATTGCTAATGCAATAACTAAAGTGATCTTTTTCATTTTGATAAAAGTTTAGTGAACAGGTAATTTTCTTGTGTTAGATATGACAACTAACTTGAGGGATACCCCCAAAGACCAGATTCGATATTTGCTGTTGCGTCCTTAACAGTTAAAGGAATGATAAAAAGGAAGCTTCTTTGTTAAAGAAATTGGTTCTTAGACAAATCTCGTAGAGAGGGGTTCAAAGCAGATGAAATAAGAGCATGTTTAAATTTCAGCTTTAAACTGCAAATCAAATTTCTTTGAACCTGATTTTACCAAAAATTGAATCTGTAGCCCTGCTATGAATTAAATTTTTGGTTTCTTCAGAACCAAAAATCTTTGATTTTCGCCTCTAAACCTGAATTTTAAACATGCTTTAAGGTGATATTTTCATGGCTCAATAACCATAAAGCCATTCAACCATGAAACCATTTTTACATTCCAAGCACCACGAAATTAAACACTCAAATTGATGGCTTGCCCTCTGCTTTTTTCCAAAAATGTCCGAACGGCATTGAAAGAGATAGTTTCTTTTTCAAAGTGAGTGATGGCAGCTTTCTCTTCTTTTTCGGTAGCTTTAAAATGATTGAGAATGTTGGTGAGGTGCATTTTCATGTGCCCTTGTTGAATGCCCGTTGTCACGAGCGAACGGAGAGCAGCAAAGTTTTGTGCCAAACCAACTGCGGCAGTGATTTGCATAAACTCACGCGCACCAGGGTTGCCTAACATTTCGAGGGAGCGCTTTGCGATAGGGTGGAGTTTGGTAAGCCCTCCAACAGTGCCGAGTGCCAAAGGAATTTCTAACCAAAATTTGAACATGCCATCTTTCACCTCGCAACTGCTGAGGCTTCTATATTGACCATCTCGAGCGGCGTAAGTATGACCACATGCTTCGATGGCGCGGAAATCATTTCCAGTAGCGAGGACTACTGCATCTATGCCATTGAAGATGCCTTTGTTATGAGTCGTTGCCCGAAAAGGATCGATAGTCGCAATACGAACTGCCAATGCAAATTTTTCGGCGAAAGCCGCTGCATTCATCCCATTTGGAAAATTCCCTAAATTCTCGATGGGGCATTCAACTGTTGCTTTTACAGTGCAATCAGGGGTGTAGTTGGAAAGAATACACATCACCACCGTCAGATTTTTTTCCCTTTCGGAAAATGCCGAATGCGTCGCTACAAAGGATTGAATGGTCTGCCCAAACGACTCCAAGACCGAGTTGATGAAATTAGCACCCATGCTATCGCAAGTCTCAAAACTGCCTTTGAGTTGATAGCAATTCGATTCGAGCTTAGAGAGATTGATTAATTCTATTTTTCGAATGCCGCCGCCACGTTTTTCCATGTTGGCAGTGATATCGGCTGCGTTTTTTCGGAGTTGTATTTCTAACTCAGGGAAGTGTTTTTCCAGTTTTTCAAATTCGCCTTCCCAGATGAAAGAGACTTGACCAATTTTTAATGTATCAATAATCTCAGTGCGAAAACCTCCTCTGTCCAACCAAAACTTAGCGGCAGCAGAAGCAGCTGCTACCACGGAGCTTTCTTCCGTTACCATCGGCACGCAATAGGTTCCGTCATTGATTTTGAAATTAGGTGCCACACCAAATGGCATTGGAAAGTTACTGATGGTGTTTTCACTGAAGCCATCAAGGATTTTCTGTTGCGCTTCATCTCCGTGCCAGTAGCTTTTTAGCTCTCTTGCTACACCTTCAGGATCTTTGAAGAAGTTATCAACAAGCCATTTGATTTTGCCTCGCTTGGAGAGTTTAGAAAATCCCGAAATTGTTTTCTTCTTATCCATCATGTGCGTTTTCCAACCAAATCAAAAAAATAATGTTTGAAATTAGTAATCGGTCATAAATATTAATAGAATAATTCGAGAATTGTTTTGGAGGCAATTGAGGCAATTTTTCTTTGAATAGCCTTAGCTATTGAAATAAAAATTAACGCGTGCCCCGAATTCACTTCGGGGAAGAGTGGCGCCAAAAGAAACTCGAATTGCTTATTAATATTTTTGGACGGTTACTAAGGTCAATTTATTTACCGTAAGGGAAAAGATTAAATTTAGGAATTGGCTAACGCAAATTTAATAAATGCATTTTGATACGTGCTTAGTTCGCGACAATTGATTTTAGGATTTAACCACTAATTTTGCCGGAAATGAAATATAGAATAATGAATATTCGATTTACAGAGCTTCTATTTTTTTTATTGGTTTTATTTGCCATCCTCTCCTTTACTAATCCCGTCAAAGGAGATTTAGTCATTAACCTGGAAAATATTAAAGAGCCAAAAGGAATGATTTGGTTGGCGCTTTATGATTCACAAGAAAACCTTTTTGTAAAGGAGAGATCAATTTTGAAGGGGGTGGAGGTTGATGAAAAAGGAGACATTACTATAGTGATGGATGAAGTTAAATTTGGCACCTACGCCCTCGCTATCTTCCATGATGAAAACGCTAATGGCGAATTAGATAAAAACTTTTTCGGTATTCCGACTGAACCCTATGCTTTTGCTCGTCCTCCTAAATCGAAGTGGCGTGCGCCCTATTTTGAAGAGCTAACTTTTAGCTTCAATAAAACCAACCAAGTAGTTGATACTAAATTGGGAACTTGGTGGGATCAGCCATAGGAATTCTTTTTCTCCCTCCCGAAGCGAGTTCGAGACAGGTTGTCGGGAAATAAAATTGAATTTTGTTGACTCTTCGAAATTCCGTTTGCCGAAAGGCAAATGAGGAAATAAATCAAGTATATTTGCGGTCTAAGATTATCACCCATATTTCACTAATAAAATCTAAGCCGTGAGCCAAATCATTTCAGCGAAAAAACACAATTTCAGCGCAGGTCCAGCCATCTTGCCGAAAGAAGTATTTGAGCAAGCATCTCAAGCTGCACTTGACTATAATGGAGTAGGTCTTTCCCTTTTGGAAATGTCCCACCGAAGCAAAGAATTCACTGCCATCGTGGACGAAGCCGTTCAATTAATTAGAGAAATCGGAGGCATTGACGACTCCTATGAAGTACTGTTCTTGACAGGGGGAGCAAGTTCTCAATTCTACATGGCACCGATGAACCTCTTAGGTCAATCAGAAACTGCTGCCTATGTTGACACAGGCACTTGGTCAACCAAAGCCATCAAAGAAGTAAAGCATTTTGGCAATGTCGAAGTAGTTGCTTCTTCAAAGGACAAGAACTTTACCTACATTCCTAAAGGATGGAAAGTACCTTCCGACGCAGTGTATGTCCATACCACAAGCAACAACACCATCTCTGGAACGGAATATCAATCAACTCCTGAGACAGGAGGCATTCCTTTGATATGTGATATGTCTTCCAATATGTTCAGCCGTCCGATAGATATTGAAAAGTACGGAATGATTTACGCTGGTGCGCAAAAAAACATTGGACCTGCCGGAGTAACTTTAGTAATCGTAAAAAAAGATTGGATTGGGCGTACGGACAGAGCAATTCCGACCATGCTTAATTATAAAACGCATGCAGACAAAGGCTCAATGTTTAATACGCCTCCTGCTTTTCCTATTTATGTTTTGATGTTGACGATGCGTTGGTTAAAAGCGCAAGGAGGATTAAAAGGAATCGAACAACACAACATCGCCAAGGCGAATTTACTTTATAATGAGATTGATTCTAATCCATTATTTCATGGCACTGTAGCAAAAGAAGATCGCTCTCGCATGAATGTTTGTTTCCTTCCAAGTGATGCAGAATTGACGCAGCCATTCATAGACGCTTGCACAGACGCAGGAATCAATGGAATCAAAGGACACCGTTCAGTTGGTGGCTTTAGAGCTTCCATTTATAATGCGATGACGAAATCAAGCGTGCAAGCCTTGGTAGATGTAATGCAAGACTTCTCTAAAAAATTCGGATAACAAAAAATAATCAACGTTGAAGGTTCAAGGTTCAAACGAAATAGTCGTTGAACTTTGAACCTTCAACTTTCAAACCTATAAGATGGGACCACTTTGGGGAATAGATTTAGGAGGCACAAAAATCGAGGGCGTCATTCTCGAAAACTCGAATGAACTCAACGTCATTCGCAGAACTCGAATTCCTACAGAGGCGCATAAAGGCTATGCGCACATCCTCAAACAAATCCATCGACTCACCGAAGTGCTTTCCTCAGAAGTAGGGATGCTTCCCGAAAAAATTGGAATTGGAACCCCAGGTGCCCTTGACCCAATCACCAATACTTTAAAAAATGCCAATACGACTTGTCTCAACGGTCAGTCATTTAAACAAGATTTAGAAGATATTTTAAGGATTCCTATTTCAATGGCTAATGATGCGAATTGCTTCGCAGCAGCGGAAGCAAAATTTGGCGCAGCCAAAGAAGCATTACCTGATGCCAATGTCGTCTTCGGAGTCATCATGGGGACAGGTGTTGGTGGCGGCGTAGTTGTTGACGGAAAAGTAATTAATGGTCGTCAAGGAATCGCAGGAGAGTGGGGGCATAATTTTTTAGATGATTCAGGAGGAGATTGTTATTGTGGAAAAGTCGGTTGCGTAGAGCGAATCATCTCTGGTCCTAGTTTGGAGCGCTTCTATAAGTCCCTTTCGGGAAATGATCTAAAACTTAAAGAAATCGTCAATCGGTACCAAGACAAGTCAGATGCTCATGCTGTTGCTACGATGGAGCGTTTGATACATTATTTTGGCAAAAGTCTTTCCTCTGTAATCAATATGCTTGACCCCGATGTGATTGTATTAGGTGGCGGCGTGAGCAATATTGACATCCTTTATGATGAAGGAATTGAATCCATCAAAAAATTCGTTTTCAATCCGCGTTTAGATACTATCATTCTAAAACCTAAATTAGGAGATAGTGCTGGCGTATTTGGAGCAGCCCTGCTTTAATATGACTAAAGAGCAAATCTCCTTTTTCCAAAAAAATCTCTTTGATTGGGCTGACAATAATCCGCGCCCAATGCCTTGGAAAGGAGAAAAGAATCCCTACCTCATTTGGCTCTCAGAAATCATCCTTCAACAAACTCGAGTAGAACAAGGTCGTTCCTATTTTGAAAAGTTTAAGTCTAAATACCCGACGGTAAAACATTTGGCGAAAGCCCCAGAGGATGAAGTAATGAAGATGTGGGAAGGATTGGGCTATTACTCTCGCGCTCGAAATTTACACTTTACCGCTAAGGTCATAGCAAATGAATTGGACGGTGTTTTTCCAACCGATTTCGAATCCATCAAAAAGCTAAAAGGAGTAGGGGATTATACCGCTTCAGCGATTGCTTCTTTTGCTTACAACTTACCTCATGCTGTTTTAGATGGAAATGTATTTCGAGTATTTTCGAGGTTTTTAGGAATCAAAACCGCTATTGACTCAACCGAAGGGAAAAAGGAATTTAAACAAGTTGCAGATGTATTCTTGGATGAAAAACAGCCAGGACGATACAATCAAGCAATTATGGATTTTGGGGCAACGCAATGCATCCCAAAAAGTCCAAATTGTGAAACCTGCCCAATGAATAAGGAGTGCTTCGCTTTTAAAAATAATGAAGTAAACTCATTTCCCGTCAAGGGAAAAAAATTAAAAAAGAAAACACGCTTTTTCAACCATCTCGTTTTTGAAACTACAACCGAGCCTCAATTCACATGGGTTCAAAAGCGAGAAGAAAAAGATATTTGGCAAAACCTCTATCAGTTTCCTTTGATTGAAACAAAAGAACTGACAACTGATTTTTCAAAGTTAAAAAAAGCTGAAAAATGGGCTTCCTTTTTCTCAAAAGCTGACTTCCGTCAAATCTCAGTTTCTAAAACTTTTAGTCAAAAATTGACTCATCAAAATATCTTTGGAATCTTCTGGAAGTTTGAATTAAACGATGAAACAAAT
>CALCJP010000138.1 GCA_937967625.1 uncultured Saprospiraceae bacterium
GCCTTGGAGGGGATTAAGGTGGTGGAATTTCATTTCACGAAAGTGATCCACCCTCTGCCTTCGGCATCTCCCTCCAAAGGGAGACAGGTTGTGTTCAAACTCAGATGATTTTATTTGCGACTCGACCACTCACTCTCCACCGCTTCGGCAACTTTCAATTTTTTCCCTCTTTCGAGAAATAATTTCAAACCCACCTGAGCCGCCACTTCCAGCGCCGCTTTTCTTTCTTTTTTAATGGCTTCCGCCGAATAGTAGTTTTTCACAAAATGCGTATCAAACTTACCGGAGATGAAGGCGTCGTGGTCGCAAACAAATTTCCCGAAAGGGAGGGTCGTTGATAATCCTTCTATTTTATAATCGGCGATGGCTTGGCGCATGAGTTGTAATGCCTCCTCGCGAGTGGCACCGTAGGTGACCAATTTCGCAATCATCGGATCGTAATAAATTGGAATCTCCATGCCTTCCTCATAGCCATCATCGAGGCGAATGCCTTCTCCTTCGGGTCTTATATAGGTCTCCAAAGTTCCGACAGAGGGGAGGAAATTATTTAAAGGATCTTCTGCATATACACGCAATTCGAGGGCGTGACCTGTGATTTCGAGGTCTTTTTGGGAGAAGCTTAATTTTTCGCCGCGAGCGACTTTGATTTGTTGTTCTACCAAATCGACGCCTGTGATTAGCTCCGTGACGGGGTGCTCTACTTGGAGGCGCGTATTCATTTCTAAAAAGTAGAAATTCTTCTTTTCATCCAATAGAAACTCGACCGTACCTGCCCCAACGTAATCGCATGCTTTGGCGACTTTGACGGCGGCTTCGCCCATTGCTTTTCGGATTTTGGGCGTCAAGACGACGGAGGGCGCTTCTTCCACTACTTTTTGGTGGCGTCGCTGCACCGAGCATTCACGCTCGAAGAGGTGGACGACGTTGCCATACGTATCTGCCAAAACTTGAATTTCTATGTGGCGCGGCGAGGTGACGTATTTTTCAATAAAGACGGAGCCATCTCCAAATGCGCTTTCTGCTTCGCTGATGGCGCGTTCCATTTGACTGGGGAGTTCTTTTAGGTTTTCGACGACGCGCATTCCTTTTCCACCGCCGCCTGCAGATGCTTTTATGAGGACGGGGAAGCCGATTTCTTTAGCGATTTTTTTTGCTAACGCCACGTCGGTGATGGCTTGGTCGATGCCGGGCACCATGGGGATGTCGTATTTTTTGACGGCTTCTTTGGCTGCCAATTTACTCCCCATCACGCGAATGGCATGTGGACGCGGACCGATAAAGGTGATGCTTGCTTTTTCGACCATTTCCGCGAAAGCGGCATTTTCAGAAAGGAATCCGTAGCCAGGATGGATGCCGTCAGCGCCGGTGTCTTTGGCGGCTTTGAGGATTTTTTTCATCACTAAATAGGACTCGCTCGATGGCGATGGTCCTAAATGCACTGCCTCATCTGCGAATCTGACATGGGGCGATTGGCGGTCTGCGTCGGAATAGACTGCGACAGTTTTGATGCCCATCTTTCTGGCGCTTCGCATGACGCGAAGGGCGATTTCTCCTCGGTTGGCTATTAGTATTTTTTTCATGAAAAATGAAAATGAAAATTTAAATGAAAATAAAAATGGTGAAGTCCACCCTCTGCCTTCGGCATCTCCCTCCGAAGGGAGACAGCTCTCTGTTCAAATCCAATTTTAACTATTCCATCTCGATGAGGACTTGACCTTTATCTACTGCGGCGGCTTTTTTGACTTCAATGGATTTGACGACTCCTTCGCCGGTGGCTTTGAGGACGTTTTCCATTTTCATGGCTTCCAAAATTAGGAGTTGGTCGCCTTCCTGAATGGTTTGACCGGGTTTTACCAGAATGTCCAAAACCAAACCGGGCATGGGGGCTTTGATGTTTTTGAGTGTTTGTTTGCCGCTGATGTCCAAGCCCATTTTTTTGACCAATTGGTCGTATTCGTCCTCGATTTTGAGATCGAATTTTTCGCCATTGACTTCGAGGGTCATGGTTTTATTATTCCAATCTGCGTGGAGGAGGTTGACTTTGAAAGACTTGTTGTCTTGCAGCAAATGAATCTCACCGGAATCGGTCGCTAAGGTATTAAGCGATTGTACCATTTCTTCAGTCAATTCGACTGTCGAATCATCAATGTTGACTTGATATTTCATAATCTTGATTTATCGACCGCGAAATTAAAATCTTTTGGCGAATAGTTGTTTTTCCAATGGGTTTAAACCCATTGGATTCGCTCTTTCATTTTGCGAAAGCGAGAAAATAAAAAATTCAAACTTTAAACTTCATAGATAATTGTAACCTCGAAGCGGTTGAATTTGAATAGCCCCGAATGAAATTCGGGGTCAAATGAAATCATCCAAAACAACCCTGAATGTGGTTGAATACTTGCTTTGGGTTCAACCCCATTCGGGGTTGTTCGGCAATCGCTTTTTTTTCCACAGGTTTCACCTGTGGTTATTCATATTTAATCCCTTATGGGATTTTTAGCAATTGATCAATGACCTTACGGTAAATTTTATTTTTAGGTATTAAGTGCTTGGACAAAAATAACCATAAGTAAATACTCACTTCTTTTTGTCCAAGCACTTATGATAGTAGCGAATCAAAGGAGAATCAGATTATTAACGTTTTCGTTTTACCATCAAATTGGTGGGCGACTTGCGGATAATTGGTTTTCATGGTTTCCATTACAAACTCAAATGGAAAATCTTCGAAAGAACCATAGTCTTCCAGATACTCCATGAATTGACCACCTGCTTTGTCAAATTCTTGAAAAATAGAATCGCGACTTCCGTCGAATGTTAGTGGCTCGACGTTGCAAAAGCGGCAGAGTGCTGCGTTGAAGGCGGGGGTGGCTTTGCGCCATTTTCCGTTAAGGAAGATTTCGGCATTGCCATGTGGGGTGAGTTCGTCGGTGCCTAATTTTTCGATGACCTTTTGGGCGGCGATGTGGTTTTTGACTTTCGCCAAATTGATTCTTGCAGGAATGCCCAACCCTCTCAGACCTGCTATCAAAATGATGGCTTTGTCGATGCAGTGCCCATGTTCTCTTTTGATGAGATTGCTCGCGCGGTAGCCTTTCTTTTCGAGTGAAATGATATTGGGATTGTAGCGCCAGCCATCTCGGACTTTGAGATAGAGACCTGCTGCTTTTTCATTTACCGAAAGGGAATTATAGATAAATGGAGCGATTAGCTCTTGGATGGAAGGGTGTCTGAAATTGTAGAAATAGGTTGGTTTAAGAAATTCTTTCATCTGATGTTTTTTGATTCTTATGTTTACTAAACCTTGAAGGTTTATTAGACATGGAGCTTGCCATTACGCTCGTTTGCACGGCACTACCATCGAGACGTTATCTAAAAGCAAATTGCCATTGTAAGGTTTCGCTTTTGAGGTGTCATAGGCAGCTTCGAAGATGATGTAACGGGTGTCTTGTTTGGGGGTGAATTCGATGACGATGTTTTTCCAATCCGTTGATTTTAAGGGGTTTGTCTCATAAACCAATTGGTCTTTTTCGCATTTCGAACCGCCAATCCACACCTTCAATTTGATGACGCCATTGTAACCTGCATAGGTTTTCGAATGGGCGACATCGACCGCGAAGGCGTAACATTCTCCTTTTTTGAGGACTTGCTTGGTGCGTTGCCCAAAACTTTCGAAACTACCATCGCGACGCGTGATGATACCTACAAAAGTCTCTCCATCTGAGGCTTCATTGTAAACGCCCCAATAGCCAGGTAGGATGTCGGGAGTTGTGAATGGTTCGCAACCAATCCATCCGGCAGGGACAATAGCGTCTTGTGGCTCGCCCTCGAAAGAGGGGTTATCGAATGAAAATTGGGCGAAAGCGCCAAAAGAAAAATGGAAGAGAAAGAGGAAAGGTAAAAAACGCATATTGGGTGGTTATCTGATTCGAATTTGGGACGAAGGTATGGGGTTTATGTTTCATCTTACAACATTGGTTAGTGATTTGGTCTTGATTCTTGGTTCTTCGCTCTTAGGTTTTTAGATTCTGATATATTAAAAACATCTCTATTTTTGCAGCGCTTTTCAAATCGAAGCTAATTATGGATTTCGCAAAAAAACCGAACACGAAGCCGAATTATCTTTACTCCATTTTGGGGGTGATGTTGGTATTGGTGATGTTGGGGGTTTTTGGGATTTTGATGATTCAGGCAAACGAGATGGTCAAGTACATGAAGGAGAAAGTCGAAATCGTAATTGAGCTGAAAGACGGAGCTTCGGAAGATGAGAAAGACAGATTCCTGAACAGAATGAAAAGCCGAGCATTCGTCAAGCAAGGTTCGATTCGATTTATTGATAAGGAAGATGGTGCAGAGATTTTGAAGGAGGAGTTTGGAGAGGAGTTTATGAGTTTGGACATGCCCAATCCACTTTTTGATGTGATAACTTTTAATATCAATTCCGACTACCTGAAAAGGCATTCGATTGAATCCTTAACCAAGCCGCTCAAAGAGGAACAACCAATCATCAGAGACCTTTATTATCAGGAAAATATCGCTACGATGATTTCTCAAAATCTGAAAGGGATTGGTTATGTGGTTTTGCTGATTGGGTTGTTTTTACTAATGGTTGCGATTTTTTTGATTCATAATACGATTCGATTGGCGCTTTATGCGAATCGATTTTTGATAAAAAACATGGAATTGGTAGGTGCTTCTTGGGAGTTCATCAGCCAACCTTATATCAAGAAAAGTGCGTTTCATGGATTCATCAGTGGCATTTTGGCGATTGTTGTTTTGGGTATCATTTGGTATTTGATTGAATCAGATTTGCCGGAGCTTCGGGAGGTGACCAATTACCAATTGATGGGACTGCTCTCGCTGATTTTGATATTCTTAGGAATTGGAATTTCGGCAGGTAGTACTTTTTACGTTGTAAATAAATACCTTCGCATGCGCGTTGACGAAATGTACTAATTTGATTGTTTTAAAAACTTTAGCCTAAGCGGAATCGAAGGCTAAAACAATGAAAATTGAGCCAGCGTTTGTAGCCTTCGGCTTCGCTCAGGCTACGGTGACTAACACCCACCAAAATCAGTTAATTTTACATCTCTTTCGAGAAATCATATTGAAAAATAAATTCGACAAATGAGTAAGTCTAAGAAAAAGAAAAAAGTAGTTGTTACCACCCAAAAATCTGAGGTTAAACCTACGGTCAGTAAAAGAAAAGTTGCAGTAGGAGCGACTGCTTCCAGCCAACCAAAGGAAATGATGTTTGGAAGAGAGAATTATATGTGGATGATTGGCGGAGCGGCTTTGATGATTTTGGGATTGATCTTGATGTCAGGTGGCAAAATGCCCGATCCAAATACTTGGGATGAAAGCATCATTTATAGCGCTCGCCGCATGGTTTTAGCACCTATCGTCATGTTGGGCGGATTGGGTGTGACGGCTTATGCGATTTTTAAGTAATTACTTGAGTGATTCCAAATTGAGATTTGGAATCAGAGAACTTGGGAAATCGAGAATTCGAGATTAGACTCGAACTCCCGATTTCTCAAACTCTCGAAATCCAAAGTTTGAAATTTTGGCTTTTTATTTGAACCTCTCCCCCTTTTCAACTTCAACAACTTAACTTATGGGACTTTTAGAAGCGATAATTCTTGGCATCATACAAGG
>CALCJP010000139.1 GCA_937967625.1 uncultured Saprospiraceae bacterium
TGGAAAAGTCTCGACGCACATGATAGATCATTTGCCGGAAGGCACAATGGTAGAAGTCGCTCGACCAGAAGGAAAATTCACTTGCAAAATCAGTGATGAAGTAACCAAATCCTACTACCTCTTTGGAGCAGGAAGTGGCATCACTCCATTGATGTCAATCTTAAAAACGGTTCTTGAAGAAGAGCCCAAAAGCACCATTTTTCTCCTTTACGGAAATAGGAATGAGGAATCCATCATCTTCAAAAATGAATTAGAAGCGCTCAAAAAAAGATATAGCGGACAGCTCATTGTCGAACATACTTTGAGCCAACCCCAAAAAGAAAAAGGCGGATGGTTTAAAAAAGACAAAACCAACTGGCAAGGCAAAATCGGTCGCATTGACGAGAAAGCTGTGCGCCTATTTTTAACAGACAATCCATCGCGCTCAAAGCATGAAGAGTACTTTATTTGTGGACCAGGAGCGATGATTCAAACTGTTGAAAAAACTTTGCAAGCACTCGAAGTTGGCAAAAAACACATTCATCTCGAATACTTCTCAACACCTGATTCGGCGAAAGCCGAACCTGTTGCCGCTTTAGCCGCAGGCACCAATGCCAAAGCAAAAATCCACCTTGATGGAACCGAAATTGATTTAGAAATTCCCAAGGGCACCAACGTCCTTGACGCACTCATGGATGAGGGCTACGATCCGCCATTCAGCTGCAAGTCAGGCGCCTGCTCGACTTGTATCGGAAAGGTTTTAAAAGGAAAAGTCGAGATGGAATCCTGCCTCGCTTTAGATGACGATGAGGTCGAAGATGGGTTTATTTTAACTTGCCAAGCACATCCGACTACGGCGGAGGTGGAGATTACTTTTGAGGTGTAAATCAATACCGCACCGCCCCCTCCTGATTAACCGGAGACATAAACAACTCCGATTTAATCTTATTATCAGCAAAGACTTTTTGCATAGCTGTCGCCACGTTTTCAGCAATGAAAGTATTGGCGCTTAACGCAAAAATGGAAGGCCCTGCGCCCGAAATGCTACAACCCAATGCACCCTGAGCAAGCGCCGCTTCTTTCACTTTCGTGAAATGCGGAATCAACTTCGCTCGCTGTGGTTCAATCACGACATCTTCCATGCAGCGACCCAATAAATCAAAATCCGAATTATAGCAGGCGATGATAAAACTCGCCAAGTTGGAACTCTGCTCGACCATTTTTTTGAGTGGGACATTTTCCGAAAGGATATTTCTGGCGTCTTTGGTAAGTATCTGAATGTGTGGATAAACGACTGTTGCAATCAATTCCTTTGGCGCCATAATGCGATGAACACTGTGTTCATTTCTACTAAAAACAATACCTCCGATGAGCGAAGGCGCCACATTATCCGCATGTCGCGAACCGGAAGCCAGTTCCTCGCCATCCATTGCGAAAGGGAGTAGTTTTCGTTTTTCAATCGGCTGTTTTAGTAGGCAATTGACTGCGAAAGCACCTGCCACAGCACTCGCCGCACTACTTCCCAAACCAGATCCAAAAGGCATTTTTTTGTGAATCTCCATGTCGATTCCCATGTCTTCTGCCCCCAAATGTTTGAGGACACTCAAGGCAGCTTTTCCGGCGGTGTTCTTTTCAATTTCGTAAGGCAGTCTTCCTTTTGCGCCAGTGATTTGAGTGATGCGCAGACCTTTATGATTAGATTTTTTGACAATAATTTCATCGCCCGGTCGCTCTAACGCCAAGCCAAGTGTGTCAAACCCTACAATGCAGTTTCCTACCGAAGCAGGAGCGAATACTTTTACTCCCATTTTTTTTATACGAAAGACGAATGACGGAAAACGAATGACGGACATCTGAAACGAAACGGATGAGTCCGTCTTTCGTCTCTCGTGGTTCGTCTTTCGTTATAATAAATTTCCAATTCTAACAATTTCAGCAAAGATACCGGCAGCAGTCACTTCCGCTCCCGCACCGGGCCCACGAATTACCAGTGGACGTTCTTTATATCTATCTGTTGTAAAAACAATCATATTGTCGCTTCCGCTCAATGTCGCAAATGGACTTTCCTGCTCCACTTCCTGCAAACCGATGGTCGCTTTTCCATTTTCCAATTTAGCGATCATGCGGAGCAGCTTTCCTTTTTTGGCGGCAGCTTGGCGCATTTTTTCCATGTTGTCATCCTCTTTTTCAAGAGCAGTGAAAAATGCGTCAACTGACTTTGCGTCCATTACTTTTTTCGGAAGAATAGAATTGATTTTCACATCTTCCGGTTCGAGCGCAATACCTGTTTCGCGTGCAAGAATAACAATTTTTCGACGCACATCAAATCCGCTTAAATCTTCGCGTGGGTCAGGCTCAGTGTAGCCCTTCTCTTTCGCTTCTTTCACGATGTCAGAAAAATTCCGACTTCTCCCGATTTCATCGGGACGCGCGACAAAATCATTAAAGATGAAAGATAGCGAACCACTAAAAACACCCTCAATTTTTAAAATACGATCACCGCTTGTGCGTAAGTCATTCAACGTGGTGATGATAGGCAAACCTGCTCCCACATTCGTTTCGTACATGAATTTTACACCGCGTTTTTCGGCAATATTTTTCAGTCGTTGATATTGAAGATAGGCGGAGGACGTCGCAATTTTATTAGGCGTAGAAATTGAAATACTGCTATCCAAAATCTTTTCGTAAAAATTGGTAATCCCCTCATCCGCGGTGTTGTCCACAAAAATTGAGTTAGACATATTCATCTCGTAAACCATCTCGTCAACATATTGCGGAAGGTCAGCTTTCTTATCAGAAGCGTCCAATTGTTTTTTCCAATCTTTTAAATCAATGCCTTGCCAATCGAGTAGCATTTTCTTTGTGTTGGAAAGTCCGACGACTTTGAGTTCGAGTTTTTGGTGTTCTTTCAAGTACTCGGCATGTTCCTGAATCTGACGAATCAACGTCCCTCCAATCAACCCAACACCCACCATAAAAATATGAACCGATTTCAAATCAGAAAGGAAAAATGCTTCATGCATCACGTTGAGCGCTTTCACCTCGTCTGTCTTTGGAATCACCACCGAAATGTTCAACTCCGATGAGCCTTGCGCAATCGCAACCACGTTGATACCATTATTCCCCAATGCCTGAAATAACCTTCCAGAAATGCCCGGTTGATAGCGCATGTTTTCGCCAATGATGGCAACGACAGA
>CALCJP010000140.1 GCA_937967625.1 uncultured Saprospiraceae bacterium
AATACTCCTCTTTCCACTCTGCTCCATATTCCTCAACTAAAATATTGTCAAGGTCATCAGCGATTTGGAAAAGGTTTTTGAAGAGCGTGTGACCGGTTTCGATATTGAAGTAACGGTCGTAGATAAGTAAGGAAAGGATGATGTCGCGTCCTTTGACGCTGAGGGTGAGTCCTTCGAGTTCGAAGTTTTTTCTGAGAATGTATTCGTAGATAGGTTGAATGTCCTTTGGAGGGAGTAGGCAAAGAAAGGCATCACCAATGATGAGTCCGTTCTTTTCGAAGTAGGCGACTTTGATTTTGGCACTGCCTTTTTCGAGTTCCCAACTGTTGGGACCACGTCGGCAGACCGCTACCTCATATCCTAATTTGGTGAGAAGTTCTTCGATGGTTTTGGGCATACCGGCGGGTTCGAATACTTCGATCTGGGAGAGCAGGGTAATTTTCGCGCCGCAGTGAATGCAATACTTACCACTTTTATCTTTTTCAAAAACGAGATTTTCGCAAGCATCGCAAAGGATGGCAGGGTCGCCTTTTCCTTCCTTGAACTTATCGATGGTTTCGTACACGTATTTCGCGGGAAGCGAAAATCCTAAATTTTCTCCATTCTTAAAGACGAAGGTATTGACTCCGACGACTTGTCCTTGGTCGTTTATCAAGGGTCCGCCACTGTTGCCGGGGTTGAGGGCAGCGTCGTGCTGGATATAAGAAATTTCACTCACCATGTAGTTCATGCTAGAGACAATGCCTTGTGTGGCACTAAACTTCAACCCAAACGGATGGCCAATAGCAACAATAGGACTCCCCTCTCCTAATTGCTCTTCATAGCAAAAATCAATTTCAGGAAGCTCGATTTGTGTTGGGGCTTTAAGAAAAGCCAAATCATGATGCGGGTCGATGAAAACGACTTCGGTGAGTTGTTTTTTGAAATGCTTGCTATAGATGACCACCTGACGGTTGTTTCTAATCACATGCTCATTGGTAATAATCAGCCCATGCTTTGCTATAAAGAACCCCGTGCCGGTACTATACGGCGTTGCGATTTGCACAATGACTCCTTTATATTGCTCGATTACCTGTTTCAAAAAATCCTTATTTAGAGTGCGAATATATGGTAAGTAAAACGAGATTAATAAATTAGTCCAAGATGCGCCGGATTTTTTTCTTCTAAGAAATTTTAAAAATCATTGCATAGCCCAGCTACGGAATTATTTTTAAAGTTTTTTAGGAGGAAAAAGGACAATCAGGTTGGTCTAATTTATTGATCTCGTTTTACTAAAGATTAGACAAAGTTTCAATTGGAATACAAATTATCAGATAGGAGGTTTCTGCCGATATTTTAAACTTGATTTTTCTATCTTTGCGCCGCTTTTTCGAAAGCACATTACTAAAAAAACAATATATCAAATGGCTTCAACTGCTGATATTAAAAAAGGACTTTGCATTGAGTATAGCAACGACATTTACTCGATTGTTGAATTTCAACATGTAAAACCAGGTAAAGGTGCTGCTTTTGTGCGCACCAAGTTGAAAAGTGTTACCAATGGCAAAGTGGTGGATAATACTTTTCCTTCGGGACATAAAATCCAGGTAGTAAGGGTAGAAAGAAGAAAATTTCAATACCTTTACAAAGATGACATGGGCTACAATTTCATGAATAATGAAAATTATGAGCAAATCATGATGCCAGCAGAGATGATTGAAAATCATCAGTATCTCAAAGAAGGAATGAATATCGAAATCCTATATCATTCTGAAAAAGAAATTCCGCTGACTATTGAGTTGCCACAAAACGAATTTTATGAAATAAAATATACCGAGCCTGGTCTCAAAGGTGATACTGCAACCAATACTCAAAAACCTGCTACGCTTGAAACGGGAGCAGAAGTGCGCGTACCGCTATTTATCAATATTGGTGATAAAGTAAAAATTGACACTTCTACCGGAGAATATTTAGGAAGAACCTAAATTAGTGATTTGAAATTAATTGATTCAGATTGGCTTATTCCAATTGACTTTCGATTAAAATGAATCCTAAATAATTTAATGAGGCTTATTTCCGCTTTCGCGAAATGACGACATTTCGCGAAAGCGGAAATAAAAATGCCTTCAATATTTTCGAAACTACACTAATCAACCCACACTCTTTATGACTTTTAAAGAAATTCAAGAATTAATTAGACTTGTCGGCAAATCAAAATTGAGCGAGTTCAGAATGAAAGATGGAGATTTCGAGCTGACCATCCGCTCTGATAGCTACAAAAAAATAACCACTACAGCTACCCCCACACCAGTGATTCAAGCAGCTCCTTCCATAATGCCGATTCAGCAGGCTGCTCCCATAGCAGCTCCTGCACCAGCAGCAGCTCCCGCAGCTCTGGCAGCGGCACCAAAAGAAGCTGCTCCCGAAGCGAACTCCAATCTCATCGAAATCAAATCTCCGATGATTGGCACCTTCTATCGCTCATCTTCGCCAGAAAAACCACCATTTGTTCAAGTGGGAACTTCTATTGAGAAGAACACCGTTGTTTGTGTCATTGAAGCGATGAAGTTGTTCAATGAGATCGAAGCAGAGTTGACGGGTAAGATTGTAAAAGTACTCGTTGAAGATGCCCAACCCGTTGAGTATGATCAACCACTCTTTTTGATTGACCCCAACGGGTAGTTTTCACTCAAAACAGCGTAAGTAGCCACTGAGCTACCCAAAAACGCTCTTGGCATTATTTAAAAATTCCTGGATTAACACTCCTAAAATCTATACGAGTAGATGTTTAAGAAAATACTCATAGCAAACCGTGGGGAAATTGCACTTCGTGTTCTTAGAACCTGCAAAGAAATGGGCATCAAAACAGTTGCCATTTATTCCACTGCGGATAGAGATAGCCTTCATGTTCGATTTGCAGACGAAGCGGTTTGTATTGGACCTCCCTCGTCTTCTGAATCTTATCTCAATATTCCTAAAATCATGGCAGCGGTAGAAATCACCAATGCTGACGCCATTCACCCTGGCTATGGATTCCTTTCGGAAAATGCCGATTTCGCCGAAGTTTGTACGCAATATGGCATCAAATTTATCGGGCCAACTGCGGAGCAGATTCGCAAAATGGGCGATAAAATCACCGCGAAAGAAACCATGATCAAAGCAGGTGTACCCGTAGTGCCGGGTTCAGAAGGTTTGCTCAAAGATGTGAAGCAAGGATTGAAGAATGCCAAAGAAATTGGCTACCCAGTCATCATCAAAGCCACTGCCGGAGGAGGAGGAAAAGGAATGCGAATCATCTGGAAACCAGAGGATTTTCAAGAAGCATGGGATAGTGCCCGAAAAGAAGCAAAAGCATCTTTTTCCAATGATGGGATTTATATGGAAAAATTCGTTGAAGAGCCTCGCCACATCGAAATCCAAATCGCTGGAGATCAATTTGGCAACGTTTGTCACCTTTCAGAAAGAGATTGCTCTGTTCAGCGTCGTCACCAAAAATTGGTAGAAGAAAGTCCTTCTCCTTTCATGACCAAAAAGTTGCGTAAGGAAATGGGCGAAGCTGCCATCAAAGCAGGTGAATCCATCAAATATGAAGGCGTAGGAACCGTGGAGTTTTTGGTAGATAAACATCGCAAATTCTATTTCATGGAAATGAATACGCGAATCCAAGTAGAGCACACAGTCACAGAAGAAGTCATCGACCACGACCTCATCAAAGAACAAATCAAAATTGCCGCTGGCGAAAAAATTAGCGGCAAATCATATATTCCTACCATGTGGGCAATCGAATGCCGCATCAACGCAGAAGATCCTTATAACGATTTTCGACCTGCACCGGGCAAAATCGGTTCTTTCCACAGTCCGAAAGGACATGGAGTGAGAGTGGATACCCATGTCTATGCGGGCTACACCGTACCACCTTATTATGACTCGATGATTGCGAAAGTCATCACTCGCGCCCAAACCCGCGAAGAGTGCATTCTTAAAATGTCGCGTGCTCTCGACGAGTTCATCATCGAAGGCATCAAAACCACTATTCCTTTTCATCAAAAATTGATGAAAGATGAAAGATTCCTATCTGGGGATTTCAATACCGGGTTTATGGCTGACTTTGATATTGGGGAGCCGGAGGAGTAGCTTTTAACTTTCTATCTATTTGCATTTCAATGCTCGCTTTCGCGAAATAACCTCATTTCGCGAAAGCGATAAAACAACAATACCCACCAAGCAAGATCATTTCCGCTCGGTTCGTTACATTTGTAGCTGTCATTAAAAATATCTTGATGAATAATACAATTGTAACTTGCCTCCTGCTGTTTTGGAGTTTTCAACTCACTGCACAACTCCAATCTCCCAACGAATTTCTGCCTCATAAATTAGGCGAACAATTCACGCGCCATCATCAATTGGTGGACTATTTCGAACACGTTGCCGAAAATAGCGACCTCGTTTCACTCCAAGACTACGGAAATACGAGTCAGGGTCGTCCGCTCAAACTTGCGTTTGTAACTTCCAAAAAGAACCAAAAGAACCTCGAAAAAATTCGTCAACACAACTTGAGTTTGGCAGGAATGGCTTCCAGTAAATGGAAACCCAGTCAGCCTATCGGCATCATTTGGTTGACCTATTCTGTTCATGGCAATGAGCCATCAGGTGCGGAATGTTCGATGCAGGTCTTGTATGATTTGATTGACCCAAACAATGCTCGAACCAAAACTTGGCTCGAAAACACGGTGGTCATCATCGACCCTGCTGCGAATCCAGATGGCTATGAGCGCTACACTCATTTTTATCGAAATACAGGACATATTATTCCCAACCCAGAAATGGCAAGTCGCGAGCATCAAGAGCAGTGGCCAACGGGCAGGGTGAATCATTACCTATTTGATTTGAATCGAGACTGGGCATGGTTGACTCAAAAGGAATCACAACAGCGACTCGAAATTTATGGGGATTGGTTGCCCCACGTCCACCCCGATGTGCATGAGCAATACCCCAACAATCCCTATTATTTCGCGCCAGCGGCGGAGCCATTTCATGAATACATCACGGATTGGCAACGGCAGTTTCAAACCGAAATCGGAAAAAATCATGCAGATTATTTTGACGAAAATGGGTGGCTGTATTTCACGAGAGAGATTTTTGACTTGTTTTATCCAAGCTATGGCGACACCTATCCGACCTTCAACGGTGCTATCGGAATGACCTATGAGCAGGCAGGACATGGCGTCGGAGGCGTAGCAGTCGGACTGCACAATGGCGACACGCTGACCTTAGCTGATCGAATCGAACATCATTACACCACGAGTCTCTCGACCATCGAGATGACTTCCAAAAATGCTTCACGGCTCACTGATAATTTTAGAAATTATTTCGATCAGTCCATGAATGATCCGCAGGGCAAATACAAAGCATTTTTTATCAAAAATAATCCATCGGACGCCCACAAAGTGAAGCGTTTTTTGGAGTTGTTGGACAGGCATGATATTGCCTATGCTGAGGTAGGTAAATCGACTTCCGTCAATGCCTATGATTATCAAAACCAAACGACTGGAAAGGTCTCCCTTTCGGAAAAGGATATTGTAATTGGCAGCTACCAACCCAAGTCCGTTTTAGCTCAAGTTCTTTTGGAACCCGAGCCATTGCTGACTGATTCACTGACTTATGACATCACGGCGTGGGCGTTGCCCTATGCGTTTGGCTTGGAGGCGTATGCTTCCACCAATCGTTTTCGAACCAATTTAGATAATCAGCCACAGGAAGCTGCTCCAAAACCAATTGCAGACAACCTCCGTCCGTATGCCTTAGTTGCTCCTTGGAGTAGCACCAATGACGCCGCGTTTTTGGGTGAATTAATGCGACAGGGCGTCAAAGCAC
>CALCJP010000141.1 GCA_937967625.1 uncultured Saprospiraceae bacterium
ATAAGTAAATACTCACTTCTTTTTGTTCTGCTCTTTGTTATTTTTTAGTTCCGTATCTAAGGATATGCAAAGAAAAAATGCCTCGATCAGAACAAAAGTAAGCAAGCATTTATTCTATGTTTACTTTTGTCCAAGCACTTACGCCGGATACTCTACATAATTTCTCGGCGTCTCATAAAGCCTAACTTTTAAGTCCAATCTATCCTCCAAATGCTCTCGCAAAATGTTCCAAATCACGAAACAGATATTTTCAGCAGTTGGATTCATGTCCTTAAACTCTTCGACTTCTTCATTTAGATTTTTATGATCAAATCGCTTTTCGATTTTCTCCTCAATTAAATCTTTCAAATCTTTTAGGTCAATGACCATGCCTGTTACGGGATCAACCTCACCAGTAACCTTCACATCCAATTCATAATTGTGCCCGTGATAATATTTATTGGAACAAACGCCAAAGACCTCTGCATTCTTCTCATCCGACCAGTCTTTGATATGCAACCGATGTGCTGCATTAAAATGTGCTTTTCTAAAAACGGCAACTCTCATATTTCACTTTTAAATTCTTATAGAAGCTGTTCAAAAGAACACCAATCCGTTCCGATTGTTTCAGAACTTTTTTTAGACGACTTTCGTCGAATGCAGGTAACAAATCAAAATATGTACTTAGATTTACCTTTTATTAAAGACATAAGAAGCAAGACCGCTTCGCTCCAAGATGCAAGAGCCTCTTGTCTCTTGAAGTGAAGCGGTCTTATATCTTGATTCTACGAAAAAAATGAAGAAAAAACTCTTAGTTCTTACCGGAGGAGGTGATTGTCCCGGTCTCAATGCCGTCATCAGAGGCATAGCAAAAGCAGCACGAACCAATGGCAATTGGGAAGTTTGGGGAAGCATCGAAGCCTTCAACGGCATCATGAAAGACGACCCCGAAATCATTAAACTCACCCGTCGATATACCGCAGGTATCCATGTCAAAGGAGGAACGATCATCGGCACCACCAATAAAGGCAATCCGCTTGATTACCCCACCCAACTCCCTGATGGCACTTGGACCACAATAGACAGAACCGACGAATTGATTTCAAAAATCAAGGCAAACGGATTCGACGCTGTGGTCAATATCGGCGGCGATGGCAGTCAAAAAATCTCCCAAGCCCTCTTTGAAAAAGGACTTTCAATAGTCGGTGTTCCCAAAACGATTGATAATGACCTCTCCGCTACCGATGTCACTTTTGGTTTTAGCACTGCCGTGCAAATCGCCACCGAAAGCTTCGACCGCCTTGTCACTACCGCCGAAAGTCATCACCGCACTTTAATCATGGAAGTCATGGGGCGCGATGCAGGTTGGATTGCTTTGCATACTGCCATAGCAGGAGGAGCAGAGATTTGCTTGATCCCAGAGATTCCCTTCAAAATCGACGCGGTGCTCAAACGAATCAAATCTCGCTACAAAGGCGGAAAAGGATTTGTCAATATCGTCATTGCAGAAGGCGCCAAGCCGATTGACGGAAAAGTAATAGGAGAACAATCAAATGACCTCGGCGACACTCATGTCAAATTGGGCGGTATCGGCAATTACCTCCGCGCTCAATTAGAAATGAGAGATTGTCCTGCACAAGTGCGCACCACAATCTTGGGACATACGCAGCGTGGAGGCACCCCAGTGGCATTTGACCGTATTTTGGCGACAGCCATGGGCGTAAAAGCATTTGAGTTGGCAAAAGATGGCGCGTTTGGCAAAATGGTTTCTTTTCGAAATAATCAGGTGACAAGCGTTCCGATAGCTGAGGCAGTTGCTAAATATCACGTGGTAAACAAAGACCATTATTTAATTGATACTGCTCGACAGTTGGATATTTCATTTGGAGATAAATAGTTATTAACCTCAAATTCAAAAACCAAAATTCACGGTATCGAATAGAAACGAAAAATAAATCAAGAAATTGAACTTATAATATTAACCACCGAAGTCAAGACCATATCGATTTTTGAATTTGATCTTGATTCTTGATCTTGAACTTTATATGAGAGTATTAATTCAAAGAGTAAGCGAAGCATCGGTCACAATAGAGGGAAAAGTCAAATCCTCCATCGGTTCTGGCTTGCTCGTACTGCTCGGCGTTGAGGCAGAAGACACTACCCAAGATATCGAATGGCTTTGCGGAAAAATCACCCGTCTGCGAATTTTCAATGATGAAAATGAAGTCATGAATCTCTCTATAAAAGATATTGATGGAGAGATGATTGTGGTGAGTCAGTTTACGCTCCATGCGAGTACAAAGAAAGGAAATCGTCCTTCTTACATCAAAGCGGCGAAACCTGATATTGCGATTCCGATGTATGAGCAGTTTGTGAAACAGATGGAAAGTGAATTGGGCAAACCTGTGCAAACAGGTGAATTTGGAGCAGATATGAAAGTACGCTTGCTCAATGATGGGCCTGTGACGATTTGGATAGACTCAAAAAATCGCGAGTGAAATCCCTGTAATTTAATAGCCCAATTGTGCAACGCGTGAATACGAGATTGCTGATGGGCGAGCGCATTTCACGAAAGTGAAAAAAAGAAATTAGCAAACCCCACCTAATTAAATACTTTCCTTGAGCTATTTGATTATCTTTGAAATGGTGCCAAAAAGTAAATTTGGCAAATGTTAAAGTTTGTAACTTTTTATACGGTTTCTCATTAATAAACCTGTAGGAAACGTTATCTCAAAGTGATTTTTAAAATTTTTATAACTTTCCCGAAGACGCTTTTAGCCTTCCTCATCGTTACATACAGCAGGCTATATCGTCTTTCACCTGTAAATAGTCATATACCAAATATCCAAAAAAACGGGTATTGACTACATTTCGTAAAAAAACAAATATTTGAACATAATAACCTCCTGTTCTATTTTAGATAAAATCGTTTATCATGAAAACATTATTGTTTGTATTATTCTTTTCACCTTTCATGCAGACCACAGAGGTAGGGCCTCCTGTGAATCTCGCTACGATCACAAAGGCAATTAGTGCCGGTGACGCGGATGCATTGAGTACGCATTTTGACTCAACGGTCGAAATCGCTATTTTAGATGAAGAAGATATGTACTCTAAAGCTGAGGCAACCACTAAGGTGAAATCCTTTTTCTCAACGGCTAAGCCAACTGCTTACAGCCAAGTACACAAAGGGAAGTCAAAAGGAAAAGATTCTCAATATTGTATTGGAAATCTTTCTACTGCTGACGGTGAGTACCGCGTGTACATTTACTTAAAGGTCAAAGGCGCCGAGACCCTGATTCAGGAAATGCGTTTTGACGAAAATTGATTAAAACTACATTAAAATAAAGAGCGGGGTTGTCGATTTGATTCGGCAGCCCTGTTTTTGTTTTATTTCTTGATGCCACTTCTCAGACTCACCCACTCGGACCCATCGATCCAAAAACGCCACTGCCACTCGACACATTCTTCAGCATAGTCCACGCCGATTCTTTTTCCTTTTTTTATTCCCTTTCGGGAAATGCTGAACCCTCTGTCCTCGATCCAAATCGGAGATTTGACGGAAGTCAGATCTACATCATTAAGCGCGCTTGTAATGCCCAATGCTTTTGATAGCGTACCTGGGCCAGCAGAAAGTTGGGGTTTGAGTTTTGAGAATTTACGTCGTTCCAACATGGTTTCAATTCCTTCCAATGGTTCAACCCCTCTAATCAAAACGGCATGTGCCATTTCCGCAGGAGCTGTGACAACATTGAATAAATGATGGATTCCATAACACAGATACACATAACTCCTCCCGCCTTCGCGAAACATGGTCTCCGTCCGCGCCGTCCTGCGGTTATTGTAAGCATGACATGCTTTGTCATCGGGGGCGCGGTAAGCCTCTGTTTCTACGATTTTGGCAGCGGTGACGGTTCCGTCGAGGTTGGTGACGAGGACTTTGCCTAAGAGATCTTGGGCGATTTGGAGGACGTCGGTGCGGAGGTAGAAGGATTTAGAAAGAATCATTATTTCAGATGTCAACGAAAATATATTTCATGTCAAAATCTACTTCATATCGCTTTAGCAATGAAAGGTATTCTTGACGAAAGGTAGATTTTTTATGGTGTTTTGGTTGATTTAGTATATAATTGATGACAGCGTCAAGTTCTTTTCGAGAGTGGGAAAATGCACCGTAACCTTCCTGTCATTTAAATTTAAATGGCAGGAACTTTTTCTCTTTTATGAAATTGGTGGATTCTGATTTTAGAACTTTAACGGTTTCTGAAATTGTAATTGCTGGATTTTGACCAATTAATATGTGAGCATGATCAGGCATTAAATAAATTGCTAGTAATTTATGCCCTTTGTTTTGAAGAATGGAAGTCATGTATTTTTCAACTTCTTCTCTGAATTGTTCTTGAATTAGGGCTTCGCGATTTTTTACCGCAAAAACCAGATGGGTGTAAAGTTGTGTGTAAGTATTTGCCATAGCATATTTAGGTTTGAATGCGTTCCGTTAGGAACGCCATCTTTGTAGAAAGCTGATGTAGTTATTTTGTTT
>CALCJP010000142.1 GCA_937967625.1 uncultured Saprospiraceae bacterium
AACCCGCAACTCGTAAACTCGCCAATGTCCTTGACCATCCATCACAAAAATTGCATTGTTTGCGGCAACGAAAATTTGCCCACCACGCTGGAGCTGAAAGACTACTCCATTTCGAAAGAAGACTTTTCGTTGGCGAAGTGCAGCAATTGCCAATTTGTGTTTACGCAAGACATTCCAGACCAAACCAGCATCGGTCCCTACTACCAAAGCGAAGCGTACATCTCCCACTCCAACACCAAGAAAGGACTCATCAATAGTCTCTACCACATCGTCCGCAACTGGATGTTGATGAGCAAGCGGAGTTTGATTTCACGGCTTTCGCCGAATAAGCGAATCCTCGATGTCGGCTCAGGAACAGGCTACTTCCTTGATTTCATGAAGAAGAGCGACTTTGAAGTACTTGGTGTAGAAGTGGACGAAGCCGCAAGAGCTTTTGCAGCTGACAATTTTGGATTGACCATTCATTCGCCCTCCAAATTATTGAGCAACGGTATTAATGAAAAATTTGGCGCCATCACCATGTGGCACGTTTTGGAGCACGTCCATGACCCCGACGCCTACTTCCAAGCTTATCAAAATCTCCTTTCGGAAAATGGCATACTCGCCATCGCCGTCCCCAACTGCGACAGCTACGACGCTGCGCATTATAAAAAACACTGGGCAGCCTACGACGTCCCACGCCACCTCTGGCACTTCACCCCACCAACCATCAAAAAATTAGCAGCCAAAAACGGCTTCGAACTCATTGAGAAAAAACGATTGCCTTATGATGCCTTCTACTGCTCGCTATTGAGCGAAAAGTACAAAGGCAATTCGCTATACTTCATTGGCGGATTTTTGCATGGTGGCATCAGTTGGTTGAAAAGTATATTCAATATCGATAAGACCAGTTCGCTGGTGTATGTTTTTAAAAGAACCCCCTCCGCCCCCTAAAGGACAGGGGTGGTTGGTTCTAAAATTAGACCAAATATAATTCGCCATCATGATAGATTTAAGATTAGCGATTACATGATTGACGATTTTCGAGCGTTTTCGGCAATCATAAATCATGTAATCTTCAATCGGCAATCTATCCAGTTTACGGTCGCTCAGAATATAATTTTGCCTTTCGGCAAAATTTTATTAGAACCAATCACCCCTCCCCGTTAGGAGACGGAAGGGGACAATTCAGTTTCATGAAAAAAGTAAAAAAACTCAGCTTCAACGGTTTCCTGAAAAAATTTCCAGAGGTCGCTCCTCCACTCACGCTGGGAGAAAAGACCCACATGGAATTCAGTAAACACAACCCTCCCCTCTCCGATATCGAGATCAACGAATACATCCGCGCCTTCGAAACCGAAGAGCCTGATGAGTTCACAGAATACGTCGCTTGCTTTCGCATTCCAGATTTGAAAAACTTTCAAGCGCTCGTCTATTGGCGCGCTGGTCTGATGGACTATCGTTACCTCCTCGCCACCTACGACAAAAAAGGCGACCTCATCTCCAAACGCGTCATCGCAGGACTTTACAGTGATGGCGAATCACTCACTCAATCCGTCGCGACCATAGGCAACGATTGGGTCATCGCCATCGGCACTGGGCAGTCTGATGCCGTAACGGGACGGTTTGAAATTGATAAGAATACGATTTATGAGTTGGAGCTGATGCCTGATGGGACGATTGAGAATGGGTAGGATTCAATATTATCGCTATTAGCCAAGTCGTTAAAAATTCATTATCCCTACCCTATTTTTTAGCCACTTGCGAGATTTCCAGTACATTTGACGAAAGTCAAAAAAACTGTAATCAATCTATCAATGAGCAAACTATTCTCTCTAACACTTCTCGTATTCGCCATCCTTTTCGTTGGAAACTCTTGTCAGTCGCAAACGCCGCCTGTCACTTCGGAGCGCGAGACAGCGGTTGAATCCGCGACCACTCAGCAGCCACCACTCTACACTGTCGTCGGTGTGGGTGACATGATGTTGGGCACCAACTATCCTTCTAAAAATCATTTACCGCCCAATGGTGGAGCTGATTTACTGACTGATGTGAGTCATATTCTACAAAATGCAGATGTCACTTTTGGCAATTTGGAAGGAACGATTTTGGATGAAGGCGGCACCGTCAAGCGCTGCAAAAATCCAAGTCTTTGTTATGCCTTTCGCTCGCCGGAGTCTTATATTCAGCATTTGACCAATACCGGTTTTGATGTGGTCAGTATTGCCAATAATCATACGGGTGACTTCGGCGCAGCGGGTCGCCGACGCACCAAAGAAGTACTTCGAGACGCTGGAATTGCTTTCGCAGGTTTGGCAGGTTCAGATGAAATCGCCGTGTTCGAGCGCGCAGGCAAGCGATGGGGCTTTTGTGCTTTTGCGCCCAATTCAGGCACTTGCGATGTGCGTAATCTGGCTTACGCCAAACGCATCGTGCAGCAAGTCGCTGCTCAATCAGACATCGTGATTGTCTCATTTCATGGAGGCGCAGAGGGCGCCAAAAACCAACACGTTCCAAAAAAACGCGAGACCTATTATGGCGAAAACAGAGGGGATGTCCACGCATTCGCTCACGCAGTCGTTGACGCTGGAGCAGACATCGTCTTCGGACATGGACCGCACGTGACGCGTGCCATGGAACTCTACAATGATAGAATCATCGCCTACTCTCTTGGCAACTTTTGTACCTATGGTAGATTTAATTTGAGAGGTGCGGCAGGCATTGCTCCAATCCTAAAAGTACACGTGGATGGCTCAGGTCAGTTCGTTTATGGTGAAATCACGCCCATCTATCAAGCCAAAACGCATGGTCCTAAAATTGACTCGCAGCAGAGAGCCATCAAGAAATTACAAGAACTCACACAGCAAGATTTCCCCAACACGCGGTTGAAGATTTATGATGACGGAACCGTTTTTAGAAATTAGATAGAAATGACTACTCGTTTCGCTTTTTCCTTTCTTCCTCGCGTTTCTTAAGTTTCTTCTCTATTTCGATTTGGACTTTTTCGTAAGAAGGGATATTGGGATCAGTTTGGGATCGCTTTTTTCGTTTCGCTCTGGGCTTTAAGAAGAATCTCATTAGGTAGTGTTTGTTAGTGTGGAATTATGATTTGAAAATTCTGTAAGCTTCCTTTTATATGTCACAAATGTAAAATCTATTCTCATATTTCCAAACGGACGTATGAGTTTTTTTCAAAATATGACTTAAATACTTAACAACAATTATTCAAACCTCAATTTTCCCTATCTTTTTTGAAATTTATGGCTATAAATTCCATTTTTTGACGAAAGTCTTATCAGGTAAAAACCACTTGATAAATTTCCTGCCTCAAAGTCTAATGAATGTGTTCCTTCAATTTTAGTTCCCCTAAAAATCATTTTGATTTCCTTTCCAGAAATGTCCATCAAACGAATATCCAAATCCGTTTTTTCCGTAAGGTCAAATTGCAGCGTGCCCATTTCCCGTAAGGGATTAGGAAAAATTGTGGTGTTGGAAAGTGCGGCGATTGGCTCACGAGTCGAAACCACTTCTCCTATCATATCTCTCTGAAATGCACCATTGCCATGTGTGGCCGCGCGCACTTTTCGATTGGTTGGACTGACCTTCAAATCAAAAACCATAATCGCCTCCGACAAGCCTTCCATCCAAGGTTCCCAAGTCAAGCCTCCGTCGGGCGAGTAGAAAACGCCCAAATCATTGCCGACATAAATTTGCTCCGGCAATAGAGGATCAACCACTACCGCATTGGTGGGCACATCTGGCAGATTGGTAGAAATGTCCTCCCAAGTTTCTCCCGAATCGATGGTTTTGTAAACATGCCCTGTTCCGAAACCGGAGTAGGTGATGTAGGCAATATTATCATTGGTGGGATCAACTGTCATATCCATCGGATAGCGATCTGGCAAGTTGCGTGTGATGTCAGCAGCAGTTCGTCCCCGGTCCGTTGATACATAGACCCGCCCTCGCTCGGAAAGGTTAGGCGCTGTCGCGAAATATACTTTAAACGGATCCTGAGAGGAAACCTCCATGCTCAAAATTGGATTGTTATTGGGAGATTGCCAGCCTTGAAACCAGTTGCGCCCCTGACTTGGACTGTAGTTGATATTGGAAGCGCCGGCATACATTGTCTGCCCATCTGCCGCCATCACATAAGGAGCGATAAACGAGGTCGGATTCAGTGAAGGAATACCTGCTCCAGTAGAGTTACCATTGCTAAATCGAACGACGTTTAAAAACTGCGAAGAGGCGAAATAATTAGTATCATCAGTTGGATTGATAGCCGTCCAACTGCCATCGCCTCCTAAAATACGACGCCAAGTCAAGTCGCCATTCCAGACGATGGTACCATTATCTTGCAAGCCTCCCATGCAAAACATCGAGTCTTGAAATGAATTAGAAAATCCATTATAAAACTGAACCGTCTGCAGCCCAGAACTTCTGCTGCGCCAGTTCTCTCCTCTATCTTCGGAAACATGAATACCGCCATCACTTGCCACAAAAACATGATTTGTACCAGGCTGATACACAACATCATGGGCGTCCGAATGCACATAATCAGGTCCGCCATCTGGCCCTTCGAGAGGAGGGTTGTTTGCTCCGACTCCGCCTGTGGTTTTGAGGTTTAGATTAGTTCCTCCATTGGTGGAAGTCCAGACGTTGATTCCGATAGCAGTGATTTCATCGGGGCGTTCTGGATGCACTGCCACATCGTGGGCAAACCACCCTTGCCATTGGGAGTAATCTTCTGTGCTGCGTAACTCCCAAGTCTCCCCGAAATTATCAGATCGGCAAAGCCAACTCGCGCCGTCATTGAAGCCAAATCCATTGCCAATACTTGCATAAATAATATTTGGTTCTGATTGCGAAGCGCCCAATTGAATCTTTCCTAAAAAGTCCTGTGGAACGGTTGGCGAATCTATTTTTGACCAAGTAGCACCTGCGTCAGTTGACTTATACATCCCAAAACCAGGGGAGGCAAAGTTGCCACAACCCACCACGATTTGATTCGGATCGTCTGCCTTAATCAAAATATCTGTCGCCATCACCACGTCATGAATTTGCGCCCAAGTTGCTCCGGCATTGGTTGATTTGTAAACGCCCTGAGTCGTACCTGCATAAACGATATTCGCATTATCAGGCGAAAACTTAATCATCCAAATGCCATGCTGCTGCTGATACGCCCAATCCAAACTACGTGTCCATGTCACTCCTCCATCGGTGGTTTTGAGGATACCCATGCCGTAGCTGCCGCGCGTGTTTCGATAAGCTGCGCCGGTGCCGGATGCCTCGTGGTTATACACTTCTCCCGTGCCCACATACATGGTCAGCGAGTCGTCGGGCGAAATCGCAATGGTACTTACTCCCAAGACGGGCATGCTCATCTTCACTTGCTCCCAAGCGTTGACGCCCACCCCTGCGGTATAGCTGCGCCACAATCCGCCACTCGCCGAGCCGGCATAGAGCGTATTCGAGTTTTGTGGATTGAAAGCCATGCAGAGCATTCGTCCTCCTCGGTTGTGTGGTCCCATTGATTCCCAGGGATCGACCATTTTTTCCGCTACATTGTTTTGGGCGTTTTTTTTCATTTTTTCCCATGCTGCGAAGTGAGATTGAGCAGGCAATTGGTCATAAGGATAGGTTCGGGCTTGCGCCAAAAAGTTCAAAGCATTGTAGGCACCAGAGATGCTGACTGCTTCCTGTTTTGGAGTCGATTGGTTTTGAAAATAGAACGCGAATGCGACTCCAACTATGGCTACTGATAAAAGGATGATTCTTTTCATGGCAGTGATTTCTCGCAAAATAGGGAGTCATGCGGCATTTCCCGAAAGGGAAAAAGGGAATTGTCACGAGTAGCACTCAAATTTATTTGAGTGGAGGAAGTCCATGCCTTGATGTGACGTTGGCTTTCAATTTTTCACTTTCGTGAAATGAAATTGTTCGCAATAATGGTGGGACGACTTTAGAGTCGTGCCACCACTCCAAGTTCTCGTGGCACGACTCTCGGTCGTGCCACGAGTGGCTTTTTACAACAACTGTACTTTTTTATCATTACACCTAAAAACCATTTGGAATCCACCCCTGTTTTTTATCACTTTCGTGAAATGCCATCGTGGGCACGATTCATGAATCGTTCTTACATTCTGGAATTTTCACCCAAATAAATTTGGGTGCTACTTTTATATTAATCACTTTCGTGAAATTTCTCAACCAAACTTGACACCCCAATATTCCGATAGCTATCGGAAGGGTGCTACTCTATGAATAAAAGAATCATCATCACCGGCGCAACGAAAGGAATCGGGCGCGCTATTGCAGAAAAATTTGCGAGAGAAGGCTTTGACGCCATCGTTTGTGCGCGTAATAACGACGACTTGAAAGCGATGAAAAGCGAGTTTAAAAAGCATTTTCCGAAAGGAAAACTGCACATCAAAAAGGCGGACTTGAGTAAAAAGAAGCAGGTCTTGGCTTTCGCCGAATTTGTGAAAAAGACTTGGGATCGGTTTGATATTTTAGTGAACAATGCTGGCGTATTTCTCCCCGGCGAAATTACGAAAGAGGAGGATGGCAAATTAGAAAGCCAAATCGAAACGAATCTTTACAGTGCCTATCACTTGACGCGCGCCGTGCTTCCGTTGATGCTTCCGCAAAAAAGCGGTCATATTTTCAACATGTGCTCAATTGCGAGTTTTATGGCTTATCCGAATGGTGGTTCGTATTCGATTTCGAAATTTGCACTTTTGGGGTTTTCAAAAGTGCTGCGTGAGGAACTGAAAACGGAAGGTATCAAGGTGACTTCCATCATGCCGGGTGCGACTTGGTCTGCTTCGTGGGCAGGGGTGGATTTGCCAGAATCGCGTTTGGCGAAAGCTGAGGATATTGCGGAGGTGGTTTGGAGTGCTTTTTCGCTGAGCGCTTCAGCAGTGGTGGAGGATATAGTTGTGAGACCGCAGTTGGGGGATTTGTAGGGATTGTGGTTGTCGGGTTGCCATTGTTGCCGGGTTGCCATTGTTGCCGGGTTGCCATTGTTGCCGAGTTGCCGAGTTGCCGAGTTGCCGCAGTTGCCGCAGTTGCCGTGTTGCCGCAGTTGCCGAGTTGCCGCAGTTAACTTGGTTTAGGGGCTTTTTCCAAATAAACGAAGCCGTGGAATGAACTAAATCATTCCACGGCTTTATTATTTCGCGAAAGCGAGAAAACAAAAATACTTAAATCAAAAGCTCATAAATACCTCATTAAGAAACGATTTCCTCAACTTGGGAACAATGGCAACCATGGCAACAATGTTAACCATGGCAACAATGGCAACCATGGCAACTTGGCAACAATGGCAACTTGGCAACAATGGCATTACTTCATCAAAACCAATCGCTTGCGCCCAATCTTCTGCCCATCCGAAATGGTAACTAAATAAGTGCCGCTTTGCAGATGGCTGAGATTGAAAGATTGGTTGAGTGTCATTCCACTTTTACGGGTTGGAGTTTCGAAAACGACTTTGCCTGCCATGTCAAAAACTCGAACGGTCAAGTCTTGCAAGGTCGGCTGTGAGATTTTTAAATTGACAACTCCATAAGATGGGTTTGGACTTACGTCAAATACTAATCTATATCGCAAATCATTGGCTCCTGAAATATCAGCATTGACGGTGCCTTCGCAACCGTTGGAATCTCTGATGGTGATGATATTGGCACCATTCGGAACGTTTTGGAAAACATTTGAACTTTGGAAATTTGTGCCATCTAAGCTATACTGGAATGGCTGTTGTCCATTGGAAGCAGTGACGGTGATGTCATTGCCAGAAATCATGACTGTTCCGCCGACTGGGTAGGCAGGTATGATGGGCAAGCTAAAGGTATATTCAAAGCCTGCTGCATCGCGGATGTCAACTGAGTTGGTTCCTGCCGAAACGTCGGTAAAGAGTGTCTGGGTCTGGAATGCTCCCCCACTGAGCGAATATTCGAGCGGTGGAACGCCTCCATTTACAAAAATTTGAATGCGCGCTCCCATTGCACCGGTGCAATCAATGCTTTGAATTTCGACTCTATCGTAGGTGACTTCAGGTACTTGGTATGATGCATTGGCAAAGCAACCATTTTCGTCGCGAACCATTACGCTGATGGTGGCGCCGGGTGTGATGTTGGCTAAGGTACTGCTGGGCGAAAAAGCACCAGTACCAAAGTTGTACTCCAAAGGGCCGGTTCCTCCTGAGGCATCAATTGTGATAGATTGGTTGGCATAGGAAGTGCCATTGATGAGGACGGGAGATGGTTCAGTTAGTGTAACCATTACAGTGGCAGTGAATCCGCCATCGTCTTTGACATAGAAAGTGTAATCTCCTGCTCTTAGATTTTCGAAGATGTTGCTGTCTTGGAAGTCTGTTCCGTTTATGCTAAATCTATATGGAGCGACGCCACCTGAAGGGGTGAGGATGATTTCTCCTGAGTTTTCGCCGCCGCAAGTGATTTCTTTGCTGACCATCTGCGTGAGGACTAATGCTGCTACATTAAGATTTGCCGAAAGGCTGATGGTACAATCGTTGGCGTCTTTGACCATGATTTGGTCATATAGCCCAGGGGTATTGTCTCTAAAGATATTGCTTGACTGAAAGATTGTGCCGTCGAGGCTGTAGTTCAATGGAGGTGTTCCGCCGCCGGCGTTGATGATGATGTCGTATCCATTGGTATTAGCATTTCCCGAAAGGGGGGCAGGCTGCGTGATGGTGACGGTATTGGAGGTTTGGAGGAGTCCGTCTGCGTCTCTTACCACGATGGTATAAGAGCCGGGAGGGAGGTTGCAGAATCTGTTATCAGCTTGAAAGCCGCCACCCGAAAGACTATATGAGTAAGGTTCTTTGCCACCGGAGGCGATTGCTAAAACGCAACCGTCTCTTTCTCCGAAACATTTAATTTGATTTTCGACTTCAAGAACAACTTGAATTCGATTGACTAATATCTGGACCATGTCTGAGGCGGTGCAATCGTTGGCGTCTTTGACGACGATGGTGTGCATTCCATTGGTCAGACCTGTGAACATATTGTTGATTTGGAAACCGAGTCCATCTATTTCGTAGCGGAGCATTCCGGTGCCGCCACTTGCATTGACGGTTACGTTGTCGCGATTGACGGAAGTCGAAATGGTTATGGGAGATGGGTCGGTGACGACGACTGAATTGGTCATCATCTGGAAGCCTGCGGCGTCTCTGACATTGGCAGTATGCGAGCCAGGTGGCAGGTTTTCTACAATATTGCTTGCCTGAAACGGCAATCCGTTGAAGCTGTATTCATAAGGAGGCGTTCCGCCTGCGACATCTACTTGAGCGCGTCCGTCGTTGTCCCCTGTGCAGGTGATGTCATTGACTAAAGTGAAAGAAACTACCAAGGTGTTTACTGAAACGAGGACGTTGTCAGTTGCGGTGCAATTATTGGCGTCGCGAACGGTGATGGTATAAGCACCATTCGGGTTGCCGCCGAAGGTATTAGATGCTTGGAAATTTGTTCCGTCTTTGCTATACATCAAAGTGCCGGTGCCGCCGTTTGCCATTACTGTGATGACATTTCCAGTGGAAGAAGCGGAAACCATGATTTGGTTAGGTTGGGTAATCACTAAGTCAGTTCCTTGCGACTCAAACCCATTGGCGTCTCGAACGTACGGAGTATAGGTGCCGGGAGTGAGTTGGGTGAAGGCATTGCTTGGTTGGTAGGTGCCATTATTCAAACGGTATTCGAATGGAGGCGTACCGCCAGATGGGTTGATTGAAATTTGGCCGTCGTTGTCTCCAAAGCATAAAATGTTTTGAATGACACTGGCATTTACCGAAAGGGTATTGAAGTTAATATTGATATTGAAAGTCTGATTGACCAACCAACCCTCAGCTGAATTGAAGGCATCAAAAGTGAATTTGTCGGTCATACTCATGCTTCCGGTGTGCTGATAAGAGAGACTTCCAGCGTTGATGTCTGCTTGTGTAAATGAGTCCCCTAATGCCAGTGGGGTTGCGTTAATTAATAGATTACCTTCGGAAGTATTCGTTCTAATTTGATAAACTAAATCGGCTGGTGCATTTCCTTGGCTCATCACTTGGAGGTAGGTATTCGATATGTTTTCAGATTGGTTTTGAGTGACCGTTAGTGTTTGATTTACAGTCAATTGCGGCACTGGAGGCGCTACGATTGATTTGCAAATTTCGATTTCAAACGCTCTTAAAGCACCTGCATCATCATCTGCTGCGTCTGAGAAATTCAAAGTCCAGATGCCTTGCGCATTATCGTTATTGAAATCGGCTAACTGTCCGATGGGTTGGTAGATTCCATTGATAGTGTAGTCATTGCCAGCGAAGGAACCGCAGCCATTTTCGAGGTCAACTTCGGTGTTGCCAGCATCATCATCAAATACAACTCTGATATTATTTCCACTGCACCCGAAGTTGTCGGCAGGTACGCCGATTCGATTAAAGAGATCAACGGACTTGCCCCCTGGAGAGGTAATCGAAGCTGATAAATCACCGACATAGCTATGTTCAAAATCGACGACCACTTGCGTGGAAATGATGTTGGCGGCATCAGGAATCATTAGTTCAGAAGTGTAGTTGCCTGGAGAGTTTCCTATGGTGACCGGGATATTGGTTCCTATATAGCTGAAGCATTGAGGATTGACAGTTCTGAAAGCGAAGATGTCTGAAACTGGAGCATCACCACAAATATTCTTCGCAGTGACGCGCCAATAGTAAACCAAATTGGGCGAAAGCCCGGAAAGGCTTAGTGTATTATTTGAGGTGGTTTGGGAGGCGATATTGGTAGAACCAAAAGCAGCCGTTGTAGCGACCTCTACCAAATATTCACCAGCATTGGTTTGGGTAGCCCAATTTAAAGTTGCGCCCAAATCGATAGATTCGGCCCCATCTGCGGGAGCCATGAGCGAAGCTGCATTAGGCATTCCGTTGAAGACTTGAAGTACTAAGTCAGTTGTGATGGTTTTTGAAAGTGAGGTTCCATTTAATTGCAAATTGTAAGTACCGGAAGTCACGTTACTCAAATTCGAAATCGTCAGGGTCAATGCTCCTGGAGGTGTCATAGGATTGGTCGAAAAAGAAGCATTGGCGCCTTGCGGCAAACCATCAACTGAAAAATTTACAGACTCATTAAATCCAACTAAGGTTTGGATTTGCATATTATAAATTGCGGGATTGTTGCCACAGAGCGATACAGAAGGATTTGTTACTGAAAAAACAAAAGTTGGTTCAGGCGGTAGGGTAATTTCAAAATTATTATTTGATATGTCGAAGAAGTAATTGTCTGTGCATTTGACCATGATTCGAGCAGTGGTGGTAACTTCCGAAGGGACTGTGATGTCATGAGTGCCATCATTTGGGACATTTTCCGCAAGGAGAATGGGATAGGTTAGTCCTCCGTCTTTGGACAAATAAATGTCAACATTGGCACAACTCACGGGAGCCATGTTTGTGTTGGCTACATCCCAACTCACTGCTTTGGTTTCAGTTATGCCCCATTCTTCTCCTCCATTTGGTTGTTGCACTAAAAACGGACCGGCATCATCTGCAAATGTCAAGAGGACATCATCTTCGTTGACACAGCCATTGCCTGGTTCATTATCACGGACGACCAATCTGAAATTCATTTCTCTGGAAACCGATGGTAGGACTTCCCAAGTTGGCGTTGCATTATTCACCAAATCACTAATATTGGGGAAATATCTTCGTGGCTCTGTAGATGGATTAATTGAGCGAAAGGCAGGCCCTTCTGAATTTGTAGGACGGGGTGGCATCAATGCAAATTCTGAATCCATTTGATCCCAGAGGTAAGTAAGCGCGCTGCTTCCTGAATCTTCTGCTGTCGCTTCCAAAACGAAAGGAGTGGAAACTGGAAGCGTTTTGTCAGCACCAGTGTTCACCATTGTAGGGTTTGCATTGTTAGATTGAGGATTTTGTGCACAATTACCTCCTCCTTGTATAAACGCATAAATTTCAATGTGCGAACGCGCATGAAAATAATCGTCCACTTGATTTTGAACATTAGGGACACAAATCCCTGCATAACTCATAATCGTAGAACCACTTCCAGGCTCCATTGAGGAACTTCCTACACGAGCACAGTTGTTATTTTGAGTATGATTAGCACCAAACTGATGCCCTATCTCATGGCAAACATAATCCACCCAAAATGGATCGCCAGTTGGGTTTGGAAGTCCAGTAACCCCTCTTGCCTTATCTCCTGACTGGCATACCGATCTCAGGCTTGCAATACCGCCATCAGCAGTTGAAAAAACATGACCAATATCATAGTTTGCATCGCCGATATAATTATCACACGTCGTTTGGTTTTCATTGAGCATTCGGCTCGCGAAGTTGTTCGTGTAGGGATCTGTACTGGGATTTAAAAAGATAATTGTATCAACATTTGGCACCAACTCCATGGTCACAGAAAACTCTCTTTCATAAATTCCATTGATTCGAGTCATCGATCGATTATATTCTTCCAGTACTAATGCCTTGGTTCCTCCATGAAATTGACCGTACTCTCCAGTGCAAGCAAGCGCTAAACGATACTTCCTGATCAGGCAATCACCACCTCTGGTCGCTAATTGTGCATCCAATTCAGGAACAGAAAAATCATCTGCCGTTCCGCAGTGAAAAGCACCTCTTTCTTTTTTATGAAAATCATCCTTGAAATAAGAAATGTAATGTTTGGTATCCCCTTTTTCATACACATCTATATAGCCAGTCGGATGTTTACTAGATAGAACCATCCCATGAAATCCACTCGACGAAATACCAAATCGTGCATAAGCAGTAGGATCATCAATACCGTAACCAATATAACTTTTGATATTCGGAAACTTTCTTTGCAAATCTTCATGCATCACAGGCGCTTCGAAGACCTTAAACTCTTGGTTGGTACCGTCAGGCATAGGAAGCTGTAATAAGGTAGGTTTTTGATTTTTTGCCCCCTGATTTCGCATAGGCGCTCTTTCGAGCAATGCCATCAACTCTTGCTCCTTAAGGCTAACCAAACGATAGATCTGAGGTCTATCATCAAAATTGAATTCCTGACTTTTAGCGGAAATGAAAATCGTTCCCTGAGAGACATCAGACCAAGGAAAACTTTGGCAGTTTATGGAACTATAAATAAATAGGGCTGTTAAAAGAATTAAGGTCCTTTTCATTTTAATAACTGGTATATTTGAAATATAATTAGGCTTACGCCAAATCGTAAAATTAGGTGTTTTTACACTCAAAAATTTTACTGTATCCTTGTTAGTCATTTTGATGTCGTAAAACCATTCCAAAATGTACCAATAATACACGCATTTACTAATTAGTACTTACTTAATCCAATAAAAAATGTCTTTAGAAAAAAGATTAGCAGAAGATTTGAAAGCAGCCATGAAAGCAAAAGATCAGGCTGCACTCAGAAGTATCAGAGCTGTAAAATCAGCTATACTTCTTTTGAAAACCGATGGCACTGGCAACGAAATTACTGAGGCAGTCGAAATCAAAACCCTTCAAAAATTAGTAAAACAGCGAAAAGATTCTCTTGAAATATTCGAAAAGCAAAATCGCGAAGATTTAGCTCAAACCGAAAGGGAAGAAATTGCTGTCATTGAGAAATACCTCCCACAACAAATGGGCGAAGACGAATTAAAATCATTCATTCAAAACATAATCACTCAAACAGGGGCAAGCACCATGAAAGACATGGGCAAGGTCATGGGCATGGCAAATAAGCAATTGGCAGGTCGAGCGGATGGAAAAACCATTTCAGGAGTCGTCAAATCACTATTGAGCTAATTTGTAACTCGCTCAATATCAATGCATTAAAAAAGGAGCGTAAATTTTACGCTCCTTTTTTTTAAGTAAATATACTTTGCATCAATTCCTCAAATGAATAGGCATCTACATAATTCCTATCACTATATCGATTGGATTGAAGCTTCAAATGAATCGGTACCTCATCTCTGATAGTCAGCTCAATAATAATATTACCATACATCTGATCTACCCTATTTTGTTCGTTTAAAGCTAACCTTGGTTTTAAATAAAATCGTTCGATTCGCTCTGACTTCCCCCTTTTAGCATATAGTCGGTAGTCTGAAAGTTGAGAAACATAATTCAGACCAGAAACTTTCCATTTTAAAAAGTCCATAAATCTTTGCGCCTCCCTAAGCGTATATTCCCCTTTCGGGAAATGAAAAACGAAGCCTGCCGCTTTCGCAGAACTTAAAAAGGTAATCCTGTTGTCTCCCGATTCTCTTTCTCCCTCCTGATACCTCAGAAAGTTTGAATGCACCAATGAGCACAAATCCAAACATTCCGAACCCAATTTCCATGAATTAAAATCTTCTTTCTCTTCCTTGGTGCGCTCTAACCACTCTTCCACGAATGGTTTAGTGGGTGAACTCTCCTCAGCCTCCTTAAACCACCCCCTAACTTGACTCCAAAAGTTTTTCAAAATCTATTTTCTATAGACAACAGGAAGGAGAAATAATAGTTTTTGAATTCTGCGCAAAAAAAAAGGTCACATCCTATGTTGGATATGACCTTGATTATATTGAGGCTGGCAGCGACCTACTCTCCCACCCATGATGAGGCAGTACCATCGGCGCTAAGGGGCTTAACTACTCTGTTCGGAATGGTAA
>CALCJP010000143.1 GCA_937967625.1 uncultured Saprospiraceae bacterium
TGGGTCATTGTCATCACAATCAAAATAGTTGAGATAGCCGTCGTTATCATTGTCTTTATAGAACAAATCTCTCGCTTTCGCGAAAGCGGAGTTGCCGATTTTGATTCCAATTTTCCTTCCGGGAATGTCGTCAGCTGGAGGATGGATGCCTCCCCATATACGAGATAGACTACACTGGTCTGAGGCATCGCGATAGGTTGCCCATTGGAGTTGAATGGTTTCACTTGGTCCTCGTTCAAAAACTAAGAAGTTGTTTTGAGGTGCTTCAAAGACACCTATTCCTCCAGGAAAGTATTCATCTCCAGTCAACATAGTCAAGACTTCTGCCGCACCTCTTGAATAGGTGGAATGACCTGAGATGTAGCCTGCAAAATTTGGTGTTACGAAGGAGGGTCTTTGATATGGCCACCAGTTCTCTGCCAAAATCCAACCAACACCTGCCTCGCTGAAGGCGGGATTCGCAATGTAATCTGGACCTCTCCATGAGTATAGTTTTACTTTTCCTACGTGTTGTCCATTATTTCCCGCAAGGGGATCTCCTGGGTTAACTAACTCTACCAAACCTGGCATTAAAATGAACCCAGCAGGATCATAATTTGGTAAAAGCGGGTCGGAAGATTGTCCCTTTTCGGCCATGTATCTGATTGCCGAAACTGGTCTGATGTAGTCGTAATATCCTTTGATTCCCCATGCCGAGATGGCGCAGTCGTGCATAGCGCCTCCCAAAGTGAAATAGGTTTTCACATCCCACTCAAGGTCATCTAATAGTGGCCCTTTTCCATTGAAGCGTTTTTCTAATTGGGGCTGCTCATTGACATAATTTAAGATGGTAAACCAATGTCCAGGAGGTGTTTCTGAATCTGGTCCATCTGCCCAAAATTCCGCAAGCACTCTTCCATAGTCGCCTCTCTTGACGATATTGGGTGCATAGGGCATGCCTGTGTGAGGATTTATTGAGCGACCTTGGCTAGGATCGCCTCCTTCCATCAAGTTATAAAAAGAGCGATAGTCTGCTATTGTATTTGGAAAATCATCTGGGTTAAAATTTCCTTGATTGCCAGGAGAGATGTCATAGGTCTCCGTCAAATCTGAATCTAAGTGTCCTCCCCAAACTGATACCAATTGAAAGCCCCATTTCCATTCATCAGACATTGCTCCACCGTTGGTAGGGTCAAGGTATGGAGGCGTTCCTGGATCATGATAAATTTGATAGGTATCTCCATCACGTTGACGAACGGTCTTATCGCTGTCAGTCATAGAAAATGGATGAACATTGCCCCATTCAGGGCTTAAAAAAGGAGGCGTATTAAAAGGAATCACATTACCAGCTTGATCGATGAACACATTTAGAGTCAATGGTTGCCAACGATTCGGATCAATAATATTTGGATTGCCAGGATCTTGTGTGACCAATGGAGGGTTGAGGGGTTGGTAGTATTGATTTTGATAATCCCTCGTTTGATTTGAACCATCAAAAAGACCATAATTGATATAGCATTGGGCAATGTAGTTACCCAAGGAAGAAGCCAATCCGTTGGATTGATAATTTAGAGAAACTGAACTCTGATCATAACCCAATCTTGATAGAAGTGCATCAAATAGCTGATAAGACGCAATTCGTCCGGGAGAGTTTGCAAAACGATTGCGCAACAAACGATAAGCCGCAAAACTCATTGCTTCTTCTCGTGCGGCTTCAATATCAGCAGGCATCGGAAACCCATCAAAAGAACAATTAGTGCCGTTGAGTGATTGCCCTAATAGATATGTTTCTGCTGAGTCATCAAAAACCGCCCATGCGTCATACATCGCCGCTGACACATGAAACAAATTCCGGGCATGTACGGTAGGTCGTGCCAAGTCGTTTCGAATTGCTTCAAGCAACACTTCATTCCATTCTCTGGCGACGCTATGTTGTGACTGCAAAGGGGTTGAAAAAATAGAGGTAATGAAAAGGAGAAATAATACATTTTTTTTCATGGTTGATACTTTTACGGTCCTTAGTTTGCCGTTTTTATTTACAGTAATCGCAAAAATTCCGCCGAATTGCAGGGTTCAGCAAAGATCAATCAAACAAAAGATTATTAAAAGCTTTAATGTAGAAATTAACAGTTTTGGCACCCGAAGTGCTGCCTAATTATAAAATTATCAGATATATTTCTCGCTTACGCTGAAAAACCTCTAATTTGTACTAAAATCAAAAGTTTAGATCATCTAAATTCCTAAAATCATGAGATTAACCATTTATATAACCCTCCTTATTTCCGTACTTTTTAGCACGGCTCTTTTATCACAAACCAAAGGATGGAGTGTCGGTGCCACTATCGGCGCAGCGAATTATCAAGGAGACCTTGTTGATGCTCCACTGTTCTATTTAAGCGAAACTAATTTTGGCGCTGGGCTTTATGTCCGCAATCAATTTAATGACAAATTTGCCGCAAGGCTACAATACTCCTATGGGAGTCTCTCCGGCGATGACGCCAATAACTCCAACGAAGATTTGAACAATCGAGGCTTCACCTTTACTTCCACTATTTCTGAGGTGGCTTTGATGGCTGAAGTACTTCCTTTTTCTTCTGATGGCTCTTCGATCAATCCCTATGTTTTTGCAGGAATAGGTATGAATTTCTTCAATGCAGATCCTGTTGGCGATCTCAGATGGCCAGGAATTGACCTGTTCATGGATGACTTAGACGCACTTCCAGACAACGAGTCTTCCCTTGGAATTCCGATTGGTATAGGGATTCGATTTGGTGTAACTGACAAAATCAGACTTGGTGCCGAAATCGGATTTCATGCCACCTTCAATGACTACCTCGATGGCATTAGCCTAAGCGGCAATCCAGATCAAAACGATTGGTGGTCAATGGGCGGGTTAAATATCGAATATGCTCTCTCAGGTGGAAAAGACCGAGATGGTGACGGCGTGCCCGATAAAAATGATAAATGCCCAAGAGACCCCGGTCCTAAAAAATTTAAGGGTTGCCCAGACTCAGATGGTGACGGCGTCGTTGATCGCAGAGATAGATGTCCAAAACTTGCCGGGCCAACAGACCTCAATGGTTGCCCTGATTCAGATGGTGATGGCGTCGTAGATGTAGATGACAAATGCCCTCAAAGTCCAGGTGGCAAAGCCATGGAAGGATGCCCTGACCGAGATGGCGATGGCGTAACTGATATGCAAGATCACTGCCCCAACTCCGCTGGACTCAAAAGCCTCAATGGCTGTCCTGATACTGATGGCGATGGCGTGGTTGACCCCAACGACAAGTGCCCTGAACAAAAAGGAACTTTCGAAAACGATGGCTGTCCTGAAAATTAATTTTCGAATATAATTGGTAGTGATATTTTAGGAGTTGATTTTTTCAAAAAAAATAAGCGCAGTTCGCACGAGCCTCGAATTTATTACAAAAAAACTCATCAACACTTTTGGTATCACTACCATATAATTTTGACTTTTTTCCCTTTCGGGAAATCCAAACAAAAGGTTTGGTTCGTATCACCGCGAACCAAACCTTTTTTAATTCAATGGATTAGCATTATGTCTCACTTTTTTCTATTGCCACGAATGCACGAATCTGGGTAGATAAAATTTTTCATCTTTCATTCGTGGCATTTCCTGTAAACCAAACTATCTACCCAATACTTTTCTTCGAGCTTCCACGGAAGTGATGACACGAACAATTTTAAAATCACATAAGTCTTTCCAATTGTCAATCCATTCATGTAGTAAGTCCTCAGAAGGGCTTTCCATGACTTGATAACATGTTTCTACATTTTCATCAACCCAACTCCCGATGTATCGAATTCCTGGGGGCAGTTGGCGTCCCTCCAAACTGTATCGCTCGTAAAGTGATTTGACTTTCCCTTTTTTAAATCGCTCAATAATCATGTATAGCATAGCGTGATGATTTTACTAATTTCAAACTACTGACGAAATTAGTCGTTAATTTCGCATTGTAACTATTCTATCATTTGTAATTTTCGCTTTCGCGAAATAAGAGCACATTTCGCGAAAGCGAAACTAAAAAGGGATGATTATCAGATGGTTTCATGGTCTAATGGTTATTCAGCCGTATAACCATTCAACCAAGTAGCCATATAACAATTTTCATTATAGCACCATAAAAAAAATAGAATATGAGCGCTACCGCTGACATGCCTTACTTCATCAATCCTTCAAAAAACATTTCTGCGAAAGCAAAAAGAGAGGCTTATGAATTGGCAGAAGCAGGCATCAATGCTAATCTTGACGACGAAGAGTTGATGATTTTAAAAATGACGACCATCAACTGCATTTTAAAAACTTACTTGCCTTATTACTATTGGGTGGGATTTTATTTAGTACATAATGGCGCGTTGGTGGTGGGCCCTTATCAGGGCACGCTGGGGTGTTTGCATATAGATTTTTCGAGGGGAGTTTGCGGCAAAGCAGCGAGGGAAGAAAAAACACAATTGGTAGCGGACGTGCATGCTTTGGCTCAGGGCAAAGACCACATCGCTTGCGACCCTAATTCGCAATCGGAAATCGTCTTACCTGTTTTTGATAATGATAAAAATTTGATTGCCGTATTTGATGTGGACTCGTCTTTAAAGGCGTCTTTTGACGAAATAGATCAGGAGTTTTTAGAGCGGATTTTAAAGCGACATTTTGAAGAACTGTCACTAAAGAAGTAGGGCATTTGCCGAAGACTTGTCCCGAACTCGCTTCGGGAGGCATAAAAAAAGATAAATCCACTTTCGTGCAATAAAAAAAGGGGCTACCTCAAGCGGTAGCCCCTTTGTTGAATATGTACATCTCATGAATTTATAAATCCTTTGAGCGTTTTCTTGCAGAGTAGTTGACTCTCAATTGCCCCTGCTTACGCAACTCAGTTTTTACATCTTGAACGATTCCCATGGTCACTTTTCCATCTACTCTGATAGAGGAAGTAATACGCCCATGAAGTGCTTCCATAACGCCTCCTTTAAATTTCTCTAAAAATAAAGGAATATCATTTACATCAGAGATTTTGTCTCCTAATTGAAGACGAGGAGAGGTTCCGTAAACGGGTTGGAATCTTTCGGTAGGTTTCCCCATGTAAATATAATTCACAAGGGATTTTTGCTCCAACTTAGTCAACTCAGTTGCTTCCGGCACGACTACTTGTACTTTAAGTTCTGATTCACGCATTACGGTAACGACCATGAAAAAGAATAAAAGCATAAAGATGATATCCGGAAGCGAAGCGGTCGAAATCGCGGGAGTACTTTTTCCTTGTTTCTTTCTAAACTTACTCATAATTAAAAGATTTTATTACTCGTCACCGAATGAAGTTGGTTCTGCTTCAGAAAGTACCATCGGAATTTTTCCTTTGATTGCTTTCCTCGTGTCGTAGGGCAGATCATCAGAGTAACTATCATGACCTAACCTTTGAGCTTCTTCATCCCACAATTCGTTGTAGGCAGCTTTGAGTTCATTATAGACTTCCAAATACGTTTCGTAGTTGGTTCCCCTATCGTTTTTAAGCGAGATGATCGCTTTGGTTGGCTTTTCAGCCAAGTTATCTAACTTCTGAGGATTGGTAATAAACTCCTTGGCGCGTTCGCGAAGGTTGGACAATTCGGCAGGTTCTTTCCTTACCAACAAATCATTATTGGCATTGACCAGCACTGAGAATACGTTTCGGGTATTCAGCTTCATTTCCTCCGGTGGTTCATTTGACCATGGCGGAAGTTTCACTAAGATACCTTTATCGACATCAATTGTCGTCGTCACAAGGAAGAAGATGAGCAATAGGAAAGCAATATCAGCCATAGAGCTGGCATTGATTTCATTGGACATTCTGCTTCGAGAGCTATTTTTTGCCATAATGAAAATTATTTAAAGAAGTTGCGAAGTTCACCAAGGAACAATACCGCAACTGCAACTGCTAATAAAATACCGGTGGTCGTAATTGCTCCACCAACCATTTTGCTGATACCTTCATCAACATTAAAGTTAGCCCAGCCTTCTTGAACTGTTCCGTCAGCCATATTGTAGCCAATCGCAAAGATGACTGCCAAAACGACGATACCAACGATAAACTTGAGCGCACCTTTCGGATTTCGAGCAGCATGAAAAAGACCGAAGCCAAGTGCTAAAATCACAGCAATTCTGGTGAGCCACATCGATACTCCCAACCCAAAGTTGAAAATACCTGTATCAAAGCGAGCCTCGTCTTTTGCAAGGTCTAAAGGCGTAAATTCATCCAATCCACTATTGACAGTGAAAAGAAAAATCAACACCATCAGCACTCCCAAACCGAACGCTAACGCCTGACCATTTTTAGTCAGAAAATTATACATGGTTATTCGCTTTAATTATTTGAAAATGTTGTTTGAAGCCATAATGTCCACCAAAGAGATAGAAGCATCTTCCATTCTGTTTACGATACCATCGATTTTAGAAACGATGTAGTTGTAAAGAATCTGAAGAATAATCGCAACGATAAGACCGAATACTGTAGTCAAAAGGGCTACTTTAATACCCCCCGCAACAATAGAAGGAGAAATATCCCCTACTCTTTCGATTTCATCAAATGCGCCAATCATACCGATTACCGTACCCATAAATCCAAGCATGGGAGCAATCGCGATAAAAAGTGCAATCCAAACAAGTCCTTTTTCCAAAAGTCCCATTTGAACACTTCCATAAGAAACGATGGCTTTTTCAACAGCAGCAGGTCCGTTTTTGGCATTACGAAGTCCTTCATAAAGAACAGAAGCCGTAGGTCCCTGAGTAGATTTAGCTACTTCCATAGCACCACTTAGGTCTCCTGACTTAAGATTTTCATCAATTCTCTCTAACAACTTATCAGTGTTAGCAGTGGCGATGTTAAGGGTAATAATTCTCTCAATACAAAATGCCAATCCAAGGATCAAACAAATCAATACGAGACTCATAAATTCCCAACCTCCTTCAATGAATTTTTCTTTCAAAACTTGGAAGCCGGATTTTTCAGCTGCGGCAGCAGCTTCTTGTGCAAAAGCTGTAATCGTAGAAATTGATACAAAAAACAGCACCAGTAATTTTCGCATGGCAAAGATGGTTTTTACAATTGTTATATAAGTAATTTGAAAATTATTCACTTAGTAGTTATCTCTAAACAGCGGAGAGAGAGGGATTCGAACCCTCGATACCCGGTTAGGGTATACACGCTTTCCAGGCGTGCCTCTTCAGCCACTCGAGCACCTCTCCGTGACATATACTATGTAGTCTTCTCAAGAGTAGTAGTATTCTTTGTTGCTCAGGGCGTTTCCCTTCCACAAACCAAAGGATAGTGCGCAAAAATTGTAAATATTAATTGCAATTCAAAATTTTTTGAATTTGGATATACACAATGTCTAAAGTTTATCTAAAACACTGATAATCAATTACTTTATCATATCCTTATATATATTTTCTATTCAAAAAGGTTTAGAGCGTTTTTGGTGGTAATTTCTGCCACTTTTTCTAAAGAAATTTCTTTGGCTTTCGCCAAATGTTCCGCAATGCTCAAAACATACCCACTCTCATTTCGCTTACCCCTAAAAGGTACAGGAGCCAAATAAGGAGCATCCGTTTCAAGCACCAAATATTCCAAAGGAATTTCTTTAACCACAGAAGCGAGGTTTGCCTTTTTGAAAGTAAGTACGCCCCCTATGCCCATCAAAAAACCTAAATCCATGATTTTCTTCGCTTGCTCAAGGCTTCCGCCAAAACAGTGAAATATCCCTTTCACCTTCCCCCCAAATCGCTCTACTAACTTTATAGTAATATCCATTGACTCTCGACAGTGGATTACAATAGGAAGGTCTAAATCAATTGCCCATTCAACTTGTTGGTTAAAAGCTTTTTTCTGTTGTTCAAAAAATGTCTTATCCCAATACAAATCAATTCCAATCTCCCCAATGGCAACAAAAGGACGCTTCCGAAGCCAATCTTCCATAATCGAAAGTTCTTTTTCATAGCCCTCTTTTACCGAACAAGGGTGCAACCCCATCATCGCAAAACATTTGTCCGGGTACTTATCTTCCAAAGCAAGCATTCCTTCTATGCTCAAACTATCAATATTTGGAAGAAAGAATTTATGAATCCCATTTGCCTCTGCTCTGGCGATCATCTCATCTCGATCCTGATCAAATTGCTTTGCGTACAAATGTGCGTGAGTATCTATCAGCATGATATTAAAGTGTATTTTTAGATAACATAAGGTTGTAAAACGCTCTATCTATTTTTTGGTTCCACTACTTTTTTCCCCTTTCGGGAAATAATATTTCGCGGAAGCGCGATAGCCTAATCAATCTTAATTGTTCACGCGATTTAACTCTTTTTATGAAATACGCATTACTTTTTTATAAATTCGCGTATAATTAAATGTATTTCAATTAACATTTTTTAACACGAAACAAAAATTAGCTTAATTATGTGGAAAGAATTTAAGGATTTCATCATGACCGGCAACGTAATTGATTTTGCAATTGCGGTAATTTTGGCTGGAGCTGTTGGATTAGTTGTAAATGGCTTCGTTCAAGACATCATCATGCCAGTCGTTGGTCACTTCTCTGGAGGTGTAGATTTTTCAGAATTGAAGTATGTACTAACGCCAACACAAGGTGTTGAAGGTACTGCAGGCTACGTTCCTGAAAATGCAATCAGATGTGGTAAATGGTTAAACACCATTTTCAGTTTATTGATTGTAGGTTGGGTTTTATTCATTATGGGTAAAGCAAAAGTCCGTGCAATGGGCGCAGCTCCAGCTCCAGATCCAACTGCTGATCAAACATTATTAACTGAAATCAGAGATTTATTGAAAAAATAATCACTTAGATTTATTTTTTAAGTTAAGAATACAGCCGCTCGCCTAATTTGGTGAGCGGCTTTTTTATGCTCACCCTTTGAAGGCGCTCTTCCTGCCTTTCGACAAAATACCATTATTTGGCGAAAGCTTATCCCGGATTTTAATCAGGAGCGAAAATGAAAGCCTAACATTTTATACACTTTCCAATTACCCCTTTTGCTAAATAAATTTTATTTGTTAAGTTTACCGTAGAGTTAAAACAAAACATACATGAGAAAAAAACTCCATCTACCATTCATGGGCAACTTGGTGTATCCAAATCTCTGTGCTGTCTGTGAGCAAAAATTAGCACAACAAGACCTTCCAATGTGCCTCTCCTGCCAGTTCAAATTGCCTAAAACTGATTTCCATAAAGAAAAAGAAAATGAATTTACCGAGAGGTTTTGGAATCGGATTCCACTTGAAAATGGAGCTGCCATTTTCTATTATCGGAAAGCAGGGTTAACGGCTCAATTGATTCATCAATTTAAATATCACAACAAAAGGAAGATCGGTTCTCAATTAGGTGAATATTATGGGGGCATTTTGGCAAGCACCCCTTCATTTCAAGAAATTGATTTAATCATTCCGGTTCCGCTTCATAGAGATAAGGAAAGAAAACGTGGCTACAATCAGTCTGCGATTTTTGGAAGTGGATTGTCATCACAGATGGGTATTCCAATGCTTAAAGACTGCCTACGCCGGACGATCTTCACAAAGACTCAAACTCGAAAAGGTACTTTGGATAGATTAGAAAACGTAGAAAACATCTTCGAGGTAGCCACGCCAGAGCAAATTGAAGGAAAACACATCTTGCTGATAGACGATGTGATGACGACTGGAGCCACTCTGGAAGCCTGCGCGATTCCAATTTTACAATTACCTGGCTCTAAGGTCAGTATGGTTACGATGGCAATTGCAATCGATTAATAAGGCAATGGAAGCGTGTCTCAAATAGTCTAAGCTAACCAAAAATAGATAAGCACCCGAACATGAAGAGTAACCAACTGCTTACCCTTCTACCAAAGTTCCCACTCGCTCGCCTCTTACAATTCGGCGCAGGTTAGTTGGGTCATTGATATCAAAAACGATGATAGGGACATTGTTTTGTTGACACATGGTGAAAGCCGTCATGTCCATTACACCCAGCTGCAAACTAATCACACGTGCAAAGGAAATTGTATCAAACTTAGTAGCAGTCGGATCTTTTAGCGGATCTGCTGAATAAACCCCATCCACACGAGTTCCCTTTAGGATAACATCTACCTCCATCTCATTTGCGCGCAATGCGGCGGCGGAGTCCGTCGTAAAGTATGGGCTACCCGTTCCGGCAGAAAAAATCACTACCCTACCCTTTTCGAGATGTCTCATTGCCTTTCGGCGAATGTAAGGTTCTGCAATCTTCTTCATGTCTATAGCTGTAACCAATCTAGTTTTCACTTGGATGTTGTCATCTTCCAAAGCACTCTGCAAAGCCAAGCCATTGATGACCGTTGCCAACATGCCCATGTAGTCTCCCTGCACTCGGTCAAAACCTGTGCTGGCTGCTTGCATACCTCTATAAATATTGCCGCCACCGATTACAATCGCTACCTCAATCCCATCATCGACCAATTCCTTAATCTGCTCTGCATAATGCCGAAGCATGTCGGGATCGATTCCATATTGCTGTTTTCCCATTAGGGATTCGCCGCTGAGTTTTAGGAGGATTCTTTTGTATTTGATAGCTGACATAAAAGAGGCTTAGATTTAGATTATAAAAGAGAGTACATCAAAACTGTACCGAAAAAAGGGAATGCGTGTTAAATGGGCATTTCACGAAAGTGAAATCAGGGCACAAAAAAAGGCGAATTCTTTTAAAAATTCGCCTTCTCAATAAAAATATTTTTAGCCTAACTCAACGTGTCTGAAATCCGTTATCGTTAGTTTTTTGTCAATCGACTGCAAGTATGCTTGAACGTTCATTGAACCGTCTTTTACATATTGCTGATTCAATAAAGTTCTTTCTTTATAAAACTTGTTCAATTTACCCATAGCAATCTTTTCTAACATTGCCTCTGGTTTTCCAAGTTCGCGTGCTTGCTCTTTTCCGATTTCGATTTCTTTTTCCACGACAGTGGAATCAACGCCATCTTTATCAACGGCAATTGGTCTCATCGCGGCAACTTGCATTGCTACATTTTTGCCTGGCTCAATGATGTTTGAACCTTCAAGGTTCAAGGCAACAATAACGCCTGCTCTGTGTCCCATGTGGATGTAAGGAATCACCTGGCCTTGACCGGCAGCTGTTTCCAATTTGTGGTAAGAAGACAATTCTACCTTCTCGCCAATCACTCCAATTTGCTCGGTGATTTTATCTCCGATTGACAATTCACTGTTGAAAGGAAGTGCTAAAGCTGCTTCCAAATCAGCAGGCAAATTTTTCAAAATGATATCTGCAACGCTATTCGCGAAATCAACGAAATCTTGATTTTTCGCAACGAAATCTGTTTCGCAGCTCAATCTGATTACGATACCGTTATTTCTATTGCCAGAAGTCTTGGCGATTACTACGCCCTCCTTAGCATCTCTATCTGCTCTTTTAGCAGAAAGTTTTTGACCTTTTTTTCTAAGTAGCTCTACTGCTTTATCCACATCGCCTTCCGCTTCAGCGAGGGCTTTTTTACAATCCATCATACCTGCGCCAGTCATGTCGCGCAATTTTTTTACATCTTTTGCTGAGATTGCAACACTCATTATTTATATAATTTTAGAATGAAATAAAATGTACTTAAAGTGGTAGTTCCTCTTTGTTTGACAAATTATGCTTTTGCCTCGGCTTTCGATTCTGCTGCAGTTGCAGCTGCTTCTTTATTTGACTTACGCTCTGACAATCCGTCCTTAATGCAGCTTGCAATATAACTTGCAATGATCTGGATAGATTTTGAAGCATCGTCATTGCCAGGAATTGCGAAGTCCACATTGTTAGGATCAGAGTTCGTATCCACCAAACCAAAAGTTTTGATGTTTAGTTTGTGAGACTCTGCCACTGCAAGGTGCTCATGAGCGATATCAATAATGAAAACCGCCGCAGGAAGTCGCGTCATGTTTTCAATACCACCCAACACTTTTTCCAATTTATCTCTTTCGCGAGAGAGCGTTAATCTTTCTTTTTTAGTGATGCTCGTTACGTTAGCATCCGTAAGCATATTTTCGATTTTCTGCTTTTTCTTCACAGAACGGCGAATCGTCGAAAAGTTGGTCATCATACCTCCCAACCAACGCTCCGTCACGTAAGGCATGCCTACGCTCATGGCTGCTTCTTTGACGATTTGGCGAGACTGCTTTTTAGTCGCAACGAAAAGAATTTTCTTTCCTGACTTTGCAATCTGCTCCAACGCTTTGCCAGCGCGCTCCAAACCTTCAAGCGTTCTGTTCAAATCAATAACGTGGATTCCTTTTCGCTCCATGAAAATGTAAGGAGCCATACGAGGATTCCATTTTCTCTTTTGGTGCCCAAAATGTACGCCGGCGTCCAATAAGTTTTTATATGTTGGTAAAGACATTTTCTAATTTTTTGAAATAAAGTAAAAAATTTGTGTAGCGATTTCTTAACGCTTTGAGAACTGGAAGCTCTTACGTGCTTTCGGCTTACCGTATTTCTTACGCTCTACCGCTCGCGCGTCTCTGGTCAAGTACTTACGCACTTTCAATGGCTTGCGAAACTCTTCGTTCAATTGAACCAAAGCACGCGAAATCCCCATTCTGACCGCTTCTGCTTGTCCCTTAAAGCCGCCACCGTCAACATTTACGTTTAAGTTGTAAATGTTTTCAGCTTCGACAGCTTGGAAAGGCTCCTTTACTTTATTTTGAATGTGAGGTTGTGGGAAGTATTCTTCAAGCGTCTTACCGTTGATGGTAATCTGTCCGTCACCTTTTGAAAGGTAAACTCTCGCGACAGATGCTTTTCTTCTTCCTATTGCATTAATCATTTCCATAAGTAGAAAAATAGATTGATTTTAAAATTCAAATTCGATTTTCTCAGGTTTTTGAGCACCATGAGGATGGTCAGTGCCTTCGTAAACGAAAAGCTTTTTGAACATCGCTCTCCCCAATTTATTCTTAGGTAACATGCCTTTGACAGCGTGCTCCATCACAAATCGAGGCTTTTTGTCCATATACTCAGCAGGCGTACGGCTTTTCTGACCGCCTTTGTAGCCACTGTAAGACAAATACTCTTTGGTCTCCATTTTACTCCCTGTAAAACGAATTTTGTCTGCATTGATCACGATGACGAAATCGCCCGTGTCAACATGAGGCGTATAAGATGGCTTATGCTTGCCACGAAGGATATGTGCAATCTGCGAACCTAATCGCCCTGTCACCAATCCTTCTGCATCAACGATCCACCATTTGCGCTGAACGTCCTCTTTTCTTGCAGAGATTGTTTTATAACTAAGTGTATTCACTTTAAAAGAATTTTTAGATGAATATTTTTTTCTTTCTGCCTTTCGGCAAATGATCGAATTAGACCATTCCGCGAAAGCGGGCGCAAAAGTACATCGGAATCACTCTTTATCAAAGGTTTTTGAGAAAAAAGTTGACACCTCCCTTCATAACTCATTGATAATCAGTGTTTTTTTCGCACAAAAATTTTTATTCCTTTCGGAAAATGGGGTGATTTACTCATTAAATCCCATTAGAACCAGGCAGTTCTATACCACTGAAAAAAACGAATCTTTCTCCAATTCATTCCAATAGGAACGAAATCTGTGTTTTTCGCGAAAAAAAACGAGGCGCAGCAACGTCAATATTAAATAAACGGTGGTGGTGAATTCGGTTGGTAATTTTAAGCTCCATCAAAAGTAGCTTTCACCTCCGCAGCTAAATCCGCCATTTCTTTGGAAGTAATCTCTACTTTCGGACTCAAGATCGACATCTGAACTTCTTGCTTAAAAGGAATCAGGTGGATGTGTGCATGAGGGACTTCGGTGCCGATTACCAGCACCCCTACTCTTTTGCATTCGATGTGGGTTTCGAGGGCTTTGGCTACTTTTTTGGCAAAAAGATTCAAACCCGAATAGGTCTCATCATCGAGGTCAAAGACGTAATCCACTTCCTTTTTGGGAATGCATAAGGTATGCCCTTTGGCAAGCGGACGAATGTCCAAAAAAGCTAAAAAATCATCGGTCTCTGCTACTTTGTAGCAGGGGATTTCGCCTTTGATAATTTTTGTAAAAATAGTCGCCATCTGAGAGTTTGATTACTTCGTAATATTTAGAATCTCAAACTTAATCCTCGCCGCAGGAGTGACGACTTCTGCCACTTCTCCTACTTTAGAACCGAGCAAACCTTTCCCCATTGGAGAGGTCACTGAGATTTTTTTCTCTTTCAGATTGGCTTCTGATTCGGAGACTAATTGGTAGGTTGCTTCGCGACCGTTCGCGACGTTTTTGATAGTGACTTTCGTCAAAATCGAAACCTTAGAAGTGTCCACCTGACTTTCGTCAATTAGACGCGCATTGGCTAAGATCATTTCCAATTCGTTGATGCGCATTTCGAGCATTCCTTGCGCGTCTTTGGCTGCGTCGTATTCGGCATTTTCCGAAAGGTCACCCTGAGCGCGTGCCTCGGCGATGTCATCTGCGGCTTTTTTGCGGCCGTTCGTTTTCATCTCGTTTAGCTCGTCTTTTATTTTATTGTAGCCGTCTTTTGTTAAATAGTTGTATTGTGCCATAATCCGAAGTTTTATGTTTGAAAATAAACCGCAACCAATATTTTAGATAAAATGTGCTGGTAGGTTTAATAAAAACGAGAACGTTTCCTCATGAGTGGAAACGTTCTCGCCTCTTTAACAATGAAGTTGTTTAAGAATGGAGCTTAAAATCTATTTTTAAACAACTTCAATAGCACAAAGATAATAGTTTTAGGCATTTCCCGAAAGGGAAAAGAAAAAGGGGCATCATCTGCACTGTTTGATAGCCAAATCTGCCGGTAAATATGGAAGAGACCTCCGGCTGCCCCGGCGGCACTTTGGGGACAATGTAGCGACCATTGCTATTGCCATCCCACCAGACATCTCCGCCATTGAGCAGACGAGCGCGGACGTTGTTGATCTGTTGGTCAATCGACTTGGTGGCAGCCGCACAATCAGTTCCTCTAAATTGAATATTGTTTGTTTTTTTTTCGCCGAAGGGCGGTCAGTATGCGCATTGGCAGGAACAATTAGCACCACTGCCAATAATAAAGTTAGGAATCGAATAGCTTTTTTCATCGTGACTGATTTTGGTAAGTGAATCTTTTTCATCAGTCAAATTCCGCCTTTTTGCCTTTCGGCAAAAACCTGTTTTTTCTAATAATCAGCTTTCAAAGATTTTTAGGCTTTCGCCAAATGTGGTTGACTGGCTTGGAAGCCAGTTGATGCGGCACACCAGCCACGGAGGCTGGCGCAAGCGGGAGGCAACTTACTCCAACACCAACTTCCCAGTTCGAAACACAAAATCACCATCAAAACCAATTCCATAGTAATAAATGCCTGAAGCGAACTGGGGCAAAGTGATTTGCTTTTGAAGCGAACCTTTTGAGATAGAGGTGCGGAAAACCCGCTGACCAATGGCATTGTACAACACAAATTGATAATCTTCCTCTATTGCTTTTTCAAATTCAATATTGACCTCACCGGAGGTGGGGTTGGGAAATACTTTTGCTTTTTGAATTTGCCTTTCGGCAAATTCCTTTGTAGAAACCGGCGTATCAATGCCCAAGGTATCACAAGGACTATCTGCCCAATCCATCAGTCTATAGTTGGGGAAATAGGGCATAGAGCGAATATTATAGACAGGCAGTTGCACGGCGTGTTGCTGTACATCACAAGCCACTCCCTCCAAATCGGGCTGATTGATGACATGCATGACGTTTTCTGAGTTGCCGCAGTTGATGTAGATTTTGCCGTCAGGCATGAGTTGCATCAGGTAGAATTGAGTACCCCAGGGGGATTGGAAGCCGTCGTATTCGGCTATTAATTTTCCAGAAGCGCTAATATTCGAGGCAGTTAAGTCATATTGAAGGATTTGATTGAAATTATTGATGTATAAAAAACGGCTATTAGGAGAAATCGCAGCACCTCCACCTGGATGTTGTGGTCTAAAACCGCTTGGATTGACATTAGGGTTCTGTAAATTAATCCTTTGAGGGTTTGAAAGGGTACCAGAACATCGATCAAAATCAATTACCCAGAAACCAAAAGGATAGTAGTAGTTGATAAATTTAGTTCCATCCGGTGTAAAAACATTTGCTTCATTATCTCTAACCTGCTGGCGAAAAGAAATATCCCAAAGAT
>CALCJP010000144.1 GCA_937967625.1 uncultured Saprospiraceae bacterium
CGAAAGGCAAAAAACAATCAGCGAAGCAAACAATCAGCCACGAAGTGGCGTAACAATCAGCAAAGCGAAACCATCAGCCGTGATAACGGCGTAACAATCAGCGAAGCGAAACAATAGCTGCAAAGCAGCACAACAATCAGCAAAGCGAAACAATCAGCCGTGATAACGGCGTAACAATCAGCGAAGCGAAACAATAGCTGCAAAGCAGCACAACAATCAGCGAAGCGAAACAATCAGCCGTGATAACGGCGTAACAATCAGCGAAGCGAAACAATCAAACAATAAGCTGCAAAGCAGCATAACAATCAGTGGCAAAGCCACAAAACAATCAATTAAATGAAATTAGACATACTCGCCTTTGGCGCACACCCTGATGATGTAGAATTAAGCTGTAGCGGCACTTTGCTGTCCCACATCGCGCAGGGAAAGACCGTGGGATTGATTGACCTGACAAGAGGCGAACTCGGCTCACGAGGCACCGCAGACATCCGAGATCAGGAAGCTGCAGATTCCGCTCGTTTGATGGGCGCTAAGGTGCGCGAAAATCTCAATTTGGGAGATGGAACCTTCGAGCATTCGAATGAGAATATCCGCAAAATCATTCAGATCATCAGAAAATATCAGCCGGAGATTGTTTTGGCAAATGCCTTAAAAGATAGACATCCTGATCATGGTCGTGGTGCGAAATTGGTGAGTGATGCCTGCTATTTTTCAGGATTGAAAAAGATTGAAACCACTCCCAAAGCAAATTCGGGACAGCCCCTTTCGGGAAATCCCCAAACACCTTGGCGCCCCAAAGCGGTCTATCATTACATCCAAGATTACAATTTGGAACCCGACTTCGTGGTGGACATATCAAGTTTTTTGGAAAAGAAGTTTGAGTGCATTTTAGCATTCAAATCTCAGTTCTATTTGCCATCAGACAAGGAGTATGCAGCGGAAGCGCAAACGCCCATTTCCGGTAAGGACTTCATGGATTTTATAAAAGCAAAAGGAGCTGTGTTTGGCAGGCACGCAGGGTTTGATTACGCAGAAGGGTTTAATGTGGCACGAACTCCAGGCATTGAAAATCTTTTTACCTTACGGTAAATCCGAGAGACGGAGGACGGTCGCTTCGCTGGACGGGAGACGGAAGACGGGAGACGGAAGACGGGAGACGGGAGACGGGAACAAAAAAAAACAGGGTTACGAATTTAAAATTCGTAACCCTGTTTTTTTTTGTAACAATGGCAACTAAGGCAACTTGGCAACTATGGCTTCATCAATTCAAACTAAAGCTCACTTGCAATCCACCATCCACATTGGTAGTCGGAGGCGTTTGAGAAGTCTTTGGCTTGTTGCGCGTATAGTTGACGAACAGTCTCAAGTTCAATCGCTCATTCATTTGATAATCCACGGAAGGATTGATCCGTAGAGAATACTGACCTCTGATAGGATCATGAATGTTTTGATCTAAAATGTGATTGACGGTAATGTCATCAGCCAGAGAGAAGTCAAATTGGAAATTCAAGTCTTGTGGATTACTACTTCCATAGGTCTTACCTGAATTTCTACCTAAGTACTGATTCCCTAAGTTATCCTTGTCATCTGGACCACCTTCACCAGCTTTCTTCCCACGTCCTCGTTTTTTCTTGGAGCGGAGCCACTCGAATTGAATGTCTTGCAGCGTGTAGCGGAAGCCGGCTTTGTAGTTCTTATTTTTGGTTTCAGCCAACTGATAAGTAAAAAGATTCATATTCAAATCCCTTCTGGTATCGTATGAGAAGTTGAAAGACATTTTGTTCTTGGTTTCGATATCGATCCCAATCAATGGCGAGAAGCCTTCGCTAATCACGATGTCCGGAATCTCAAATCGAGAGAAGTAGTTGTCTGTTTCTCTGTTGATATTGGAGAAGCTTTCTGGTCCTTTCGGATCGTAATTCAAGTCTGTTTCAAAACTATTGACTCGCAAGGTTGATTTGTAGGCATGCTTGATACTTACTCTTGAAAGGATGTTTTCAAAAATACTCAATTTCGCCAAGCCGTTGTAAGTCAAATTCCAGTTAGGCAATGGAATGGATTTGAAAATATCCAATCCAACCGTATTGGCGTTTTTGCCAGAGTAGGCAGATATAAATGCCGGAATGATGATGTCTTGGTGTACTCGTCCATAGCCGGCAGTGTAGCCTTGTTGGTTTTCGATATCGGCATGTTGGGTATTAGAATCCCCTACCCTTTGTGAAATCACAGATCTGTTGTCTTCAAACTGTTTAAATAAATCCAAACCAAGATCATCCTGACCAAAAAGGGTATTGGCACTGAAGTAGGTAATTTCCATCGATCCTCTATCCTGCGGCAATTTTCTATCTATAAAATTGACACCATCATTTTCAAAATCTTTGAAATACTCCGTATGATTTTCCTCAAATCGCTTACGCAAATCAATATTGATATTGAACTCGCTAAATGGCTCAAGGGTCAACTTCCCATCAATAGTTTGGGTATAGTTCTGACGTACTTTTTGATTGAGGAAAAAGTCAGTTGTAATCCAAGGATCGCTATAATTATTGGCTTTGTCAGCAGCACGATCAAACCAATCATCGCCCGGTTGCCAACCCACTATAAATGGCCATTCAGGAGCGCCGAAGCCTTCTTCTAAACCAAACAAGGTGGACTGAGGCATGAAACCAGGCACTGTCGTTCCGTACTCCTCGCTATATCTCAATCGCGCATTTCTAATCAATAATAAAGGACGTATCAATACTTTTTCAGCAAGACTTGGTCCTGATTTCTTTTTCTTCTTCTTGTCCTTTTTAGCGACCTCTTCTTTCTTATCTTTTCCGGCTTTATCCTCTTTGGCTCCCGGTCTTCTTCGAGTGTTCGGGTTACGTCGCTTTTTAGTACGACCGATTTTTTTCAGGTAGCTTGATTTATTGTACAGTTTTGTAAAGTTCAAATCCGCACTCAAATCTCGTTTTTGCGTGTTCCGAATTACGTTTCCTAACTCCAATGCATTGAGCGAAGCACCTGTCCATTGATAGGTAGCGTTATATTGTGCTCTTGCATTGATAAACTCCAAAAACGGAAAGTTTTTGAATGGAATCTGATAGCTCAAAGAAGCATTATGTTTGTAATCACGCGTACGACCTAAGTCTTGAATATTTTGCCAAACATGTTCATTCAATTCTTTTTGACTTCTCGCCACGCCATCTTCATCAAAGGCTTTTAATTCATCAATGATGGCTCTATTGTTTGCATTGAAATTGAACTTAAGCGCTTTTGAGAAATCCCAATTCAAGTTATAATCTCTATCCCACAAGAATTTTTGCTCATGAAAAGTATTAAATCTTGGATTCGCTCCTGCGAAACGTCGTTTCGTTCTGTGAAAATCTTTGTCGAAAGACGAACTAAACGTAAAGGTCTGCGGCAAAGGATTGAAATTGAACTCTGTCAAAAATTTCAAATACTTGTCCTTCTTGATTAGTTTTTTAAGCGGTCTGATATTGAGCGCTTTCATGTTCCAATTATAATCCAAAGAACCAATGTGGTCTTTTGTTTCCGCTAATTCTGTACGTGGATCAGATTCATTTTTCTCAGTGTAGGAGTAAGATGCGGCGAAATTGGATATATCCCACGGCATTGGTTTACGATCGGTATTGGTTCTGTTTTTCCCAACATTCGTAAAGTTAATACTCTTAATCTCCGACTTCGTAACGATAGAATCTAAAAGAGAAGGCACATCACTAGAGCGCTCTTTCAATTCTTTCACCTCCAAGTCACCCGTGTTGGGATCGAATCGAGGTGTGGATATCATATTCGAATATTGAAGCAAAGCAGGAAGTCTAATTCCAGTTTCTTTTCCGAAAAATTGTCCCAATTCAAAAGTTGCAGCCAAGTCATATTGTGCTGTTTCTTCTTGATTTCTTTGTTGTAGTTTTTGGTCGATACCTCCATAGCCGATTCCACTATAATTTCCGGCAACGGTCAGCTGCCCAAAGTCAGCCAAATTGATATCCATCCGAGCAATAGCAGCAACTCCTCCTCTCTCATCCAAACCATTCAAGCGCAACTCGTTGACCCAAACTTCGCAGTCATGAGCAACTCCATCATCACGCTCATTTCGTAGTCCAATCATCACTCCTTTTACCCGACCGAGATCCGGATTCCCTTTGATTCGAAGCGTGTTATTTTCTTTACCTTCATCAGGGTCAAATCCTTGTACCGCATATTCCACGTTAAGTGGCAACTGCCCTTCGTTTCTTTCTATTTTCAATGACTTGAAAAGCTCTAACGGGAAGTCAAATTCATTTTCGGCTCGCCAGACGTTATCTGAATATTCTCGTTCGTCTGTGGTAACTATCTCACGGGAGTAGGTGATTGGAATTTCATATTCATAATAGTTGTCCTCAAAATCACTTCCCAATCGAATGAAAATCGAAACATCTCCATCTTCATTGAGCGTCCCAGGTGTGGGGTCTTCTGCATGGACAAACATTTTCATGCGTTCATATAGACGTAAGTCGAGGCGATTCAGTTTATAAATACCTCGCGCATCTCCATCTTTCAGCCCCAAAGAGCGAATCGAAATGGAGTTCTCATCTTGAAGCAGCCCGGGTTGGAATCCACCAATGGATTGTTCTCTTTGAATGCCTGCCGGCAAAACATATCTAAAGGGCACCCGCGTACTATTCTCTTCAATCCCAACATCTGTAATATTAAAATTCGTCTCAGGGAATGGTTGTGGAACATTCCATCCATCCTGTTTGAGCGAACGCTTATATTTTCGCCATTGACTTCTCGTCAATTTCATATCTACCATGCTAAAGGTAGTAGGCGCTTCAAACTCAGTAAAATACATTCGAATAAATCGAATCGACCTGAAATCCTGAATACCTCCTACTGCAGTAGTAAAGTCTGAAATTGGAATTTGGAAATTGTACCAAATACGGAATTCATCCGATCCATTTTGCGATACCCGCACGGAGTCTCTGATGTATTTGTTCCATTTGATTCCATTGCCACCATCGTGTTCGATTGGAATTTCATATTGAAAATATGCCTCTGACTCATTGAGGGTTCTATCATCATTCAAGTCTTCTGAATCAGGACGCAAGCGAGAAGACTGAGGATTGGTATTGCCTTGATTCACTGGAGAGTTTCCTTCGGTATTATTGAATTTCTTGTACTTTTCTCTAACAGGCGTGTTGTCAGGGAAATTTGTAAAGAATTCGAAATTGTCATTAGAAGGGTCATCTTCGATTTGCGTATAGATAGCCGGTAGCAAACCGGGTTGAATTTGATTCAGGTAATCTGAATAAAATTCTTTCTCCGCTGTATCATCCAATCCATCTAAACCAATGTCCTGAGCCAAACGGCTTTGCTCATCATTATCAAATGCCTGAACGATAGGTTTGCTGGAAGGCACCCTTGCCCAACGCGTGAAATCTGTTGGTTTGTTGCTATTTCCTGCTTGTGTTCCTGGCAATCCATTTTCGTAAGAAAGACGAGAATCACGCAATACGTCCTCTGAGATATTTCCAATATTGATTAACAACTTCCCTTGCTGCAAATCTGCAAGCGGAGACGGCTCTCCGGGAGTTGTTGGATCAAGATAAGGACTCAACATCCAGAATTCTATAAATTCCACGTTAGTGGCCTCAAAGTCATTATTTTCTATATTTCTGGTGATACCAGCCCACCGACTTCCGGGGTCACGTAAAGTACCGTCTGTATTAATCCCTGCCGTAAAACCTGAATGCCCGCCAGGCACATCAAAATTGTAAGGACCTCTTTCGTTTGGATAATAACTAATCACCAACGGTCGAGTGATATTATTGAAAGACTGACGTTGCCCTTCTCTATAGATTTCTCTAAAATCAACTTGACTCGTATATGGATCAGAGGTAGAACCTCTTCTGGCGCGCTCATCTACCAAGTACCAATTCAACAAGGCTCGATTCGCACCTGAGACTAACCCAGGTTGAGCAGATTCTGGGAAAAGTGGATTATTATTTTCAAAATCATTTTGAGGCACCGCAGATAAGGTCCACTCCTGTAGGGCTGCCGCCGAAAGTGTGAACTCAGGGAAAGCACCCTCAAAATCATCAATCAAAACCACACCTCCATTGCTATCATCAGCAACTTCGTTGATGGCGCGAGAGTGACCGGGTTGGAGCGCAGCGGCTTCCGCCGTAATATTGATATCAGATTCTGCTTTGGTCGATATTCCCGGAAGGGCATCAACTAACTTCGTGAAGAATGGAGCCTCTTTACCCCATGCGAAATCCAAACCATAGACGCGGTTGTTGATAGGGTCATCTCCGATATTTACCTTTTGAGTAAAAGGTCTTTCAAAAAGCTGCATGTAAGTACCACCCACTTGAAAGTTCTTATTCACTTCATAATCGGCACGCATACCGATCAGGTTTTTTTGCTGGAATCCAAAGAGCGAGCGATCCTCAAAAGAAACATTAATGGGTACACCAGTAGAGATGTAGGCGTCATTCAAAACACGAACTCTACCGAGGTTATAATCAACTTCGTAATCGCGCCCTTCTTCCAAAACTCGTCCACCCGCTGTGACTCTTAATGACCCTTTCGGGATATTGATCGAGTTCAATTGGATCTCATTCGAAACCTCTGATTTATACAAACCACGCATGACGAATCGGTTCTTATCAGGGTATTCTCTTGCTCTTGTCACTGTTGAATCGTACAACATCGGATAAGCATAGCGTTGCTCAATCAAACCGGTTCGGCTTTGTACGTCAGGATCGATATTGTCTTTAAAGGTATTGACCAAAGCATCGCCAAATGGCTCCAAAACAGGAAACATCACCCGACCATTTCGTGGTTGAATCGTGACGCCCGGAATAAAGTCAAACTCTCCATCTGGGCAAGGGTCATTCTGCGAATTGAGTCGATCCAAATTGAATAAACTCACCAATGGTACATCAAAAAGATTGGTCTCTTTTGGTAAAAACTGCTTCTCTCCAATCCCCGGTTCTTCATAGAAAATACCGAATTGAAAATCATCTGCATTCACATTATAAGCGCCAATGTTATAGACGTTTTTCATCATCAAATCCCACATCGGCAAATCCACACGTTGGGTTGCTGATTTGAGCATTTTGGTGAAAACCACAGTTTGGGCTTGCTGGACAGTATCTCGTCCGGTTGGGTCTGGATTTCCTCGGTCATTCCCAAATTGCACAGGAGGTACTTTATTTGAAAACTCTCCTACTTGGAAGATTTCTCCATTGTAAGAGTACTGATAAGAAATCGCAACAACGTGGTCAGGCTGAACTGGATAGTTCAAAGAAAGAAATCCTAATTCAGGATGAACGGTATAGTCTCTTCCATTTTGAAGAATGACGGCACTCACCTTTTCAAAATCGCGACTTTGTTGTAAATTGAAAGGCGGCGCTTGAAGGTTAAAAACTGCATTTTGAATCTCACGAGTCCTTGAGTCATCAATCACTCTTTCAAAAAGGTCATTTGATTCGTTGTCAGGCAAGGCACGATTATCAAAATCTATCGGTGGCATAGGGGCGCGGCGAATATCTGTATTTGAAATTCGATCTGCTTCTCCCAAGTCGGCAAAGGCAACGATGTCCACTACTCTATCCGGCTGCGTATTCCTATCATCGGTAACGAAAACCTGAATTCTTTCTAATTTGAAAACGTTTTTGATGACTGGCAAATCTTTCATTGATTCCTCAAAAACGGATCTATTGTAGTGCGAAAGGAAGTAGTGGCGATTCTCCTCATACTCATCCGCATAGACTTCATATTCCTGAAACTGCGCTCCTCCTTGCACAGTCAATGACTCTCTATCTGATTTTTGTTGCGCCACGATGGTGGAGAGTTTCAACGGTCCCCACTTGGTGTCCAATCTGATACCGAATAAACTTTGCGCGCCCTGAATCAACGTTCCCCGTAAGGGAAGAGAAACATCTCCTGCCTCAATGTTTTGGATGATGTCATCTTCCGAAAACTGAGTTGGATCATATTGAATCTTCATCTGATTATCAAAATCAAATGTAGGTGCTGAATTATAGTTGAAATTCAGATTTAGCTTTTCTCCAATTTTTCCTTGAACACTCATATTGATGTCCATATCAAAATCGAAAATACTATTGGTCTGCTGACGAATCGTCAAACCCGGATCTTCTCTACGGCTATAATCCCAACCAAAAGTCAAATCAATCGACCCTTGCGGGCGAATATCAACTTTAGTACCTCCGAAAAGGCGGTCTGCGAGATTTGCCGAAAGGTCAAATTTTGAGAGCGGGTCAACGATGCCGGAGGCACTCGTGTTTTCGCTTGCTCCCGAAAGGCGGTCAAAATATTCGTTTTTGGACTGCTCCTCGCTCCACTGCATGTACTCATCAAAAGTCATGTAGGTCGGCGGGCGGTAGTCCTCGTCTCCCATTTTTTCCGTAAGGATATATTGATTAGTCTCCGGATCGTAGGTAACTTCCTTTTTGATAACAGCGGGATCATCTAAGTCGATGAGATTCGTGTTAGAATTATTAAGAAAATCATCGTACCGGTCGTTAAACGGAATGGTATCGGTGGTTGGCTCAGTGGAATTATTCTCTGAAAATTTGGCGTTAAAACCGTGATCAGCAAAACTGATTTGGGCAAAAAACAAAAACGCAAATGAGACAAACAGTGGTAAATTTTTCAAACGCATGATATTTAATACATGGGATGGTTAGACACTCTCTTGATAAATGTAAAATCTAAAATTTAGGTGTGTTCCGAAAAATCGGCGCAAGGTATTAGTTTTTGTTATGATTCGCAGATGAAAACGCTAAATAAACTCTGGAATGTCCTCATCAGAAACTTTAACAAATGACAATAAAATAACTTTTTCTACTACCGGCAATTGGGTACGATCATTTTATTGAAATGTTTAATACGTAAAACGCTTATTTTGAGAAGTTCATTGCTCAATTTTCCGTTTTCTAAATCTTACTGTCAGTATGCCAACAAATATGCCTACATCCTTTACCTTTGCGAAAAATTTTCCCCCTTTCGGGAAATACTAACGTGCCTCAGGCTTCTGGCCCGAGTCCTAACTACTTTAAAACATTCAAATTGCTCACTCAGGCAAAAACCTGAGCCAACTTAAAAATTTAAAAAATAATGGCGAACGTATTAAAATCCACTAAATTCAGAACTGGCGTATTGCATGGAGACGAAGTCACAGAACTCTTCAACTATGCCAATGAAAAAAACTTCGCAATCCCCGCAGTCAACGTCGTCGGGACTAATTCTGCCAACGCCGTAATGGAAACCGCAGCAGCAGTCAACTCTCCCGTCATCGTCCAATTCTCAAATGGCGGCGCTACCTTTTTTGGCGGCAAAGGCTTACCCAACGACAACCAACAAACCTCCATCTTAGGCGGATTATCAGGCGCAATTCATGTCCACACAATGGCGAAAGCCTATGGCGTAACCGTCATACTGCACACCGACCACTGCGCCCGTAAGATTTTGCCTTGGGTGGATGGCTTATTGGCTGCCGGCGAAAAGTTTTATGAAGAAAGAGGCTATCCTCTTTACAGTTCTCACATGTTGGATTTATCAGAAGAACCCATTGAAGAAAACATTTCGACTTGCGTCGAATATCACGAACGCATGTCTCGAATCGGCATGACCCTCGAAATCGAACTCGGCGTCACCGGCGGCGAAGAAGATGGCGTGGACAACACCGACATCGACAGCTCCAAGCTTTACACACAACCTTCAGAAGTCAGCTATGCTTACGAAAAATTGAACGCCATCAGCAACCGATTCACCGTCGCAGCTGCTTTCGGCAACGTTCACGGCGTTTACAAACCCGGCAACGTCAAACTCTCCCCTGTCATTTTGAAAAACTCGCAAGAATTCGTTCGCGAAAAATTCAAAATCAAGGAGGAAAATCCAATCAACTTCGTATTCCACGGTGGCTCAGGAAGCACGCGTGATGAAATCAGAGAAGCCATCAGCTACGGCGCCGTCAAGATGAATATCGACACCGACATGCAGTGGGCTTATGCCAGAGGCGTTAGAGATTACATGGGCAAAAACGCCGAATATCTCAAAACCCAAATCGGCAACCCAGATGGCGCTGACAAACCGAACAAGAAGAAATACGATCCTCGTGTTTGGTTGCGCGAAGGCGAGAAAACATTTGTCGAAAGACTAAAAGTCGCGTTTGAGGATTTGGATTGTATTGGAAGGAATAAGTAATTGTTTCGCTGCTTTGCAGCTGATTGTTTGATTGTTTCGCTTCGCTGATTGTTACGCCGTTATCACGGCTGATTGTTTCGCTTCGCTGATTGTTTCGCCGTTATCACGGCTGATTGTTTCGCTTCGCTGATTGTTTCGCCACTTCGTGGCTGATTGTTTGATTGTTTTTTGACTTTCGTCAAATGGATTAGCAAGTCTATTTCGCGAAAGCAAAATAGCAATCAACAAAGTGAAACAATAGCTGCAAAGCAGCACAACAATCAGCGAAGCGAAACAATCAGTGGCGAAGTCACAAAACAATCAGCAAAGCGAAACAATCGCTGCAAAGCAGCAAAACAATCAGCGAAGCGAAACAATCAGTGGCAAAGTCACGAAACAATCTAAAATACTAACAATGAAGATTTTAAAAATATTAGGAATCCTAATAGGTGTCCTTCTCCTAATCGGAGCCGCTTCTATTTTTTTCCTTTCGGAAAATGAACCAGCAGGGCAACCCACCGCAGAAGCAGACGCCTTAGCCGAAGCCATGATGAGGTCTGTCAACAAACCCGCATGGGACTCCACGCGCTATGTCAAGTGGGATTTCGCAGGCAGAAATCAATATATCTGGAACAAAGAAGCTAACGTGGTGCAAGTCACCATGGGCGACGATGTGGTATTGCTAAACACTAAAACGAAAAACGGAAAAGCCACTTCCGCAGGTCAAGCAGTAGCCAACCCAAGCGACCTCATCGAATCCGCATGGGCAAACTTTTGCAACGACAGTTGGTGGCTCAACGCCGTCATCAAAGCAAACGACCCCGGCACCGAGCGCAGCATCGTCACTTTAGAGGACGGGCGCAAAGGACTCAAAGTGGAATACACCTCAGGAGGCGTCACTCCGGGCGACGCTTATGTTTGGATTTTGGACGAAAACAATCGACCGACTGCCTATCAGATGTGGGTTTCAATCATCCCCATCGGCGGCATGGAAGCAAGTTGGGAACAGTGGGAACCGATAAGTACCGGAGCACTCATTTCGCGAAAGCATAATTTAAAAGCGGTTGATTTATTGATTACAGATGTGGCTGGCGGCATGAATTTATCTGATGTTGGATTGACTGAAGATATTTTTGCGGGGATTTAATTGAAATGCTCTCAGCTCGCGCGAGCCTCTAGGCTCGTGTGCAGCATCAGTTGGCGTCCCGCCAACAATATTTATGAAGAATCAGAGCTTTCTATTTTTCTTCTCGACTCCGCTCGAAGAACGGGGCTACGAACCGGAGTCCGAGCGGAGCGGAGGACGAAATCATAACAATCTGATGTTGCAATTTCGTCCTCGACTCCGCTCGGACTCCGCTTCTGTTTCCTGCATGACAACCAAAAATTTTCTAACTTGAAGCTATGAGATTCTTATCAATATTTTTTTTGCTGGTCTTAGCTAACCTCTCCTTTGGTCAACGCACCATCAAAGGAGTCATCAAAGACGCCCAAACAAAAGAACCATTGATTGGTGCGACTGTCCTGATTCAAAGCACTCAAAGAGGGGTGGCAACAGATCGATTTGGAAAGTTTTCATTAGAGATCCAACCTCAAGACGACAGTTTAAAAATCTCTTATACAGGCTATTTTCCAAAAACAATCCCCCTTTCGGGAAATGATTTTTATCAGATCAATTTAGCAATTGCAAATTTATCAGGAGGATGTGGCGTCCTCGTAAGAGACTCCCCTATCGAAATCACCATGCCCGCCCCATTCATGAAAATCTCCAATGCGAATTTGCAACGAGACAATGACGCAATTATCACCCCTTCGCTCAATCGAGTGCCGGGTGTCTTTATGCAATCCGGCGCACTCAACACCAATCGAATCACCATGCGCGGAATTGGCAACCGCTCCCCTTTTTCAACCAACAAAATCAGAGCTTATTTAAATGAAATCCCACTCACCTCAGGCGATGGCGAAACGACGATTGAGGATATAGATTTGAGTCTAATCAATGAGGTGAAAGTATGGAAAGGACCGACTGCAAGTATCTATGGCGCAGGGTTGGGCGGCATGATTCATCTGAAAACGGCACCCACAGATTTTAAAGAAAATATACAAACCAAATTGACAGTTGGCTCTTTCGGTTTGGTGCGAAATGCAACAGATTTGAAATTTACTGGCAACCGATTTGAGGGAAATGTCAATTTCAATTACACTGCCTCAGATGGGTATCGAGACAATAACCAATACGGACGGCAAGGCATCACCTTTTTAGGAATTTATCGCCCTTCCGGGAAATATGAAACTACGATTTTAGCCAACCTCACGGACGCTAAAGCATTCATTCCCAGCAGTTTAGGCATCACTGACTTTACTGAAAATCCAAGAAATGCCGCTTTCACTTGGGGCAACGCCATGGGCAATGAGGACTATCAAAAGTCCATTTTCGGGCTTTCGCAAAAAGCGCAGTTTTTGTCGAAAGACAATTTATGGGTGGATAATGTCACGAGTCTTTTTGCAGTGGTAAGAAATAATTATGAATTGCGCCCTTTCAATATTTTGGATGAGGCGAGCACTTCTTTTGGAGTGCGTTCTGTTTTTAATTTGAACATGCCGCCTATCAATCGCACCTTTCCAAAGGCATCGGTTGGTGTCGAAATATTTAATGAAAATTACGACTGGAAAACCCTCGATGTCGATACCGAAATGGATCTGAGTGACAACAAAGAGCAGCGCTTGAATTATAATCTTTTTGCGCAAAGCTATTTCAAAATTGGCGAGCGAATCGACGTGCTGGCAGGCGTGAATTTCAATAATACCAATTACGATTACACTGACCTTTTCAAAGCTAATGGCGAGGACAAATCAGGCGATTATACTTTTGATTGGGTGGTTTCGCCGAGGTTGGGCTTGACTTATAATTTTGGATATAATTACTCTCTTTTCGCGACAGTAAGCCATGGATTTTCTCCACCTTCTGTTTCCGAAACTTTGACGCCGTCGGGTGTCATCAACCCAAACATTCAACCCGAAAAAGGATGGAATTTTGAAATCGGCAGCCGAGGCAAATGGAAAAAATTGACTTACGAAATCACGGCTTATCAGATGAACATCAATGACTTAATCGTAATTGAGCCATTTGATAATTTTGGAAATATAATTGCCCGAAACGCTGGAAAAACGCTCCATCGAGGCGTTGAGGTCTATGCAGATTGGCATGTCAGAAAGCTTTCGCATGAGTGGCGGGCTTTTGCTTCTTACAACTTCGCAGACTATGAATTTATCGACTTTCTGAACGTTGATGTCAATTTTGCTGGCAACGCAATCCCAGGTCAACCGCCCCATCATTTCAATGCTGGGTTTGACTACAAAAAGACATCAGGTTGGTATGGCAATGTCAATTTTCAACACGTAGCAGCTATGCCGCTCAATGACCGAAACTTTGACTATACCACTGATTATCAGTTAGTTAACTTAAAATTTGGATGGCAAAAACGCATTTCCACGAGAGTGGATTTGAATTTCTTCGGAGGCATCCAAAATCTACTGAATGAAAAATATGCCTCCATGATCTTACCAAATGCGCGCCCTTTCGGGCAAAATGAAGCTCGGTTCTTCTACCCAGGATTGCCCATCAATTATTACGGGGGCGTCGCGGCGAAGTATTTCTTTTAGCCGGTTGGCGAGTAGTTTGTTTTTTCGCTAGTGGTTTTTGTGAGGTTGTTTTTTTATTAGGTTGATTTTTTGCAGCTGGTTTTTGAGGAGCAGGTTTTCTATTAGTTGTATTTGCTTTTGAATTGGTATTGGATGAAGTAGTATTCTGTGACTTTTGCGTTCGCTGATTTCTCAACTTTTGAGCTTCCTCACTTGCGTTGATCTTTTTAGCGGCAGGGTCTTTTTTTGGTGCCGCAGCCTTTTTAGGAGCTTCTCGTTTTGGGGCGGTTCGTTTCTTTGGAGCAGGTTCTTTTTTAGCAACTGGCTTTTTCTTTTCAGTTGTCGATTTTGAAGGTGGTTTCGGTGTGGATTTAGAGGCAGCATTATTTGCCGAAGACTTGTCCCGAACTGGCTTCGGGAGGCTGGAGGAAGAAGTCCTTCTGATGTTGCCTCTCGGGTTGGCTAAAAAGCAATCTTCCTGAGTTATCGCAGTAAAATGATCGCATACCTCAATCAGATGACGAGAGGTCGTTTGCTCTATCGCCGCTATCTCTACGCGCACCCCTTCTCGCTTGAGGTGAGATACCAACTCTACATAATCCGCATCGCCCGAAAGGATGATAATCGTATGCACTTTGGGCGCAATCTGAGTCGCCGTGATCGTCAGCGGAATATCGGCTGATTTATGACAAGGCACCACTGATCCATGATACTGTGTGAGCAGCCTTTCGGCTAATTTATTGGAAATACTTTTCCCTTCACGGAAATAAATGAGGCGACTTAATCCCCTCTTTTGCAGCAATTTAGGTATTAAACTATCGAAATTTATCAGCGCGTCTGAACGCCCAACAAGGCTTTGCAAACTGAGTTCGATATTATTGCCATCAATCAATATGGCGACTGATTGTTGGATATTAATGGTTGATGATTCTGACATATTTTTTTTGATTTTTTAGCAGCACCCGCACCCTGAGCGGAGTCGAAGGGCGCAAACAAAAGCAACTGCTATTCGACTGTCCCCTTCGACAAGCTCAGGGGACGGTGGAGGTTATTTCTTAAACATCGACTCCACAAATGCACGTTTATTAAAAACCTGCAATTGCTCGATGCCCTCTCCCACTCCAATGTATTTGATAGGCACCTTAAATTGATCTGAAATTCCGATGGCGACGCCTCCTTTGGCAGTGCCGTCCAATTTCGTCAAGGCAAGAGAAGAAACGTCTGTCGCTTCGGTGAATCGGGTCGCTTGTTCGATAGCATTTTGACCGGTAGTGGCGTCTAAAACCAACATCACATCATGCGGCGCACCTTCCAATCTTTTACCTGCCGAACGCTTGATTTTAGTCAACTCGTTCATCAAGTTAATCTTCGTGTGCAAACGCCCTGCGGTGTCGATAATCGCAACATCACAATCGTTTTCGATAGCGTAATTTACAGTTTCGTAAGCCACAGCCGCCGGGTCAGTGTACATCCCTTTGCTAAAGAAATGACAGCCAACTCGCTCCGACCAAATCTTCAATTGATCGACCGCTGCAGCTCTAAAAGTATCGCCTGCTCCGATGACAGTTTTGTATCCTTTCTGTTGATATTGATAGGCTAATTTTCCGATGGTCGTAGTTTTTCCAACGCCATTGACGCCAACCACCAAAAGCACATACGGCTTTTTTCCTTGAGGAATTGTGTAGTCTTCAATGTCTTGCGTGTTGTTTTCTTCGAGGAGCTGAACGATTTCGTCGCGCATGATTTCATCCAAGTCGGCGGTCGAAACATATTTGTCTCGCGCTACGCGTGCTTCGATTCTATCTATGATTTTGATGGTCGTTTCCAGACCCACATCGGAGGTGATGAGCAATTGCTCCACTTCATCTAAAACCTCAATGTCAACCGTTGATTTTCCGGCAACTGCTTTACTGATTTTCTCAAAGAATCCCTGCTTTGTTTTCTCTAAGCTTTGGTCTAATTCTTCTTCTTTCTTCTTGCTAAAAAACTTCTTAAAAAAACTCATTTATTGAATTGAATATTGATTATTGTTGATTGATTATTTTTTTCGAATCGTTGGCTGAGCGGAGTCGAAGCTAAAAACAAAAACGCTGAGTCTTCATTTATTCCCTTCGGCTTCGCTCAGGGTACGGTTACTGTCACACTGCTACCGCACCTTATTCCACTTATCTTTCCGTAGTTTAAACTTGCGATTATCAGTTTTCCAACGGCTCATATCATATTTAGATTCGATAGCTTCTTCCTCCGAGTCATCCATCAAATCACTGAAAAAATCGAAGCCTGTTTGGCGTTCCACCTCGTCGATAGACATGGCAAATGTATTGATTCTTTCATAACTGACTTCATTTGGCATGATGAATCCGATTCCTTTTTGTTCCGGCTCCTCCAAATCAAGCAGCACTTTAAAGTAAGCCTCAGGTACAGTAACGCCCGTTCTTCCTATCTGTTCGCGGCTTTCGCCGAATATCGACCCAGTGACTACATAGAGTTTTTTGTCCTTAAAAGCCCAGTTGCGAATCAGTTCTTCTAACTCTCGCCAGATACCTTGATTGAACGCGCGAACTTGTGGACTGATATTGCTCATGTAAAAAGTCTCAGACATCGCCTCTCTGCTAAATGCCATATCGCCTGCCGGCACCATGTGCCCTCGGTCATAGCCACTGCCTCGATAATCTTTATCATTTGCAGATTTAGAACGCACCTTTGGGTCAGGACGAAAGTCATTGCTTCGCTGCACGTTTTTGACTCGGAGTGATGATTTGGTCAGTTCATAGGCGACCCATTCCGCCTGCTCATGCTTTTCGACATAGGAGACGGCGTAGTGTTTATGAATGACGGTTTTGCCGTCTTTGTT
>CALCJP010000145.1 GCA_937967625.1 uncultured Saprospiraceae bacterium
ATGGGTGTCCAGCTGATTCAGATGGCGATGGCGTCTATGATAAAGATGATAAATGTCCCAACAGAATAGGTCCACCAAGCAGAGGTGGCTGCCCTGAATTAAAAATGGAAGAAGCAGAAAAAGCGATTTTGGCGGAAGCCATGCAATCAGTTGAATTCCAAACCGGCAGCTCCATTTTGGTGGGTAATTCCAAAGCAACTTTAAATCAAATCATTGGTGTATTGAGAAAATACCCAGCAGCAAAAATGACCATCGTTGGGCACACAGACAATCAAGGAGACGTTCAAGCCAATATGGAATTGTCCAACAATCGAGCAAAAGCTTGTTATGATTTTATTGCTTCACAAGGCATTCCGCGAAGGCGATTATCTTACGAGGGACAGGGGCAATCTATGCCGCTCTATTCCAACGACACACCACAAGGGCGCCAGAAAAATAGACGGGTAGAGTTTAAAATGCACTACTAAATTTCTGATAATTATGAACCAAAAAGGGCTAAAGCAAAATTTGTTTTAGCCCTTTTTGATTTTGTGGTTGTTTTATTTTTTTATTCCTTTCGGAAAATATATTTGCTTCATGGCACAAACAGATGGCAGAAAAGGAGAAATCATCCAAATGGCTTCCAAGCTATTTAGAGAGCGAGGCTACTCGGCAGTTTCGATGAGAGATTTGGCGGCTGGCATTGGGGTGAAAGCGGCGAGTCTTTACAATCACATCAGCTCCAAGCAAGAGATTCTATCCTCAATCATCATCTCCATCGCCGAGCGATTTACGGAAGGCATGAATGCCATCGTTTCTAAAAAAGTTAGCGTCAAAAACAAACTGGAAGAAATGATTGACCACCACATTCAGGTCATGATTGACAATCCAGATGGCATCGCCTGCCTCAACAACGATTGGGTCCATTTAAAAGAACCCGAATTGACCTATTTTTTGGACATGCGAAACGGTTATGAAGAAAACCTGAGAAAGATTCTAAAGGAAGGAATCAAGTCCAAAGAAATCAAGCAAGTCAATGTAGAGGTCATGCTTTTTTCCATGCTTTCCACCTTACGAACACTCCATTTGTTACATGAAAAAAAGAAAGGGATCAAAACAGACAACCTAAAAAACGAGGTAAAGCAAATTTTATTAACAGGAATCATGAACTAACATTCGTTAGTTTTGTTTGCTTTTTTAACTAACACTTGTTAGTTTTGTATTTCAATTTTCATTCGAATGAGAGGCTTCCATAAATTAACAGTTTCGGACATTTACAAAACAACTTCAGATTGTTCTGTTTTAACATTTGAAGTTCCTGAAGATTTGAAAGAAACTTTCGAATACACCCAAGGGCAATACTTAACCCTCCACGCTGAGATAAATGGCGAAGATGTGCGTCGCAGCTATTCCCTATGTTCGAGTCCATTGGATGATGAATGGAAAGTCGCAGTCAAAAAAATCGACGGCGGTCGTTTTTCAACTTTCGCCAATGAGGTTTTGAAAGCAGGTGACACCTTGCAGGTCATGCCGCCCAATGGTCAGTTTTTCACGAAAGTGAATAAAAACCAAGGCAAGCATTACGTTTTGTTTGCTGCCGGAAGTGGTATTACACCAATGCTTTCCATTTTGAAAACGCACTTAGCCGCCGAGCCAGAAAGCACCTTTACTTTATTTTATCTCAATAGGACTGTAAAATCCATTATCTTTAAGGAGGAAGTCGAAGGTTTGAAAAATCAATACTTCGGACGAGTTAGAATTTTTCACTTATTGACTCGTGAGGCACGAAATGCAGAACTTTTCAACGGCAGATTTACAAAAGAAAAAATAGAGACGTTTTGCAAAATGATAACCCCAGTTGATCAAATTGACGAGGTTTTCATTTGCGGACCAGAGGAGATGATATTCTTAATCAAAGACACTTTAGTGGAAGCAGGAGTTGACAAAAAGAAAATTCATTTTGAATTGTTTTCCTCTCCCGGTCAAAAGAAAAACGGAGCAGCCAAGAAGGTAATCATCAATCAATCGGATTTCACGAAAGTGACCATCATTGATGGCGGAAAGGACTTTCATTTTGAAATAGGTAAAGATGATCCTGACAATATATTAGATGCCGCTTTGGCAAAATCAGCTGATTTGCCTTTCGCTTGCAAAGGGGGCGTTTGCTGCACTTGCAAAGCAAAATTGATAGAAGGAACTGTGGATATGAAAGTCAATTACGCATTGGAAGAAGAGGACGTAAAGAAAGGTTATATCCTAACCTGCCAAGCCGTCCCAACGAGCGAAAAAGTAGTTGTCGATTTCGATAGTTAGCAATCGTTTGTTGACTTCGGCTCCGCTCAGTCAACGGTTTACTGCCCCGTTTCCTGATCGAAGCCGAATGGAAAGCAACGACCACGAGTTTAGAGTTGTTGACTTCGGTTCCGCTCAGTCAACGTCCAGCAGAAAACCGTACCCCGAGCGAAGCCGAGGGGCACAATCAAAATATAGAGCATTAAAAAATAAATTTTCAACTCATGTCACAAAAAGAAATTAATCTCCTCGAAGACTTCGAGCAAAAAATCAAGGACGACGTAAAAATCGAACCCAAAAATTGGATGCCCGAAAAGTATCGCAAAACGCACATTAGACAAATTTCCCAACATGCGCACTCTGAGATTGTAGGCATGTTACCTGAAGGCAATTGGGTTTCGCGTGCTCCGACTCTACGTCGTAAAGTGGCCTTGCTTGCTAAGGTACAGGACGAAGCGGGACATGGTTTGTATTTGTATAGTGCTGCTGAAACATTAGGCATTACGCGTGATGAATTGTTTGAGCAATTGCACTCCGGCAAGGCGAAGTATTCCAGTATTTTCAATTATCCGACAGTGACATGGGCGGATATTGGGGCGATTGGATGGTTGGTCGATGGAGCAGCAATTATCAATCAAGTGATGTTGACCAATACTTCTTATGGGCCTTATGCGCGTGCGATGGTTCGCATTTGTAAAGAGGAAAGTTTCCACCAACGCCAAGGCTACGAAATCATGATGACCCTCTGCAATGGAACCGAGGAGCAAAAAGAAATGGCACAAGACGCCCTCAATCGCTGGTGGTGGCCATCAATGATGATGTTCGGACCAACTGACGCTGAGTCAACCCACACTGCTCAATCTATGGAGTGGAAACTCAAAAGAAAAACCAATGACGAGTTGCGCCAGATGTTTGTCGATCAAACCAAACCGCAAGCAGATTTGATTGGTTTGACGATTCCAGACAAAGACTTAAAATGGAATGAAGAGCGAGGCAAACATGACTTCGGAGAGATTGATTGGGAGGAGTTTTGGCAAGTCGTAAAAGGACATGGTCCATGCAACAAAGAAAGAATCGCTGCAAGAGTAAAAGCTTATGACGAGGGCAAATGGGTACGAGACGCAGCTATGGCTTACGCCGAAAAACAAGCGCAAAAAGAAGCGGCTACTCAACCAATTAGTAAAACTGCTTAAGGTGATGAGTTGAGCCTCGTCTCCTGAAAGGGACGGTGCGACACAGTTGAACGTAGTGCATTTCAATACAATTCAAAAATTTTTATTCCTTTCGGAAAATAAACTTCGAATATGAAAAATTGGCCACTTTGGGAAGTCTTTATCAGAAGTAAAAACGGGCTTGAACATCGTCATTGCGGAAGCCTTCATGCTGCAGACGCAAACATGGCTTTAGAAAACGCCCGCGACGTTTACACCCGCCGGATGGAAGGCGTAAGCATTTGGGTAGTGGAGTCAAAACACGTCGTCGCTTCCAACCCCGAAAACTCAGGCGAACTCTTCGAACCTGCAAAAGACAAAGTCTATCGCCACCCAACGTTTTACGATTTGCCTGATGAAATCAAGCACATGTAGAACTTAGTTTGGAGACGATTCACTAATCGTCTCGCGTTGTTGAATATCATTTTTTGAGTAAAATCAAATCGAAAATGAAAGAAAATTTAATCAAATACATCCTCGGTATCGCAGATAACTCCCTCATCTTAGGGCAGCGGCTCTCTGAATTATGCGGACATGGACCGAGTTTAGAAACGGATATTGCGTTGACCAATATTTCTCTTGATTTGTTGGGGCAAACCCGAAGCTATTTTCAATATGCCGCCAAATTGAAAGGCGAAAATACCACCGAAGACGATCTCGCATTTCTCCGAAAGGAGCGTCAATATTTGAATGCTCTTTTGGTAGAGCAGCCCAATGGCGATTTTGCGCACACCATCGTTCGGCAGTTTTTGTTTGATGGATTTCATTTATTGTTTTTGGAGCAGTTGAGAACATGTGCAGATACTCAATTGGCTGCTATCGCTGAGAAGTCGATTAAAGAAGTAAAATACCATTTTCGTTTTTCATCAGAATGGGTGAAACGCTTAGGTGACGGCACTGAAGAAAGCCATGAAAAAATGCAAGTCGCCATCAATGATCTTTGGATTTTTACCAATGAACTATTCCTAATGACAGATGCCGAAACTGCCATGCACCGAGAAGGAATCGGAGTCGATTTAGAATCTTTGAGAGCAGACTATCAAGAACAAATTTCTGAAATCGTAGAGGAAGCAACCCTCCAAATTCCAGAAACGAAATACTGGCAAAAAGGCGGCAAACAAGGTATTCATTCAGAACAGATGGGCTACATCCTCGCCGATATGCAATACATGCAGCGAGCCTATCCAAACATGCAGTGGTAATGGAAGCAACTGTTTTTATAGAAGATTCCTTACGGAAAATATTGGCTTCGGTCTCCGACCCTGAGATTCCCGTTTTGTCCATCATGGACATGGGCGTAGTGCGTGAAGCCAAACTCGAAAACGGCATTGCCAAAATCAAAATCACCCCAACCTATAGCGGTTGCCCCGCAATGGATGTCATAGGTGACGACATCAAATCTGCCCTCAAAAACGAAGGCTTTGATTCAAAAATAGAATTGGTTTTATCACCCGCGTGGACAACAGATTGGATCACCGAAAAAGGAAGAAAAGATTTAGAAGCATACGGAATCGCCGCACCGCTCGACGCGGATTCAGACAAAGCCGCATTGCTCGGAAATAAACGAGTCGTCAAATGCACCAACTGCGGCTCCCAAAACACAAAAATGGTTAGCCAATTTGGCTCAACAGCTTGCAAAGCACTCTTCCAATGCGAAGACTGCTTAGAGCCGTTTGATTATTTTAAATGTTTGAAATGATCTCCCTCGCCTCCTAAAGGGGGAACTTTCAGTAACTTTTGGCTTATTGCTAAGTTGTTTCAAACGAAACGGTAGGTTCCCCCTTTAGGGGACGGAGGGGGTAAAACACATTAAATGAAAGACGCATACATCATAGACGGAATCCGAACACCAATCGGCAAATTCACTGGAACACTCTCGACCATCCGAACCGATGATTTGGGTGCCTTGGTCATCAAAGAAGTAGTCGCTCGAAATCCAAATATTCCAAAAGACGCTTACGACGATGTCATCATGGGGTGCGCCAACCAAGCAGGAGAAGACAACCGAAACGTGGCGCGAATGTGTTCCCTTTTGGCGGGACTTCCACATTCAGTTCCCGGCGAAACTGTCAACCGACTTTGCTCCTCCGGGCTTTCCTCAATCATACATGCCAACCGCGCCATCAAAGCAGACGACGGCGACCTTTTCATAGCAGGAGGGATTGAGCACATGACACGCGGACCTTGGGTGATTTCCAAAGTATCAAAGCCATTTGGTCGAGATGCAAAAATGCATGACAGTAGTTTCGGCTGGCGATTTGTCAATAAGAAATTGCACGAAATGTATGGCACCGACGGTATGGGTGTCACTGCCGAAAACCTTTATGATAAATACCAAATCAGCAGAGAAGATCAAGATAAATTTGCAGCATGGTCACAACAAAAAGCAGCTGCTGCTCGCGAGTCAGGTCGCTTAGCAAAAGAAATCGTTTCGGTCGAAATTCCGCAAAGGAAAAAAGACCCGATTGTTTTCTCGCAAGATGAATTCATTCGCCCTGGTTCCACAGCAGAAATTTTAGCAAAATTACGACCTGCTTTCCGCAAAGAAGGAGGAACAGTCACCGCAGGAAATGCTTCCGGTCTAAATGATGGAGCGGCTGCGACCATTGTTGCTTCAGCCGAAGCCATCAAAAAATACAACCTCAAGCCCCTCGCAAAAATCGTCTCTTCAGCCGTCATTGGCGTCGAGCCGCGCATCATGGGAATCGGACCCGTCGAGGCGTCCAACAAAGCCTTGAAGAAAGCAGGTTTGACCATAAAAGATATGGACTTGATTGAGCTGAATGAGGCATTTGCCGTTCAGGCATTGGCATGTGTAAGAGAGTGGGGCTTGGCAGATGATGACCCGCGAATCAATCCAAACGGCGGCGCCATCGCTATCGGTCATCCGCTTGCGATGACGGGCGCTCGCATGGCACTTTCCGCAGCCATTGAATTGAATTTACAAAAGAAAAAATATGCTCTCGTAACCATGTGTGTTGGAGTGGGGCAGGGCTACGCCGCTATTTTAGAAAATCCGAATTTGTAGCTGTTGACTTCGACTCCGCTCAGTCAACGTTCAGCAGAAAACCGTTCCCTGAGCGAAGTCGAAGGGAACAAACGAAACCAAGAATTTGTGATTTTTGACTTCGACTCTGCTCAGTCAACGGTTAGCAAAAAACCGTTCCCTGAGCGAAGCCGAAGGGAACAACCATAACAACAAAACAAAAAAATGAAATTAGGAAACTACGTATTAGGAAAATGGGTCGAAGGAGATGGCAATGGGCAGCCACTCTATAGCGCAGTCACGGGCGAAGAAGTCGCCATAGCCACCACCAAAGGAATCGACTTGGGCGAAGTATTGACCTATGGTCGCAAACATGGTTCTCCTTCCTTACGGAAAATGACCTTTCAGCAGCGGGGCAACATACTCAAAAAATTAGCCCTATACCTCACCAAGCGAAAAGAAAAATATTACGAAGTCAGTTATAAAACTGGCGCAACCAAAGCAGACAGTTGGATAGATATCGAAGGCGGTTTTGGAAACCTTTTTGCCAATGCTTCCTTACGGAGAAATTTCCCAAATCAAGCCTTCCATGTTGATGGCGACGCGATTGATTTGTCTCGTGGAGGTAAGTTTATGGGACATCACATCATGGTGCCAAAACGAGGTGTTGCGATTCATATCAACGCCTATAATTTCCCCGTTTGGGGAATGTTTGAGAAGTGCGCTGTAAATTGGATGGCTGGTGTCGCGGCGGTTGTGAAACCTGCGACCTCCACCTCATTTTTGACGGAAGTCGTAGTGAGGGATGTCATCGAGTCAGGCATATTGCCCGAAGGGGCGCTTCAATTAATTTGTGGTTCAGCGCGAAGCATTTTGGATACCGTTGACTCCCAAGATGTCGTGACTTTCACGGGTTCAGCAACTACAGGGCGCATGCTCAAAGCCCACCCAAGTATCATCGAAAATGCCGTCCCTTTCAATATGGAAGCGGATAGTTTAAATGCTTCCATTTTAGGCGAAGACGCAAAACCCGGCACTCCTGAATTTGACCTTTTCGTCAAAGAGGTCAGAAAAGAAATGACCACCAAGTGCGGTCAAAAATGTACCGCCATCCGACGGATTATCGTTCCTGAAGACTATGTGGAAGATGTGCAAATTGCTTTGGGTAAATCACTTTCAAAAGTCGCCATCGGAAATCCGAAAACCAAAGGCGTTCGCATGGGCGCTTTGGCAAGTAAAGACCAAGTGACTGAGGTGCGCAATCAAGTTATTCGTCTAAACAAAACAGCGGATATTGTTTATGGAAGTTTGGATTCCATTGATTTGATTGACGCGGATTTTGATAAAGGTGCTTTCTTGAGTCCAATCTTGCTTTTAGAAAAAAATCCTTTCAAAAATACAGACGTGCATGAGGTCGAAGCTTTCGGACCTGTCAGCACTATCATGCCTTATAAAAATCTGGATGAAGCCGTTGAATTAGCAAACATGGGCAAAGGCTCTTTGGTCTGCTCCATCGCAACCAATGACAATCAAATCGCTCGCGACTTTACTGTCGAAGCTGCTACCCATCATGGTCGAATCATGGTCATCAACCGTGAAATGGCGAAGTTCAGCACAGGTCATGGATCTCCACTGCCTTACCTCACTCACGGTGGTCCCGGACGAGCAGGAGGAGGCGAAGAAATGGGCGGCATGAGAGGAATCAAGCACTACTTACAACGGTGCGCCATCCAAGGTTCGCCCAATACAATTTCGGCAATAACTGGAATTTATCAGCCAGGTGCAGATTATATTGAAGCAGAAAAACACCCGTTCAGATACCACTTCGAAGACATCAAATCAGGCATGTCAATTTTGACCCATAAGCGAACGATTACCGATTCTGATATTCAAAATTTTGCGAATTTGAGTTGGGATGTTTTCTATGCGCATACAGATGTCACCTCTTTGGATGGTTCCATTTTTGAAAAGCGAGCGGCGCATGGCTATTTCATTTTAGCGGCAGCGGCGGGACTGTTTGTGTCCCCTGCAAAAGGACCGGTTAGTGCCAATTATGGTTTGGATGAATGCCGATTTATTCGTCCGATTTATCATGGTGATACTATTCAGGTGCGTTTGACTTGCAAAGAAAAAGTGGAGCGCGACAGCCGAGGCAAAGAACACCCATCGGGTGTCGTAAAATGGTATGTAGAAGTTTTCGACCAAGAAAACGAATTGGCGGCAATGGCAACGATTTTGACTTTAGTGCAAAAGAAATCGCCTTTCATCGAAGCCACTCGTGCCAATATCCAAAAGGCATTAAATTCCCTTACGGAAAATACCAAACCAAAATGGGGACTCATGACTGCGCAACATTTGGTTGAGCATTTTGAGTATTTCTATAAAATCGGTTTGGGTGAAACGGAAGCGGAAATTACCACCCCCGAAGAGCGCATGGAAAAATTCCAAGACTCTCTGTGGAACTATCGCCCAATGCCCAAAAATTTCGAACACCCACTTTTGCCGAAAGGCGAAAATCCACCTTTGGTTCATGAAAATTTGGCGAAAGCCAAAGAGGCATTTTGGGCAGCTTTCGATAAAATCGAAACTTTCTACAAAGAAAACCCCGACGGCAAATGTAAAAACCCCGTCTTCGGAATGCTCAACAGATACGAGTGGAATTTATTGAATAGAAAACATTTGTCTCATCATTTTGAGCAGTTTGGATTAGTGTAATTAACGTTTCCGTTCTTCGAGCGGAGCAGAGAAGAATAGTCAGTAGCTTGCTGATTTTCTTCTCGGCTCCGCTCGAAGTACGGGCAGAAAAAATAAACAACATGGCAGTAGTTTCAAAAAAGAAAAAGCCCTCCAAAAAGCAACCTCGTTTTTCAAAGGAGACTTTGAAAAAGGGCTTTTCCTTAATGTGTACCGCCAAGGCGATGACGGAACTCTATGAGGAAAATTTCAAATTGGTCTCCAAATATGTCCATGCCACTTCGCGAGGACATGAAGCGATTCAGATTGCTCTGGGACTTCAATTGGAACCACAAGATTTCGCCTTTCCTTACTATCGGGATGACGCCATGTTGCTCGGTTTTGGGTTGCGACCTTATGATTTAATGTTGCAGTTGTTAGCGAAAAAAGACGACCCATTTTCAGGCGGAAGGAGCTACTATTCGCACCCAAGTTTGAGAGATGATGATAAGCCCAAAATTCCTCATAACTCTTCTGCAACGGGCATGCAAGCCATTCCTGCTACGGGCGTTGCTATGGGCATGCAATACAAAGAACAATTAGGAATCGATGATAAAAATCTGCCATTGGTGGTTTGTTCTTTGGGCGACGCATCGGTGACAGAGGGCGAGGTGGCAGAGGCATTTCAAATGGCTGCCTTACGGCAAATGCCCATCCTTTATTTAGTCCAAGACAACGAGTGGGACATCTCTGCCAACGCGGAAGAAATCCGAGCGCAAGACGCTTCTGAATACATCCAAGGATTTAAAGGAATCAAGTGGGCAAGTATCGATGGCGCCAATTTTATTGAGTCTTACGAAACGGTCCGAGAAGCGATTCAATATATCCGCTCAGAGCGGAAACCGTTTTTGCTTCATGCAAAAGTTCCCTTACTAAATCACCACACTTCGGGCGTTCGGATGGAGTGGTATCGGGATGATTTGGAGGAAGCGCGAAGTCGCGATCCTTTTCCAGTTTTGAAAAAGCAGCTCCGTGATTCGGGCATTTCGGCGAAAGCCGTCAAAGAAATCGAAGCCGAGGCAATTGCAAAAGTTAAAGCCGATTTTGCGGAAGCATTAAAAGCTGAAGACCCACAACCATCCGATTTGTTTACCCATGATTTTGCACCGACGCCTATCACGGAAGAAGTCGGAACTCGCGAACCGAAAGGAGCTGAAAAAGTCGTTATGGTAGATTGCGCTTTGCTTGCTGTGGAAGAACTCATGCGCGCTGATAAAAAGTGTTTGCTCTATGGTCAGGACGTCGGCGGAAGGCTCGGTGGGGTGTTTAGAGAAGCAGCAACTTTAGCTCAAAAATTTGGCGATGAGCGCGTTTTCAATACACCAATTCAGGAAGCATTTATAGTTGGCTCGACAGTCGGGATGTCTGCCGTTGGCTTGAAACCGATAGTGGAGGTGCAGTTTGCAGATTATATATGGCCGGGCCTGAATCAGTTATTTACGGAAGTGAGTCGCTCGTGCTATTTGTCAAATGGGAAGTGGCCGGTGAGCATGATTTTGCGCGTGCCGATTGGGGCGTATGGCAGCGGTGGACCTTACCATTCGTCAAGTGTCGAGTCGGTGGTGACTAATATTCGAGGCATAAAAATCGCTTATCCGAGCAATGGTGCTGACCTCAAAGGTTTGATGAAAGCTGCATATCATGACCCAAACCCGGTAGTGATTTTGGAGCATAAAGGATTGTATTGGTCAAAGGTGCGTGGCACCAATGCTGCCAAAACGGTTGAGCCAAGCGAAGATTACATTGTACCTTTCGGCAAATGTCGAATCGTCCAAGAAGTTGATGAAAAAGCAACGGATTCAATGACCGTCGTCACTTACGGAATGGGCGTTCATTGGGCATTAAATGCCACCAAAAAATTAAAAGATAAAGTCGAAATCATCGACTTACGAACGCTTTATCCATTGGATGAAGAAGCCATTTTCACTTCCGTGAAAAAAACAGGCAAGTGTCTCGTGGTTACAGAAGAACCAACCAATAACTCCTTCGCAAGAAGCCTGTGCGGTTTGATTCAAGAGCAATGTTTTGAGCAGTTGGATGGACCCGTAATGACAATTGGCTCTGAAAATATGCCTGCTATTCCACTGAATTCGACATTGGAGGAAACGATGATTCCTTCAATTGAAAAGGTGCAGGTGAAGATTGAGGAGTTGTTGGCTTATTAAGGAAC
>CALCJP010000146.1 GCA_937967625.1 uncultured Saprospiraceae bacterium
GGCGCTACAGAAACGCATTCCATTTGCCCAACCGACTCCGTGATGTGGCAGGGCGAATACTTCAACCAAGAAGGTCTCCGTTTCGATACCATTCCTTCGGCTGATGGTTGTGATAGTATCATCGGATTAGAAATTATTTGGTTGCCAACATTTACCGTAAGGGAAGAAATATTCATCTGTCAAGGTGACTCTGTTGAATTTTTAGGAACCTTTTATGACCAACAAGGAAATTATCAAGTACTTATCACTTCTTCCGCTGGCTGTGATAGTTTGATAAATTTGACGGTTGACTTCTTCCCACCAGTGCCAGGATTTACCGAAAGGGAAGTAATCTGTCCTGGAGATAGTCTTTTCTGGCAGGGACAATTCTACAATCAGGAAGGTACATATTTAGACACTGTACCATCAGCAAATGGTTGTGATAGTTTATTGATTATGGAGCTTTCTTGGTTGCCAACTGTTTCTGGCAATGAAGAAAGATTTATCTGTCCTCAAGATTCAGTTGAGTTTTTAGGAACCTATTATTATCAAGCTGGCAACTATCAGGTATTTATCCCTGCTACCAATGGTTGTGATAGTCTGATAAATTTGACGGTAAGTTACCTTCCTCCGGTTTCAGGTCCATTGGAACAGCAATACATTTGCTCCAATGACACAATCGAATGGCATGGCAATCTCTACAATTGGGAAGGCATTTATTATGACACCATTGCTACCGCCAATGGTTGTGACAGCATGGTTTCTTTAGAAATCATTTGGTTGCCGCCATTGCCTATTATCGAATCCTTTTCAATCTGTCCGGGTGACTCTGTGGAATATGGTGGCAATTATTATAAAGAGGAAGGTGCTTTTGACATATTCATTGCAGCAACCAATGGTTGCGATAGTATCGTGAAGTTATTAATTGATCATTTGCCGCAGCCAGTTTCAAGCGATGAGCTATTCTTATGTCCTGGTGAAACGATTGACGTCAATGGGATCACTTATTCTCAACCTACAATAATTCGAGACACTTTCCAGACAGCCAATGGTTGTGATAGTCTTTCGATAATTACCATTACTCCAACTCAGCGACCGATCATCACGCAGACCTTAACCTTTTGCGAAGGCGATAGTGTAATGCTCAATGGCAACACCTACTATGAAGAAGGTGAGGTCACAGATACATTAAGGACGCTTGGCTGTGATACCGTAATGGTTTCCTTCTTGACCTATGCCACCACTTACGTAGAATCTTTGGAGCACATCGTTTGCGTAGGTGATAGCGTGCAGATTGCAGGCAATTATTATTCAGCAGATACCACTTTCGTGGAATACAGTCAAACCGTCCATATCGGATGCGACAGTGTCATCACTCACGAGGTTCGCGTTTTGCCGCTGTTCGAAATCAGCTCAGGAGATCATGAGATTTGTTTAGGCGAATCCGTTCGATTATTTGTCAATGGAACAGATAATGTCACTTGGTCACCCAGTGCAGACTTGAGTTGTGTGAATTGTCCATCTCCAAGAGCAACGCCTTCTTCTACTCGACTTTATACCGCCACCACCCAAAACTGTCTGGGAGAGACTTTGGAAGCGACCTCATTGGTAACTGTTATCAACCCTCCGGTGGTCAATTTGACATTAGATTCTATAGATTTTTATTCGGACTCAGTAGTACTCAAAATTGAGATTGACGACCCAACTGCTGATTTTGAGGTATATGATCAAGATGGTAATTTGGTCTGCGTCAACTGCAGCGAAGCGATGGTTTTCAAAATGCCTGATATGGAATTTACCGTAAGGGCAATAAATCTCAGAGGCTGTAACATCGAAGAAAACTTTAGATTTAGATACAACGAGCGATCAAAGGATTGCCCGAATGGTGATTTGCAAGCCGCTAACTTCATCACCCCCAACAACGATGGATCCAACGACTTTTTTGAGATTCAATATAATGAGATGTTTTTAGAGCTTTCAATATTGCGAATCTATAACAGATGGGGCGAATTGGTTTTCGAAACCAGAGACGTGCTCAATGACAAATGGGATGGCACCCATCGTGGTAGTCCAGTCGATCCTGGGGTTTACGTTTACTATGTCGATGGCGAATGCACCTATGGATTACCCTTCATCAGAAAAGGCAATATTACAGTGATTAAATAAAGAATAACCCCTACCGTCTCCAAAAGAAGAAACCCTACGCGGATTTATTTTTTTAAATATATCAACGTCGCAGACGTTCCCCATTTAAGGGGCGGAAGGGGTAAAATTTTTAATTCTTATAACTATTTTAAATAAATATTTACAACAGACACGCTATGCAAAATTCAATTTTTACTTTGATTTTTGCCCTCCTAATTTCAATTCCTTCCTTCTCTCAAGACATTCATTGGGCGCACATCCATGCGTCTCCAACTTACCTGAATCCGGCCATGACCGGAGTCATTGGTAATGGAGACGTTCGATTTATCGCCAATGCGCGAAGCCAATGGAATGACTTTACCAATGGATACAAAACCACTGCAGCTTCCGCAGACCTCAAACTGGTCAAAGCAGGAAAGAGCGCATTCATTGGTAGTGGACTTAACTTATTTGCCGATCAGGCAGGTGATTTAGATTTTACGACCCTGAGAGCAGGACTTGCTTTTTCAGGTGTAAAAGCATTGGATCGGCATTCAAAAAATTTGGTTTCGGTTGGCTTCCAAACGGATTATATCGCCCAATCTATCGACTACTCCAAAATGGTAGGTTTCGAATCCGAACCCCTGCTAAACCAAGGAACTCCAAATAAAATTCAAAACTACGACCTGTCTGTAGGCGTGGGTTGGTATTACGCATTCACTTGGCATAGTTCATTTTATGTAGGTGCCAGCCTTTCGCACATCAATAGACCAAACGTTTCCTTTCGCAGTCGAGCCACTGAGTCCAACGAACCGGAAGAACTGTATGATCGGAAATACATCCTACATGGAGGCGCTAATTTGAGATTGGCAAAGTATGTTTCCATCATCCCAAGCGCTATGGTCGCAATACAAGGACCCCACCGTGAAGTAAATTTCGGTTCTTTCCTCAAATTCAAAAAGGATCCAAAATTCAAAGTAACCGATCGCTTCTTTTATATCGGTATGTGGGTTCGCCCGATTTGGGAAGGAGACCTTCCGGGCATGGATGCCGTAATTTTCAGTTTGAGAATGGATAAAGGGAATACAGCTTATACTTTTTCCTATGATATCAACACCTCCAAATTGGCACGCGCAACTTACCTACGCGGCGGACCCGAAATTTCTATTATTCATGTATTGGACGCAAATGGCCCCGTAAAGAAAAGTCACAGAGTAAAGTGCCCTGCATTTTAAGGGTGCATTTTAAAACTTTGCCAAATTGTAGGGACGATTCATGAATCGATTCATGAATCCTCCCTACAATAATTGCAAATCGCGATCAGGGTAAACACAAAAGCCCCCAAACCCGTAAAACGGGAATGGGAGCAAGAGACCCTGCCCTGCACACCTAACAATGAACGCAGGACATCTTATTCAATACTTCTTTATTTCAGAGCAGAGATGTAAGTAAGCGAGACCATAAAAAATACTCTTTTGAAGTCTCTGCTCTCTCAGTTCGTTTTACGCGGAGGGTCTCTTATCTCCGCTCTTCCATTATAATCTTCTATACTGGTAATCTTCGTTGACGACCGCCAAGCGTTTGGTAATCTGTCTTCTTCCATCAACTTTGAGATTGACGAAATAAACGCCGCTCTTGAAGTTGGATACGTCTATTCGCAATGATTCAGTTGGCAGCTCTTCATAGTGATTTGCTTTGACAACTTTGCCATATTGATCACTGATCGTTACGTCTCCTGACTTGCCGGCAAACTCCATCACGTCATTTCCACGAAAGTGGAGGAGCGCGTCTATATGGTATTTTCCGGAAGGGAATCAGATATCAAATTGGATTCTTTGGAGCAAGAGGTTGCTGCTAAAACGTAGGATACTTTTATCATTTTGGCTTTTATGCCGAATCAACACCAAATTTATCTCCACCTGCCTTTCGGCAAATCCCCCACCTCACACTCCCCAATATTTTTGTACCCAAAATGACGTTTTCGAGTTGTCCCGAATTATTTCAACCTCACATTCTTTTTATCCAAAAATCTTTCGTTCTTTTGCGCGGTACTGGCGGAACAAAAATATTACCATCCGTTTAATTAGAGAATGGCAGACGAAAAGAGAATCATAGAAACAGCTACGCAACTCTTCACCAAACATGGAGTGAAAGCCATCACTATCGACCGAATCGTCACCGAACTCCGCACCTCCAAACGAACCATCTATAAATACTTCAAAGACAAAGATGAACTGCTCTCGGCTTGCATTGAGGTCTATCACAAAAAGATAAAAGCCGAAAATGAAGCCATCATAGAAACCGCCCCCAATGCCATCGTCGCGATGGGCATGCTGCACCAAAAAATCCTCGAACGCTCCTATTTGATCAACCCTAATTTCTACGCAGACATCTATCGCTATCACCCAAAATTGGTAGAAATCGCCATTGACCCCAACACCAGCTACGGTCACCAACAAATGGTTCATCTCGCTGACTGGGGCATCAATGATGGCATTTTTGTAGAAGACTTAGATATAGAAGTTGTCGGCTCAACCGTCGTCTGGCTCCTCAAATTATTCAAAGACCACGACCGATTCCCTATTCATGAATTTTCAAAAGAGCGCCTCACATTCGGCACCTTAGTGCCTTATATGCGCGGACTCTGCACCCCCAAAGGTTTGAAGTTGCTCAAAAAACAAGAAGAATTTTTCAAAGTATCTATATAACTGTCCGTACCCTGAGCGGAGTCGAAGGGTACAAATGCAAAGCACTGGTTGTCAATAACTTACGAAAAGAAATAATTCAATAAAGAAAATGAATATAAACAGCTCACTTAGCAAAACCCCAGTAGCCATCGTCGGCTTATCCGCCTTTTTCGCCGACGCGAAAAACATAGAAGAATACTGGAATAACATCGTCCAAGCACGTGACAGCATCGTCGATGTGCCCGAAAGTCGTTGGAAAATCGACGACTACTACGATGCCGACCCGATGTCTCCAGATAAGACCTATTGTAAGGTGGGCGGATTCATTCCAGAGATCGATTTCAATCCGATGGAATTTGGCTTGCCGCCCAATATTTTGGAAGTCACTGACGCCAGCCAGTTATTGTCATTGGTCGCAGCGCGAGATGCTTTCGCTGATGCAGGTTATGGCAAAAACTCCCCAAAATTCACCAAAGAACTAAAAGAAAAAACAGGCGTCATCCTCGGCGTTGGAGGTGGACAGAAGTTGATAACGCCGCTCGTTTCGCGTTTGCAATACCCGATTTGGAAAAAAGCATTGCAAGCAAGCGGAATCGCTGATGAGGACATCCCGCCGATTATCGATAAGATGAAAAAAGCCTACATCGGCTGGAACGAAAATTCGTTTCCGGGCATGTTGGGCAACGTCATTTCCGGAAGGATAACCAATCGTTTTGATCTCGGTGGAATCAACTCAGTAGTCGATGCAGCATGCGCCGCTTCGCTTTCCGCAGTCAAAATGGCGTTGAGCGAATTGGTCGAAGGTCGTTGCGATATGATGTTGACAGGAGGCGTCGATACCGACAATTCCATTTTCATGTATATGTCCTTTTCTAAAACCCCTGCTTTTTCTCCTTCCGGAAAAATCAGTCCCTTTAGCGAAACAGGCGATGGGATGTTGATTGGAGAAGGCGTCGGGATGTTGGTCATGAAACGACTTGAAGATGCCGAGCGCGATGGCGATAAAATCTACGCCGTTGTAAAAGGAATCGGTTCTTCTTCCGATGGGCGATTCAAATCTGTTTATGCGCCGCGCCCAAGTGGGCAAGCATTGGCGATGGGTCGGACTTATGAAGACGCAAATTATCCGCCATCGACCGTTGGGTTGATTGAGGCGCATGGTACAGGCACAGGTGCAGGTGACCCAACTGAGTTCACTTCTATGGGCATGGTTTTCGGAAAAGACAATGACCGAAAACAACACATCGCCCTCGGTTCCGTCAAGTCTCAAATCGGACACACCAAAGCCGCAGCAGGTGCAGCGGGCATGATTCGCGCAGCCCTCGCACTCCATCATAAAGTGTTGCCGCCGACTTTAAACGTCACGGCTCCCAACCCCAAATTCGATATCAAAAACACCCCAATTTATCTCAATACGAACACCCGCCCTTGGTTCAAAGAAAGCTATCCGCGACGGGCGAGTTTGAGCGCATTCGGGTTTGGTGGCATTAATGTCCACGTTGCGATGGAGGAATATTCCAGCCAAAAATCTGGTAGTTATCGACTCCACGAGCCGTTCAAAACCTTCCTCATTCAGCAACCTACGGTCAAAGATTTATTGACTCAATGCAATTCGATTTCAGAAGAGTTGGGCAGTGCAGACGGAGATCTGGCTTTCGCCAAATGGGCGGATCAATCTCGAAATATCGAACTCCTCGATGACCAGCCACGCTTAGGATTTGTCGTTTCCTCGAAAGAGGAAGCTATCGAATTTTTGCAAACTGCTACGCAGCAGTTGGCATTAAATCAAACTGGCTGGGATCATCCAAAAGGCATTTATTTCCGCGAAAGCGGTCAAATAGATTCCACGAAAGTGGTCGCGCTCTTCTCTGGTCAAGGCTCTCAATATGTGGGCATGGGCACGGAGTTGGCAAACGCCTTTCCTGAAGTTTTTAACGCTTTCGCGAAAACGGGCGACTTGACAAAAACGATTTTCCCTATCCCCGTTTTTTCGAAAGAAGAAAAAGACGAGCAACATATCAACCTCACAAAAACCCAAAATGCACAGCCCGCAATCGGAGCCATGAGCATGGGTTTATATAAATTATTAAACCGCTCAGGTTTCCAACCTTCCTTTGTGGCAGGTCATAGTTTTGGCGAATTGACCGCACTTTGGGCAGCAGGCGTTTATGATGATGAGACCTTTTTGGCTTTAGCCAAAAAACGTGGCGAAGCGATGGGAACACCCCCTCCGCCCCCTAAAGGCGGAACCCTGTCGGGTTCATCTGCAACAGATAAAATTCCACAAAATGCAAATTCCCCCTTTAGGGGGTTAGGGGGTGATACAGGCACGATGGCAGCCGTCAAAGCATCACTCGAAGTCACACAGGAAGCCATCAAGAGTATCCCCGATGTCAAAATCGCCAACGTCAACTCCGATAAGCAAATCATCATCGCAGGTGGCACGGAAGCGATACAAAACGCTCAAAATCAATTAGTTGCGAAAGGTCTGACGGTGATTCCTTTACCGGTTTCAGCGGCATTTCACACGCAGTTTGTCGGACATGCACAAAAACCATTTGCAAGTTTTGTGCACACGCAAAAGTTCAATAAACCTGAGATTCCTGTTTATGCGAATAGCAATGCGCAACCTTATCCATCCAATCTGAATGAGGTCAAAACATTACTCAAAGAGCAAATCTTAAAACCCGTTTTCTTCAAACAACAAATCGAAAATATCCATGCCGCAGGCGGTCGCGTATTTGTTGAGTTTGGGCCCAAAGGCGTGCTGACCAATTTGGTGAAAACCATTTTAAATGGAAAAGACCACGTCGCCATCGCCCTCAATCCAAACGCGAAGAAGAATAGCGACCTCCAATTCAGACAAGCAGTGGTGCAAATGCAAGTGCTCGGATTTCCACTCAAAAACGTCGATCCATACAAAGCTATCCAACCGCTCCCTGCTGCCAGATCCAAAATGTCAGTAGCCATCAGCGGTAACAATTACGTCTCTCCGAAAACAGAAAAAGCATATCAAGACGTATTGGTCGATGGCTTCAAAGTAAAAGGAGGCGGACAGGTCATCGAAAAAATCGTAAAAGTCCCCGTCGAGAAAATCGTCGAAAAAATAGTAGAAGTTCCAATTCAAAATTCAACAGAAAATTCAGAAGATATGACTAAGGAAGCATTACAGCTTTTGCAGCAAACGCTTGAATCATTCCAAGCGAACCAAAACAAATCGCTCGAAATCTTTGAGCGTTTTATGACAGATCAAAATAACCAATCTCAGCAACTCATCAATTTGTTGTCTCAGCAATTTGAGGGCAATGGAGCGGCAATTACTCCAAAAGTAATAGCGAAAGCAACACCAGTTGCAGTTGCTGCACCAACGGTTTCAGCTCCGGTCATCGCTCGCGAGGTGATTCACTCAAATGGCAATGGACACTCCAATGGCAATGGTAACGGCTCAGTTGCTGTTGCACCACCTGCACCAAAGGTGGTAGCCACTCCAACTCCTCCTCCATCAACCAATGGCGGTGGCGGTATGGACTCCTCAAAAGTAACCTCAGCCCTCATGGAAGTCGTTTCTGAAAAAACAGGTTACCCAGCCGAAATGCTTGAATTGGGCATGGACATGGAAGCCGATTTGGGAATTGACTCAATCAAAAGAGTAGAAATCTTTGGCGCCTTGACAAGCCAATACCCATCCATGTCAGGAATCAATCCAAACGACCTGACAGAGCTTCGAACGCTCGGCGAAATCGTTGACTTCGTTTCCGCGCAAGCGGGCGGTTCCTCTAATGGAGCTGCTGTCGCTGCGGCACCAGTTGCTGCGCCAGTTGTCACGCAACCTGTTGTAAGTCAACCAGTTGCAACGCTATCACCTGCTCCAACTTCCAATGGCACAGTTTCAGCCGATATGGAAAAAGCCTTAATGGAAGTCGTATCTGAAAAGACAGGCTACCCAGCTGAAATGCTTGAATTGAGCATGGACATGGAAGCTGATTTAGGAATCGACTC
>CALCJP010000147.1 GCA_937967625.1 uncultured Saprospiraceae bacterium
CCCAAATTAGATAGATTTATGATTGAAGATCAAATGATTTTAGATTGCTGATTGATTCGGAAATCAAAAATCTTAAATCATGTAATCTTAAATCTATCATGATGGCGAATAAAATTTGGTAAAAATTTAGAACCAATCATCCCTCCCCTTGGGGAGGTGCCCAAAGGGCGGAGGGGGAATCACTTTCGTAAAATACCAATTTGAATAATAACAGCAAATATCAACAATTAATCTTTCGCATCTTACAAGTTGCGGTAATAGCTCTATTTGTAGGTCGAGGCTGGCAGCACCTCTATTTCGATCCCCCATTCCGCACCTTGCTTTGGGATGAAAGTTGGATGAGCGGAATCATCGAAACCCTATTCAACATCTCGTGGGAGGAATACGCCAAAAGCCCGAAAGCAGACGCTAATATTCAAAGCACCGTGCGCGGGTTTGGATGGTTTTATATGTTTTTGGCGGCATTAACTTTATTCATTAGAAAAGTGCCGAAAAGGTTGCATTGGCTATTGGTAGCAGGCAGCGTATCGTTAATAGGACTCGCCTTGCTCTATATGAAAAACGCATTTTTCAGCATCGGGCAGTTTTTTGAATACTCCTTGCAATTTTTGGCGCCCCTCTTCCTTTTGCTCTTTATCCATAATCGCCTCCCGAAGCAAGTTCAGGACAGGTCTTCGGCAAATAGGCTAACATTGCTCATGAAAATCGCCATTGCCCTCACCTTTACCTGTCACGGCTTGTATGCAGTTGGCTTTTATCCGCGCCCTGTGTTATTTGTACAAATGACTATCAATGTCTTTGGTTGCTCTGAGGGCATGGCTCATAATTTTCTCGATTTTGTGGGGTACATGGATTTCATAGTAAGTGCCCTGATTTTCCTTCCGGGTCGAATCGGGCGACTTGCCCTACTCTATTGCATCTTTTGGGGACTCATGACTTCCGTTGCCCGTATTTGGGGCAACTTCCATCCTGAGTTTATCGCAGAAATTCTTTTCGCTTGGACACCTGAGATGTTGTATCGGTTTCCGCATTTTTTGGTACCGTTGGCGGCTTGGTTGATTTCTAAACCCCAAACCGAAGTCCGAGCGGAGCAGAGGACGATATCCTAACCTCGAATTTTCGATCACATTCTCGACTTCGCTCAGCCAACGGATTCCAAAATCGTTCCCTGTGCGAAGCCAATGGAAAAAACGAAACGACCATCTTTTGTGATTTTATACTCTCCGCTGCCCCACTTCTGCCAATCCGCGAAAATCATGACAATCATGACAATCCGCGTTCGATACTATTAAAATAGAAATCCTATTTTTGCCCTCCTTAAAAGCCACGTTTTCACTTTCAATTAAATTTTAATTTTCATTAAATATGAAATTCGACCACAACGTACTCGACCGTTTCCTCAAATATGTCAAAATCGACACCCAATCTGACCCCACCTCCAAAACCGCCCCCACCACCGAAAAACAAAAAGACCTCAGCCGCGTCCTCGTCGAAGACCTAAAAGCCATCGGCGTAACAGATGCTGAAACTGACCAATACGGTTATGTCTATGGAACCATCCCAGCGACAACCACCAAAAACGTCCCTACGATCTGCTTCTGCTCACACGTAGATACAGCGCCTGACGCAAGCGGTACCAACGTCAAACCCATCGTCCATAGAAACTACGATGGCTCCGACATCATCCTACCAGATGATACCACTCAAATCTTGAGCACTGAAAAAATGCCCTACCTAAAGGAAAAAATCGGCGACGACATCATCACCTCAAGTGGAACTACCCTGCTCGGTTCAGATGATAAATCAGGCGTTGCCATCATCATGGCATTGGCAGAGCACCTCATCAAAAACCCACAAATCAAACATGGAAAAATCCGAATCCTTTACACACCCGACGAGGAAGTAGGAAGAGGGGTCAATCATGTTGATATGGAAAAATTAGGCGCTGACTTCGGCTACACCCTCGACGGTGGCGAAGCAGGCACTATGGAAGACGAAACATTCTCAGCTGATGGCGTGAAGGTCACTTTCAAAGGTGTCATCATCCACCCAGGCTATGCTAAAGGCAAATTAGAAAACGCCCTCAAAATGGTCGGTGACCTCCTTTCCCTTTTACCAAAATATCGGCTTTCGCCAGAAACCACAAACAAACGCGACGGCTTCGTCCACCCCACCAGTATTGGTGGCATTTCTGAAGAAGCGTTTGCGACTTTCATCGTGAGAGATTTCACCACAGCTAATCTCGAAAAGTACGAAAACGAACTCCGAAAGCTATGTGATATTGTCATGAAAAACTACCCAAATTCCACCTATGAGTTTGAGGTAAAAGAACAATATCGCAACATGAAAGAGATTTTAGACAAACATCCTCAAGTTGCCGCTTTCGCGGAAAAAGCGATAGAGCGCACGGGCTATAAAGTAGTAAAAGAACCGATTCGTGGTGGCACCGACGGTTCTCGACTTTCTTTCATGGGATTGCCCTGCCCCAACATCTACACGGGTATGCAACAGATTCATTCTAAACGCGAATGGGTGAGTTTGCAGGACATGGAGAAAGCAGTGGAGACGTTGACGCATTTGGTAATGATTTGGGAGGAGGAGAGTTGAGATCTTTCTCAGATGATGGTATGGAACGCAGATGACGCTGATTATCCTGATTTTCGCAGATCAGTGTGAATCAGGACAATCAGCGTCATCTGCGTTCCATACTAACTAATTTGTAACCTTTTCCCCACCCCACTGTTACCCTCCAAAAAAATAGAAAATGAATCTTACCTACACAGCCGAAGAAATCTTGAATTTAGAAAAAGCATTTCGAATTCATTTGATCAATGCGGTTTCGGGATTTAAGAGTGCCAACTTGATTGGGACTATTGACGAGCAGGGAAAAACCAACGTAGCAATTTTTAGCTCGGTGGTTCATATGGGTTCAAATCCGGCGCTGTTTGGGATGGTTTTGCGGCCGAATCCAGAGGAGCGAGACACTTATCGAAACATCATGGAGACCCGACAATTCACGCTCAATCATGTCAATCAGGACATTTGCCGAAAGGCACATCAAACCTCTGGGAAGTATGCGAGTGAAGTTTCTGAATTTGATGCATGTAGCTTGACTCCTGAATTTCATAAAGCATTCAAAGCGCCATTTGTCAAAGAAAGCCATATCAAATTAGGTCTCACTTATGAGGAAGAATATCATATCAAAGCCAACAATACACGACTTTTGGTTGGGCGACTCCAACATCTTATCCTTCCGGAAAATGTCGTTGCAGATAGCGGTCACGTCGATTTGGCGAAAGCCAAAACCGTAACGATTGGCGGCGTAGATGGCTATTACAAAACAGAAGAAATCGAGCGGTTGAAGTTTATCAGAGATGTGGAGAAAGACTCAGTTTTGTCTTAATTGAGTTCAGAGAATTATCAACTCCGAACCCCACCAGCCAACGGCGAATCAGGAATGCCACCCACTCGCCGCCCTTGCACCTCCGGCATTGAAAACGTCTCCAATTGAGGCAAAACATAGCGCGCAAACGCCTCACATTCATCCAAATGCGGATAGCCAGAAAAGATAAACGAACGAATCCCCATGTCCATATAGCGGTGCAGTTTTTCTAAAATCTGATCTGGATTCCCAACCAAAGCCGCCCCACATCCCGAACGGGCGCGACCGATACCTGTCCAAAGATTTGGCTCCACAAAGCCCTCATTATCAGCCGATTGCCTCATATCAGCTTGGCGCGAAACTCCATACGATTTACCATCCTGCGCTCGCAAACGAATCTCCTCCCCTCGCTTATCATCCACGACCGACATCAGTTTTTTCGCTGCCGCTCGCGCCTCCGCTTCCGTCTCTCTGACAATTATATGCACCCGCAATCCAAAATCAACTTCGCGTCCATAACCCGCTGCTTTTTCGGACATATTGGTCATCAGTCCTTCGAGTTTTTCTTCCGTCTCAGGCCACATCAAATAGACATCGCAATGCTCCGCACACAAATCAACTCCCGGCGGCGAGTAGCCTCCAAAATAGAGCAACGGACCGCCGTTTTGCTGGTAAGTTTTGACAGGTTCAGTCGTGGGTAATTGGATATTATAAAACTCCCCTTTGAAGTCGATATAATCTTGTCTCCACCCTTGTTTCAAAATTTCGATAACCTCTCGTGAGCGTTGGTAGCGCTTTTCAGAAGAGAGATTTTCGCCGGGCATATTGGATGAAATGATATTGATCGTAAGCCGCCCTCCTAAGATATGGTCTAACGTCGCAATCGCTCGCCCCAACATCGGCGGGTGCAGCTCCCCGCAGCGAATCGCTGCCAATAAATTTATCTGCTCAGTCATCGGCGCAACTGCCGACGCAAAAGTCATCGTGTCCTGCCCCACCTGATAGGACGAAGGACAAAGGATGTTTCGATACCCCAATTTATCTGCCGTCAGCAGCACATTGGAAGTGTTCGACCAGTCACTTTTATAGCGCCGATCATGCGCACTCAACAACTCATCATCCCCATTGCAAATCGGAGCAAACCAAGCCACTTCGGCACCTTTTACATTTTTCGATCTAATGTTAATTTTTGACATATTCTACTTTTAGAAACCGTTGACTGAGCGGAGCCGAAGTCAACAATCAAATGATTCAAGATTGCATTTGTTCCCTTCGGCTTCGCTCAGGGAACGGTCTGTCGCTATGCAACCTCATGACCAATCGCCCCCTCCCAAACCTCATACCATTCCTCCCGCGACAATTCAATCCGCAACGAATCCATCGCCCCTTGAACCCTCTCCACTTTCGTGGAACCCAACACCGGAACAATCCCCGAAGGATGCTTCCGCAACCAAGCCAAAAGCAACTGATCCACCTGACATTCATGTCGCTCTGCCAATTCCTTTACCTTCTTTTGAATCCGCTGCACCTCCTCCTTTTCGCTTTCGCTAAATATCGCCCCACCCCCAACCGGCGACCAAGCCGTCGGTATGATTCGCTCACGGAGCAATTGATCCAAAGTGCCATCTTCAAAAGCATTTCTATGCAAAATAGAAATCTCTAACTGATTGGTAATCAATGGCGTATATTGATTCAATAAAGCAAATTGAGAAGTTGTAAAATTCGAAACACCGAAATATTTCACCTTTCCTGCTACGCGCAAGTGCTCAAACGCTTCTGCAATTTCAGATGGATTCATCAAGTAATCAGGACGGTGCAAAAGCATTACTTCTAATTGCTCTACACCCAATTCTTTCAACGAATTTTCAGCTGACCAGATGATGTGTTTGGCAGAGGAGTCATAAGATTTGATTTTATGTGAAGGGCGATTTTCAGCAATCATTTTGATGCCGCATTTGGTAGTGATGCGCAACTTCTTTCGCAGGTCAGGACGTTTTTTCAAGACTGCTCCAAATTCACTTTCTGTAGTGTAATGCCCATAAATATCTGCATGGTCAAATTCATCTAACCCCATTTCCACGCAAGTGTCGATGAAGCGTTCATATTCGGCAGTCGTCATTTTAGCGCCCCAAATTCCGAGGCGCATGGTTCCAATCAAAAAAGGAGAATTGTATGGTGAGCGTGGCTCCATCGTTTATTTTTTTGGAGCAAAGAAACGAATTTTACGTACCTCAGGCTTCCAGGCTGAGATGAAATCTTTGATTTCAAAATAGAGATTTAAAATCCAAACTTAGAAGATTTTTAAAATAGGGGCTTAGGCTGGAAGCCTGAGATACATTAGCGGGCGCACCGCACACAATTCGAACTCTCCGGCATAAACATCAACCGACCTGCTTGGATGGCATTATTACAATTTGAACATTTGCCGAAATCGGGGTCGTCGATTTTTTCTAAAGCCATTTTGAGTTTGACGAGGCGTTTTCGAGCGGAGCGGAGCGACGCTTCCGCGACTCCTTTATTATTGATAGCGTCCATTCGACTGACACGACCGAGGCTGTTTTCGGGAGCGATGGGTTTGGTTGCATCTTCCAACTTCACGATTTCCACCTCAAATTTTGCGATGTTTTCGTGGATTTTTTTCTTTAGTTCCTTTCGGTCGTCAGTGGACATAATCAGTTCAGTTTTTAATAATTTACGTGGGGATGGCTATTTTGTTAGTATGGAACGCGGATGACGCTGATTGTCATGATTGTCGCAGATCAGTATTAATCAGGAAAATCAGCGTCATCCGCGTCCCATACTACCCTATTTGATTAACTTTTCAAAAAACACCGAACCCCCTATTTCGATTCGTAAGATATATACGCCTTTCGGCAAATGCTCTTATTTGTTACTATCGAACGCAGATAACGCTGATTGTCATGATTGTCACAGATCAGTGTTAATCAGGAAAATCAGCGTCATCCGCGTCCCATA
>CALCJP010000148.1 GCA_937967625.1 uncultured Saprospiraceae bacterium
TGGGGTTTCCTTTTTTCCGGTTTTTAGAGAAGTTGGATTGAATTTAGGGATCATTGAGCAGGAAGCCCTTGATAGAGTCTATGACTGGACGACCCCTGATTTTTCTTCCGTAATCCTACCTCCGATCCCCTATGCAGCCACTACCGTTGACAATTACAACATGAATTTTATTAGCCCTTTCGGGCAACAAAAAGTCAAGTCGTGGCGATTTCGGCATTGGTTGGGAACAGACCAATTGGGGCGCGACGTGATGGCAGGCATGATTCATGGGACACGGACAGCGATGATGGTGGGTCTGGTTTCGATGTTGATTGCTTCTTTGATTGGGATATTTTTTGGAGCGATTGCTGGCTACTTCGGCGACTTCGGATGGAAGCTGAAGCGCACTACTTTCTATGGCTATTTACTCGCCTTGCCTGTTGGGTTTTTCTATGCCTTCATTTCGCGAAAGCATCAATTAGCGATGGCGATTGAGTCTGGTGATTTGACTTTTCAGATGCTTTTCTCTTTGCTGATTTTCGCACTGCCGTTTTTCTTAGTGAAAGGAATTGAATATTTATTTCAGGCAAAACCTGCCTTTCAAAAAGAGATGACTTTACCTGTGGATTCGATGGTGATGCGGTTGGTGGAAGTGATTCGGTCGGTGCCGGGGTTGCTTTTGGTACTGGCGTTGGTGTCGCTTTTTGAGACCCAATCTTTGCTCAATGTGATTCTCATCATTGGGCTGATTCGTTGGACAGGCATCACTACTTTTCTCAGAGCGGAGTTGCTTCGCATTCGCGAATTGGGCTATATTCAATCTGCTAAAGCGTTGGGGTTCAGTAATTTACGTATCATTTTGAAGCATGCACTTCCCAATGCGATGACTTCAGTTTTGATTGTGATTTCTTTTGGCGTGGCGGCTTCTGTGCTGATGGAGGCGTTTCTATCTTTCATAGGGATTGGGGTGCCGACGGAGCAGGTGACCTGGGGCAGTATGCTCAATACGGCTCGTCAAAACTACTTGGCTTGGTGGCTGGCAATCTTTCCGGGACTCGCCATTTTTGTCACCGTGAGTATTTTGAATTTTATTGGAGATGGCTTGAGTGAGGTGATTGGGAGGTGATGTGTTGCTTGCTCATGAATAAAATTCATGGGTGGCTTCCTTTCGGAAAAAAATGTATTTCCAACCTCATTTGCCGAAAGGCGTCCATTGAATTTGCTTCAATAACCACCTCCTTTTTGCCACTGCTCTAACCGATTCAATTTCTTCACGCAGCGCTACTTTTTTCAAAAAATAATGCCCTAAGTTGGGAAACGATTTATGAAGATCCTGATGGACGCACTGTAACTGGGCGCTATTTAGATGATAGTAATTTTTATATGCTTCATTCAGCCAAGGCCCAATTTACAAAAGCAATCAACTCATTTTTGAAGACAACTTCATCGTAGGTGAGATTTTCGTTGACGAAAACGAAGATTGTTTAAGAGATAGTGCTGAGATACCTTTTCCAAATGTGCTGGTCAGAGCAGAAGGGCAAGACACTTTTTATGTTACCACTCGCGCTGATGGGAAATACATTTTACCCGTTCCGCCTGGGAATTATTCTATCTCCACCAATATCAATGGAAACATTTGGGAAACCTGCGATTCGTCTGTAATTGTTTCATTATCAGGGATTTATGACACTGCGTTTGTTGATATACCTATTCAGTCCATATCAGATTGTCCGCACATGTTTGTTGATATTGCGACGCCACGAATCAGGAGATGTTTTCAAAATAGGTATTACGTCAATTACGAAAACAGAGGTTCGATAAGCAATGATGATGTCTCAATTGATGTTACGCTTGACTCCCGATTTCAAATCACAGACGCAACGGTTCCATACACTCAAATCAATGCAACGACCTATAATTTTTATATCGGGACAGTTGGAGTATTTGAGAAAGGAGACTTCAGTTTCTTAACCATGATGGAATGTGATTCGGTGACGCTTGGGGAAACCATTTGCGCGGAAGCGCGAATCTATCCAGACACAATCTGCCAACTTCCCGATCCAAATTGGACAGGCGCTTCTCTTTCCGTCTCTGGCGAATGTGAGGGCGATTCGGTTCGCTTTGTAATTACCAATGACGGAACAGGTGCTATGATTGCTTCCCTCCAATATTTGGTAATTGAAGATGTCGCTTTGATGAAAGTCTCGGATCCATTCACATTAGGAGTAGGAGACGAAATTCAAGAGGTTATAAAAGCAGATGGGCAAACCTTCCATTTTCAAGTCGATCAGGTGACCGGACATCCGGGCAATTCACGTCCCTCCATCACTATCGAAAATTGTGGAACCAACGCCACGTTGGGCATTTTCAATCAATTTGGGCAGAATGATTTAAACCCATTTGTTGATATAGAATGCAGAGAGGTCATTGGTTCCTTTGACCCCAATGATAAAGCAGCGGTGCCAAGAGGAATTGATGTGGAGCATAAAATCCAACCCAACTCCACCATTGAATACACCATCCGATTTCAAAACACGGGAACAGATACAGCTTTCTTGGTGCAGATTTTTGATACCATTTCGCCACTTCTTAATCTGTCCACATTTAGAGCTGGAGCGAGCAGCCACGATTACTCCTATGAGATTTTCGAAAACGGGATTGTCAAATTCAGATTCGAAAATATCATGCTGCCCGATAGCAATGTCAACCAATTGGAATCCAACGGATTTGTGAAGTATAAAATCGCCATGCAAAAGGATGCGCCACTTGGATCTACGATTTACAATGCTGCTGATATCTTTTTCGATTACAACGATCCGATTTATACCAATCAAACTTTTCATTTGATAGATGAGCCGTGGATAAGCGTCAAAACAGAGGAGACATTCATCCCAGATGTGGAGATAAAAGTCTTCCCAAATCCATTCACAACTCAAGCGACTTTTGAATTAAAAAATGCGCCTTTCGGCAAAAAGCAGTTTCAACTTTTCTCCCTTTCGGGAAATGAAATACATGCACAACAGTTTGATAATCAGCAGTTTGTGTTCCAGAGAAATCATTTGCCGAAAGGCATCTATGTGTATGAAATCAAAAAAGGAACGATGAAAATTGCGGTGGGGAAACTGGTTGTGCAGTAAAAAACAATTAGAGGTGTTTAGAAACCTGACAGTATCGAGAGACTTGTCAGGTTTCTTTTTGCTATGAAAAGGAGGTGCTTTATCCACTTCGTATTTTAAGAGACATGGTAGGCACATAGATTTATTTAGATTTGTACAATAAAAACTCATAGTCTATGAAAGATTTAGCGTTTCTCTTTTTTCTACTTCCAGCCATGTGTTTTGGTCAATCCAGTTTTACTGTAGGATTAAATTTTGGAGGAAAATTAGGAAAGATAAAACTTGATAATCAAGCAAATCGCTCCGTTTCTCAAGGTTCAAAAATTAAGGCAGGCTACTCATTGGGGCTTGATGTTTCCTATCCGCTGACCGATAAGATATTTATCCGCTCAGGCTTTGGATATGAAAATTCGAGATTTGATTTTCAGACAGAGGGGGTGCTTTGGGGCAATTGTATTGCTGATGCGCTTGCTGTTGGCGAAACGCCCAAAGAGACAAATTACTACGATGAGATTTCAATTCAATCGGTTATCATTCCAATTGATTTGGGCTACGTGGTGTGGAAAAAAGAAGGAGGTGAAAAAATATATTTTGGGATCGGAGGTCAGTACAATGGCATTTTTAAAACCTCAATAGAGCAACTGGTTACAAAAGAAGGATTCGACACCCTTCAAGAGACTTTTGATTTTGAAATGAATGCAGCTCCCTTTTCAGGAAAGTTATTCGCAGGGCTTCAATATCCACTTTCAAAATATCAAATCTACATAGAACCCAATGTGAAATTTACGCCCAATGAGTTTTCGTTGTTTTTCTTTTCGGAAGGTTCCTCACTAATAGAGCCAGGTTTGCAAATCCGACTTACCTTTTAAAAGAATTTTTTCCTTTCGGAAAATGACCAAAAAAAACCTGACAGCCTCAAGTGCGCTGTCAGGTTTTTCTGTTTCACGAAAGTGAATCAGTCATTCATCTTCACAAATTATGGGCGGACATGCCCCCAATTCTCCCCACGCTCTATGCGCTTGAGCTGCGTGACCGTAATCCCAAAATTTTTAGCTAAAACTTTCTTTTTAGTTTTTCCTTTTTGGAGTCGCTGTTTGAGGAGTTTGACCTTCGTTTCGGTCATCTTGACCTGTTTGCCTCGTCTGCGATTTTCGTTTTTATAGACTCCGTTGGCGACCTGCATATCGACCATCTCTTGGCGCGTCATCCATTGGAGGTTTTCCCAATAATTGTTATAACGATTTCTATCTAAATGAATGACAAATTTGTGTTGGTCCGAAGGCTTATTGACAAATGCTTTCGCCACCAGATGATGAACATAAAATCCCTGACGAAGCCCATCTTTCAATCGCAAATTGAGCACCGTGTATCCAATTTTTTTTGAATTGGAACCCTTCAGCAAGGTTTCATTTTTAGTTGACTTTTGGACACTCATGATCCGACCATAGTTAGAGATAAAATAATCACATTTGACAGTCGGTGCCTTGCCAACCACGGCGACCCACTCCTCGTTCCAATGAGATTTGATTTTGAAAGGTTCGTTTTTCAATTTTTTTTGCATACAAAATACATTGATACCCTTTTGGGGTTTAGTTAATTGCCAGACTTTGTTAGAATTTTGGGAGAAGTATTGATTTAGGAGGATTGGTTTAAAAAAACACTGGTTTTCTAAACACAAAGATAAAAGTTATTCTGCCTTTCGGCAAATGGGGTTGAAAGTTGCCCTAAAAATTTAGCTACTTTTGCCGCCATGAACTACACTTCCCACGATTTGACAGATACCATCGTTGCATTAGCCACGCCGCCGGGTGTAGGTGCAATTGGCATCATTCGCCTTTCGGGCAGTCGGTCGATTGAGATTGCTGATGAGGTGTTTTTTGGAAAAGTGCTCAAAAATCAACCTTCTCACACTGCCCATTTTGGAACCATTAAGGATGGAGATTCGATTTTGGATGAGGTGTTGGTGACGATTTTTAAAGGCACGAAATCTTACACTGGCGAAGAAGTCGTGGAGGTCTCTTGTCATGGTTCAGATTATATTTTGCAGCAGGTCATTCAGTTGTTTCTCAAAAAAGGCGCTCGCATGGCGCAGCCAGGCGAGTTCACTTTAAGAGCTTTCCTTAACGGAAAAATGGACTTATCGCAAGCCGAAGCAGTCGCAGATTTGATTGCCTCCAATTCCGCCGGAGCGCACTCCATTGCCATGAATCAAATGCGCGGCGGCATCTCCTCCGAAATCGCAAA
>CALCJP010000149.1 GCA_937967625.1 uncultured Saprospiraceae bacterium
AAAAAGTCCGGCACACATTACCGCGAAAATCGTCATCGCCTCTGCTGCTCTGTTTACCCCAGTACGCCATTTCTGACGAAACAATAAAAGAATTGCAGAAATCAACGTACCTGCGTGTCCGATTCCAATCCACCAAACGAAATTGGTAATATCATATCCCCAACCAATGGTACGGTTCAAGTTCCACGCGCCGATTCCATGCCAAAACGTCCATACTAAACAGAACGCACCAAAAGCGAAAAGCGTGATTGATATGATCAATCCCAGCACCCACGATGCCGGTGGTGCCTTTTCAGTTGGCCCGACTAAATCCTCCGTAATCTGATGATACGTTTTATGTCCGGTTACTAATGGATCCCTTATAGTTGATACAGGAGCACTCATATAAAAATTGTTATTTGATATTTTGATATTGGGGTATTTCGATATTCTCCTTAAGATTTTCCGAAAGGAGAAAATATCTCAATATCCTATTATCCTAATTTTATTTTTTAAACCAACTCATCATCTCTGTTCACAATCTTGGCAGTGTATGTCACTGAGGATCGAACATCTGTTTCTTCTAATACGATGTAGTTCAATGGTGATTTCAACTTCTTGTCTAAGTCACCACCTTTATTGTTCATGTCGCCGAAAGTGATTGCACCAGTAGGACAAGCAGTTTGGCAAGCAGAACGGACGTCTGCGTCTTCCAATTTTCTACCCTCTTTCTTGGCAGTCAATTTTCCTTCTTGCAAACGCTGCACACAGAAAGAACATTTCTCCATCACCCCTCTTGCTCTAACTGTCACGTCTGGGTTCAAGACCATACGCGTCAAGTTATCAGTCATATAGTAGGTGTTGCCTTCGCCGCCTTCTCTGTTTTTGTTCAAGTTCACCTCGTTGGATGGCCACAAATCAGCTGAAGTATAATCCATCCAATTGAAACGACGTACTTTATAAGGACAGTTGTTTGCGCAATAGCGCGTTCCGATACATCGGTTATAAGCCATTTGGTTCAACCCTTCCATAGAGTGGTTGGTTGCTGAAACCGGACAAACGTTCTCACAAGGAGCGTTGTCACAGTGCTGGCACATCATCGGCTGATAGACTACGTTTGGATTTTCAAAATCACCGTAGAAATATCTATCAATACGCAACCAAGTCATCTCATGGTGACGGAAAACTTCATGTTTTCCAACCATTGGAACATTGTTCTCTGCAACACATGCCACCTGACAAGCACCACATCCAGTACAGGCATTCAAATCGACGTGCATACCCCAGTGATGTCCCTGAGAGTAGTAGTCTTCTTTGAATTGCTCATAAGGATAGAGGGTCTGCTGATTCAAGTATTCTGCATGGTCTCTTTCGTGATGGAGGTCATCCAAGAATTGTGGCAAATCTTTCAAATTCGCCTGTCGGATAACGGTTCTTTTCGTCAATCCACCTTGCATTCCTGACCCTAAGGTCATCAATGAAGCCTCATCTGCATTGATGGTTTCGCCGGCAGTGTTTTCTGCCTGAACACCCATCGTGTGTGCGTATTGAACACAGGCTAACTCATGCTCGTAGTCACTACTCTTTGCGACTTGAGCGTCAGCGTAATATTTTGTATTTCCGTTTTTATCTAAAGAAAGCCATGGATAGACATTGGTTCCCACCTTTTGTCCGGCAGGACCTGCAACTTCGCGTCCGTAGCCCAGGGCAATTGCATGCGAATTTGGCGCAAGCCCAAACTGCGTAATACAAGTAATTGCTTTTGTGTCAGCGCCGATGGTTACATCCATTTTGTTGGCTTCTCCTCTTTCTTCCATTGTGTTCAAACCCATTGGGTTGGCAATGGTGGAGTCACCGTCATATTTAAGCGGCACTGCGATGGTATTGCCCCATACACATCTCGTGATCGGGTCAGGCATTTCTTGCAGCCAAGGGTTGTTGGCATATTGCCCCGCACCCATATTGACTGTTTCGAAAAATGCTATCTCAGTTTCGCCACCTGATGGCTTATTGATTTGACCTGCTGCCGCAGAAACATTGCCACTGAACGATGGTGCAGCAGCTCCCATTGGAACTTCAAAAACACCGTCGTGCAATACTTTATCCCAAAATGATTGGAATGATAAGTATCCGCTTTGGTTGGCAAACATCTGTTGCCAAGTTGATTTTAAGAACTCTAATGCTGGTTGTTCAGCGTCCATTTGACTATCTGACCAACTCAACAAAGAAACCTCCGCCTGACGCGTGTCAAACAAAGGACTGATCGTTGGTTGAATTAAAGAGTACATACCGCGCTTCGGTTGCACGTCTCCCCAACTTTCCAAATAATGATTGACTGGTGCAACGATATTGCAAAGCGCACCTGTATCATTCATGGTTTGTCCACAATAGATAGAGGTTTTTACTTTTGACATCGCTTTCGCGAAAATGCCTGCATTGGGCACATCGAAAGCTGGATTTGCTCCATCCATGACAATCACTACGTCAACAGAACCTCCGTTCACTTCTCCGATAAACTTCTGAACGCCTGCGTCTCTTCCTTGGCGCTGCATTGATGCATTTCCAAAATCGAGGGTTGAACCAACGTTGGCCAACATGGAGTTCATTGCATTGACGAGGGTTTGTTCGCCCACGTTATTGGAGCCACTCACTACTAATCCACTGCCTGGAAGAGCCGCCAATTCTTTTGCAACTTTCTTTAAACTCGCCGCTGCTTTTGAGTTGATTTTTGGCGCACTTACTCGTGTACCACCTGTCAGCGCAGCTACTTCATTATATAATGTCGCAATCGCCGCACCTTGCTCAGATGGACGAATCAAAATTCTATTATCTGCATTAGAACCCGTCAAGCTCATGTGACTTTCCACTTGTACGTGGCGGCTCATTTTTGCATTTTTTGTGTCTTCAATTCTACGTCCTTTGGCGTAAGCCTTCGCATACTCAATAGGCGAAATCCATGTGCCCAAAAAGTCAGCTCCGAAACTCACTATAACTTTTGCTTTGTCGAAGTGATAGTTAGGAAGAACGCCTTCTCCAAAGCTAGCCTGATTCGCTTCCAACATCGCTGAACTCGAAACCGGATCGTATGTAACTACTTGAGTACCAGGGTATTTTGCAGTGAACTCATTGATGGCCGCACTGGTCATCGGACTCATATTCGTGTTGGTAACGATGCGGATTCTTGACCCGGCGCTCAACTTACCTTTCACTGCTTTGTCCAATTCTGCCCAAGTGGTTTTCTTACCTCCCATCATCGGTCCTTGAATCCGATTGTTGTCATACAAACTCAAGACACTCGCCTGCACTCTCGCGCTTGTTCCACCACCTGTAATAGAGGAAGAAGTATTGCCTTCGATTTTGATAGGTCTTCCCTCACGGGTTTTCACCAACACGGAGCAGTAATCACCACCCTGCACAAAACTTGAAGCATAGTAAGTAGCAATACCCGGAACGATTTCGTCTGGTTTCACTACGTAAGGAATTGCTTTTTTCACAGGGATGTCGCAACTCGCTGCAACAGTCGCTGCTCCCAAACCAAAACCTAAATATTTCAAGAAATCACGACGATTAGAACCTGCACCTGATTCTGCCAAGTCAGCAGTAAGGTCAGCTACATTTTTCGGTGCGTCGAATTCTTGACTTGCCAATTCAAGAAATTCGGGGGTGCGGTTAAGTTCCGCTGCTCCTGCCCAAACGCTTTGTTTCTGGTCTTTCTTCATTTATAATTGATTTTACCTCACATTTCCCGAAAGGGAGAAAAAAGGCATATAAAATGCTAATTGATATATTTTAATAGTGACACTTTTGACAACCCAAACCGCCGATGTCCTCAACGGTTACGCCAGTACGAGTTCCTTCTTTCATTTCCTCGTGATATTTTTCGTAGTAGTTGTCGTAATATTCATTGTCAGCAAATTTAACTTCGGTCTTTCTGTGGCAATTGATACACCAGCCCATAGAGAGCGGAGTGCTTTGAGCCACAACTTCCATCTTTTCAACTGCACCGTGACATTGCTGGCACTCGATTTTTCCAACCGTTACGTGTTGTGCGTGGTTGAAATAAACGTGATCTGGTAAGTTGTGGATTTTGATCCATTCGATTGGACCAGCCACATTCTCATCTTCAGGGCCAGTTAAAGAAGCGGTGATTGCAGACCATTGTTCTGCTACGACATCTTCCACATCGCCTTTTCCGCCGTCAGAAGTATGATTGTCAGCAATCCACTTGCTGAGTATTTTTTCAATGTTTTCGTTTGTTCTTTCGCCTTCCGGCAAATAGGTGTCCGTGTTTGGATCGTATCCCGTAGAAGCATAAATCTTAGAAATCTCCGCTGTTCCGTATTGCGAACCTTTCTTCACTGCCTTGTGGCAATTCATACAAGTATTCGCTGCTGGAATCACCGAGTGCTTACTACGACGAGCGCCGTCATGGCAATATTGGCAGTCAATCTGCTGCATACCAGCATGTGTCTTGTGAGAGAATTTAATTGGCTGAGTCGGTGCATAATCCAACTGGCGACCTAAATCAATCGCTTTGTTGACTGTAAAGTAACCACCCAAAACGATTCCAGCAAAAATCAAGAATCCAACTACTCCTCCACCTGTTAAGATGTCCAATATTGTTTTTCGCTGTCCGACTTGACCTCCTTTGACTTTCGTCAAATAATCCAAATTCGCAATGATTCTCGCAAGGATCATCGCCAAGAAACCTAATATAAGTGCGATGGAGATGTAAATCCATGTATTGTCTGCTTTCGCTACAACCACATCTGTAGCTCCACCACCACCTTCATCCTTCTTAGGTCCATAGGTTCCGTTATAAACACCATTTATGTATGCAAAAACATGCTCAATCTCTTCGTCAGTCAACGCCACGTTATTCATGACTGTTGGTTTCCACTCATTCCATAACTCCACAGCACGAGGGTGCCCTGCAGAGATCATAGATTGTGAGTTGCGAATCCACTGATACAAATCTTCTCGCGGATAGTCCGCCCATCGTTCTTCAAAACCACCAAGAGCAGGACCAGTAAGCTTGTCCTTCATGTTCTTATTGTGACAACTTGCGCAGTTGTTTTTGAAGAGCGCTTTTCCAGCATCTGGATTGCCATCTTGAGCAGCCAATGAAATGGAAAAAAAGGAGAGCGCAACGAGAAGAGACAGTTGGCTCAGGTTCTTAAAGAGCACCTTAATTTTAGGTGTTACGAAATGGGAAATTTCCATACGGATTTCAAATTTTGCGGCAAAGATAAAAGCACCAGAATATTTACGAAAGGTTTTACCATAGGAGTATCCTATTTAGACTAACTCTAAATTGTTCAAGCATCTATTTATCTTTTCCTTAAGATTCTGGCTTGGTAAATTACATTCAAATTAAAATATTTCTGCAACTATAAATTCCTTATTTTAAATTATTTGTGGGCATATTGGTGCAAACATAGAAAATGCTTTTTTCTGAAAGGAATAATTAGATACATTTACTCAAGTGTTAGAAAAAAGTTATCAACATTTTGAATTTTGGATAGTTAAATCCTTTATTTACGACCCATTTTTGAGGTTTTGCGTAGAATCTATCTTACCTAAATAAACAATGAAAAAAGTAGCCCTCATCAAAAAGGAAGGAGAGACCTTTGGATGTATCGAGTTGGATGGTTCAAAGAGCCTCAGTAATCGAGCACTCATTCTTCAAGCCTTAGCCAGCGAACCCATTCAACTGACCAATCTATCCACCTCAAAAGACACCCAAACGCTACAAAAACTTCTTAACAAAAAATCCAAAGAGAGAGTAAAGGTCTATGACGTCGGGCATGCTGGCACCACCTTTAGATTCCTCACTGCTTATTTGGCATTTCGCAAAGGAAATAAAATTCTTACCGGCTCGAAAAGGATGAAAAAACGTCCTATTGAACCGCTCGTTTCTGCCCTCAATCAATTAGGCGCTGAAATCAAATACCATAGCAAATTCGGCGCAGCTCCTCTCAAAATAAACGCTCCGATTTCAATTGATGATAATTCTATCGCCATCAATGGCAATATCAGTAGCCAGTTTTTATCAGCACTTTTGCTCATCGCGCCTACTCTTTCGCGTGGATTGGAGCTAAAAATCAAAAGCAACCTCGTCTCTAAACCCTACTTGGATATGACCCTCAAAATGCTCAACCATTTTGGGGTCGGCAGTAACCATCAAGACAAAATCATTTTTGTATCGCCGCAACCCATTAAAGGAGGATCCTTACAAATTGAAAGTGATTGGTCAGCAGCATCCTATTATTATTCTATTTTGGCGCTTTCGCGCAAGGGACAGCTCACACTCAAAGGACTTCAAAAAAACAGTTGGCAAGGCGACTCCGTTCTGAGTGAATGGATGAAGAAATTTGGAATTGAAACCAAATTCATAAAAGATGGAATTGAAATTACCATGACTAATAAACCGCTCCCGAAAAGCATCCAATTGGATTTTAATGATTGTCCAGATTTAGCGCAGACCATTATTGTCTTATGTGCCGGCTTAGGCATTGAAGGCGAATTTAAAGGACTCTCTACCCTTCGCCACAAAGAGACTGATCGCATTGCCGCCCTTCAAAAGGAATTGGCTAAGGTAAACGTCCATTTCACGAAAGTGAAAGAAGACACCTTCTCCCTTTCGGGAAATGCGAAATTTGGCAAAACTCCGCCCACCTTCAAAACCTACGAAGATCACCGCATGGCCATGGCCTTCGCGCCCTTGTCGCTCCTCCATAAGATACATATCGAAGCGCCCAATGTAGTAGAGAAATCCTACCCAAACTTTTGGAAAGACCTGAAAAAGATTGGTTTCAAAGTAAAGGAAGCATAATTATAGTTTTCTAAAGTTTTCCTATTTTCACGATGTTAAATTCAATTTACTAACGTCAAAACATTACGAAAACATGTATTATTTAGCAATTCTAACAGGCGCCATAGTGCCGATGGTCTTGGGATTTATTTGGTATCACCCAAAGGTACTCGGCAATATTTGGGCGAAAGCCAACGGATTTACTGAAGAAGATCTCAAAGATGGAAATCCAGTTGTCTATTTAGTAGCAATTGCGGTTGCTGCGGTTTTATCCTACCGACTTTCGATGAGTGTTTCTCATCCTGATGATCTCCACCCCTTCTTGCATGGGGCGTTTCATGGAGGCAAATATGCAGGTCTATACATTGCAGCACCTGTGATTGCCTTATTATCCATCTTTGAAAAGCGGAGCATAACCTATTTCGCTGTCAATGCGGCTTATTGGGTAGTTACCCTTGCTGTAATGGGCGGTGTTTTAGCTATGTTTTTACAACCAGAAGCATAGGTTGATTTCACAACCAACTGATTATCAATAACTTAAAAAGCCCTGCCGGTTTCAAATTGGCAGGGCTTTTCATTTGACGAAAGTCAAAAAAACCACGAGCCGTTTTTTCTTCTTAACCTTTTTTAACTTCCCGAAAGATCGAATTCTTAATAGAACGCTTATTTTTGCGGCGCCTACATCAAAATTTCTACAAAATCATTCTCACCAAGAGCGTTAAATCAAACGGTTAGGGTACATTCATTTTTTGGGTGTCAGCTTCATGGATAGTTGGTATTTGCCCGACCGCCAGTAAATAAGAATTTTACTACTTTTGATAAAAACAAAATATGAACTTAAAAGCGTTTTTTACCCTCGCACTCTGTCAGGTTTTCACGTTACAAATTACCGCTCAGACCTTTACCCTTTCGGGAAATATCACAGACGGCACCTCGTCTGAACCACTCATCGGAGCCACCGTCCAAGTTGGCGAATCAGGCACGACCACTGACTTCGATGGCAACTATACTTTAGAGCTTTCAGCCGGCAAACATACCGTCATCGTGGACTATTTAGGCTATGAATCCACCACCAAAGAAATCACGCTCAACAGCGCACAAGTCCTTGATATTCAACTACTTGAAGGCGCTACCCTACTCAATACCGCCACCGTCACAAGTGGCAAATTCGAAAAACCACTCAGCGAAGTAACTGTCTCTTTGCAGGTGCTAAAACCAAGCCTTTTGGAGAACACCAATTCCACCTCAGTGGATGATGTCTTGCAAAAAGTGCCCGGTGTTCAAATCATTGACGGGCAGGCCAATATTCGTGGCGGCTCTGGTTATTCCTATGGCGCAGGAAGTCGTGTTTTGCTCTTGATGGATGACATTCCGATCCTTCAAGCGGACGCGGGTTTCCCCAACTGGGATGACATCCCCGTTGAAAATATAGAACAAATCGAAGTCGTCAAAGGAGCCGCTTCCGCACTCTACGGCTCCTCCGCCCTCAACGGCATCATCAACGTCCGGACGGCTTACGCCAAATCAAAACCCGAAACCAAACTTTCTACTTTTTACACCCACTATGATGACCCCGCTGACAAAAATCAAATATGGTATGAGGAGCAGCCTCGTGGTTTCGGTTTCAGCGCCGCACACAAGCAAAAGATAAAGAAATTAGACCTCGTTTTGGGTGGCTATTACCTCAACCAAAACCTGACTAACAAAAACGAATATGACCGCTACGGCAGAGGAAACGTCGGTCTTCGCTATCGACTCAATGACCGATTGGTCATCGGTGCCAACGCCAATTTCAATAAATCAGAAGGTGGTAATTTTTTCTATTGGAAGAGTTTGGACAGCCTCTTTGTCGGAGCAGACAACACTGCTTCGATTGGTGAAAGAACGCGCTACAATATCGACCCATTTGTCAGCTATTTTGACAATTCAGGCAATCGGCACAAACTGCTCGGTCGCTTCCATTCCATTGATAATCAGAACAATGCCAATCACAGCAACTCTTCAAACTTATGGTCTTCTGAATACCAATTTCAACGAAAGTGGGCAGGAGATTGGGTGACGACTGCAGGAGGGGTTTATATGGGCAACGCTATCATCGCAGAGCTATATGGAGACACAACTTTCAGCACACAAAACATGGCGGTTTATGGTCAAGTAGAAAAGAAATTTTTCGACCGATTGAATGTTTCAGCGGGTTTTCGATATGAGACCAATCAGCTCAACACCCCGGAAGTTTACAGCCGCACCAACCTCCTCGGATTGGTCGAATTAGATACCATCCCCAATGGAAAAATCGTAGAAGCGAAACCGGTGTTTCGGTTGGGTTTGAATTATCAAGCTGCTGAGTTTACTTTTTTGAGAGGTTCTTGGGGACAGGGCTATCGCTTTCCGACATTGGCGGAAGCCTTTATCAGTACCTCTGTGGGTGGGCTGCCCATCAGCCCCAACCCCGACCTCACTTCTGAGACTGGTTGGTCTGCTGAGTTAGGCTTAAAACAAGGGCTTCGAGTAGGCGGTTTTGATGGCTACTGGGATGTGTCCGCTTTTTGGTCCACCTACAAAGACATGATGGAATTTAACTTGGTGAATTTGTTCCCAACAGGTTTTCAATCCCAAAACATCGGAAACATCGACATCAAAGGGTTCGAAACCACCCTTGCGGGAAAAGGCGATCTATTCGGATTGCCAACGACCGTTTTGGCGGGTTACACGTTTATCAATCCGCAGTTTAAGGAATTTGACCCGACGGTGCCTGCCAACGGCATAGAACCCACCAAAGCTCAAATCAACGCCGCCGGAACGACTTCGGATGAAAACATCTTAAAGTATCGCTCGCGTCACACTGCCAAATTTGATGTCGAATCTTCCTACAAAGCATTCTCTTTAGGATTCGCTTTCAACTACAACAGCGCCGTGGAAGCAATCGATCCGCCCTTCAATATTTTCATCGTTGGTCTTCAAACCTATCGAGAAGAAAATGATGGTTCCAATTTCATTTCAAGCCTTCGTGCTTCGGTGAAATTTTTAAAAGAGCAAGGTAAATTTTCAATCATCGTCAATAACTTGACCAATGAGCTGTATTCCAATCGCCCTGGTTTGATGGAAGCGCCACGGGCATTTACCGGAAGGTTGGATTGGAAGTTTTAAAAACGGAGGACGAATGACGGCCGCTTCGCTTGACGAGAGACGGAACAAAAAAACCTATTTGGCTGCGCCAAATAGGTTTTTTTTTCGTCTTTCGTGGTTCTTCACATCAATAAGAGCAAGTGGCTATGAAGAGTAGTCCCTGGTTTTAAGAATTCATCTAACTCAACAAAAACAAGATCCGGATCTTTGATCAGGGCAACACGCAGACGGTTTTGAATATCCTCCAACGTTTCACCATCCCTGCTATTTAAGCAACCACCTCCTCCTCAAACAAAGCCACATTTTCCGCAACAAATTGCTCCATTGTTTGGAAGAAATTCAGAATATCTTGGTGCTCATTTTGAGCATTGATGGTAATCAAACGAATGAATTCATCTCCATCAAAAGAACCATACCCCACCAATAATTTCGAATGCTCATAGAGCAACGTACAAATGTCACGAGCCGGAATTCCTTTATAATTAAAGCAAATCGCTATCGTTTCATCATGGCTGTAAAGCGTATAATCTTCATGGTTTCGAACATAGTCGCGAGCCGTATCCGCCAATGCAAACTGATGATCTACGATTTTTTCTAAGCCCTTCGTGCCCACACTCTTCCACAACGTCCAAAACTTCAAAGCATCATTTCTTCTGCCACATTGTAGCGAAGTCTTACCTAAATTGAACCCATCATGATCGGTTTGATACAAATAACTCGCATCATTGGATAACGAATCGTAAAGGTGTTTTTTATCCTTCACCACGATGATGGAGCAAGACAATGGCGTCCCGATCATTTTGTGTGCATTGACACTAAATGAATCTACCAATTCTACTCCGTCGATAAGGTGTTTGTATTTTTCACTGAACAAAACAGACCCACAATATGCCCCATCCACATGAAGCCACAGGTTGTGTTTTTTACAGATTTTACTGACTGAACGAATTGGATCAAATGCACCAAGCACAGTCGTCCCAGCCGTCAGATTCACCATCACAGGCAACCCGCCATCTGCGACATCTTGCTGAATCATTTCCTCCAAATGAGTAGCAACTACCCTACCTTGATTATCTGTTGGAATGTACCGAACGTTTTCTCTTCCTATTCCACAAAAAGTGGCATTTTTCGGAATACTGTAATGTGATTCTTTTGAGGTATAAACAATCATTTTTTGCCGCATACCCTGCTGACTCACCTCCGAAGAAGCACGATCTCTTGCCATCAACATCGACATAAAATTGGTCATCGAACCTCCAGGTGCCAAGGTGCCATCTGAATTTTCGTCCCAACCAATCATGTTGCAAATTTCTCTTAAGATGACTTTTTCCACGCCTATCTGAGCGCCCGCCGCTTTGTAGGTGTACATGCTATTGTTCAAAATCACAGAAAGCAACTCTCCCAAAATAGCTTTTTCATTTCTCCCACCAAACAACTGGTTGAAAAATCCTTTTGTGGCAGTTCTCGGCGAAGCAAAAACCAATTCTTTAATTACTTTTTCAAATTCTTCTTCTCCCAGTGGGTCTGTTTTCAAGGAAAGATCTATGGTGTCAAACAGTTCGGAAGAAGGGATGTGATTGGCTACGGGGTGTTCCTTTTCATCAATTAAAAGTTCTTTGGTAATTCTTTGAAATAAATCAAGCGTATTCTTCATTTTAAATTTTAAAACACGAACACTAACTATAATCAACTGATAATCAAAAGAATACGCAACTAAAAATATAAGCTGTATTCAAAGAACCTCCAGCAAACAATAATTCATTTTCTATACCTACTCCTCAAAGATTGCAATATTGCCGAATGGAGTTGTTCGTGCCTATACTCTTAAATGAGATTGTTTGCCAAATTGTTTCGGTTTTAACAGAATACCTCGTGAGTTTTAGGTTCACTTAATAGAAATTACTTAGCGACTTTCGTCGAATATCAAAAAGCAATCTCCCCCAACTTTCACCTATCCCGTAGAACTTCCAATGAAGTTGCTCAAAAGTAAATTTTGGACAAGCTTCAAGTCTGAGTACAGGACAAAATATTGGTTTACTAAACTTCGCTCCCGATTAAAATACGGGACAAGTTTTCGCTAAATGCACTGATTTCAATAATTCTATTCGCGAGTTTTTTAAAAATTAAGTTTAGTAAACCTCTCTTTTCACTTTTGTCCTGTACTTAGCCTCAAAATTTGAAGCAAAAAATCTTTTCAAAAATTCAGATTTTCTTCAGATTTTGAAAATACATTTGCACCCTTTTTTTACACTGAGGGAGAGGAGATTACTTTAGAAATGAAGAATACATATTTTAACCTAATTGATCAGACCTATTACTTTCCGCAGGAAGGATTTGATCTTCAAAATGGAGCGCTACACTTTAATGGCGTCTCTCTTAAATATCTAATCGAAGAGTATGGTACACCATTCAAATTGACCTACCTTCCACGCATTGGAGCACAGATAAGAAAAGCACAAAATTGGTTTAATAAAGCCATCAAAGCCAACCACTACAAAGGCAAATATTATTATTGCTACTGCACGAAGTGTTGTCACTTTCATCATGTACTGACTGAGGTCTTGAAACATGATGTACATATCGAAACTTCTTCTTCTTTTGATATAGATTTAATTTTGAAATTGTACCAAGAGGGAAAAATCACAAAGAAGCACTTAC
>CALCJP010000150.1 GCA_937967625.1 uncultured Saprospiraceae bacterium
AAAATCAAGAAATCTTTGGGAGCCTTAGCGAAGAACTTTCCCCTCGTGCACGATAGCTCTGTGGCTATGGAAGAGCAAATGCTCTTTTCCGTCTTTGATTACGAATACTTTAGCTTCGTAATTTCTTCCTGTTTTCGCCTGGGTGTTGATGTGAAGGATTTGCTCAGGGTTGCCTTTGAATCTGAAAAAGGTTCCTGTGATTCCTTCATTTCCTTCCGGAAACGCTGGATTGTTTTCCAAATATGGAAGGATTTCTTGAGTGTCGGTATCCACTATCTTTAAGACGAATTGCTGGTCCAGCAATAAATCTTCTCCAGATGGATGATTGAGTTCAATTTCGAAGGTAGAATACACCCATTTATCACTTCCTTCTTTTATTTTTTTCAGACTTTTCTGATTTGGTTTCTTACTCAGAAGCATTCTCGAATAGGTTACGGTGGTGTTCAGTGTGATGTCATCAATTGCCAATTCGCGCTTCTTCTCTTTGACCAATTGGATATTTTCGAGCGTCGTTGTTTCGAGCTTTTGTTTGCGTTCGATATGAATTTCTTCCTGAACAGCAAGTTTTTGAAGCTCTGCCAATATATTGGTTTTTTCTTCCTCTAATTTCTGAATCTCAACTGCTCTATCTTGATTGCTATTTTCAAGAATAGCAATTTCATTTTCAAGACGTTTGAATTTTTTTGTGGTTCCGTTCAACCTGTTTCTCAGCGTTTTGATGATTTGGTCTTGCTCCTGGACTCTAAGGTTCAGGTCTCTGATTTCGTCATTCAAAACAAGGACGCTGTCCACTAATTCTTCGTTCTCTTCCTCAAATCTTTCAACAACGTCTTCGAGGTTTCTGATTGAGTTGTCTTTTCGCTGGATTTCGGATTTAAATGTTTTGTTGCGGTCATTAAGTTTTTCTAACATGTTGCTTTGAAATACAGCAAAACTTGCTAATACTAATGAGCACATACCAAACGCTACGTAGCCAATACTTTTGTTCATGGATAATGTGTTTCAGGTTTAAAAAATAGTGTTTAATCCCTCCGAAGAGAGCTATATAAATAGTCCTGTCTTTTTTTTGAGTGTAATTGGTCTTCGTTTCTCTTCAAAAATCCTGGGTTCTGTTTGATACGGAACCCTCAAAATCAATTAGGATCTATTTTCGAAAAACAAATTTTGAGTTCTTAAAAGTTGGCTTTTTAACTTGTTTTAAGTAGTTCAAACATTATGCCAAAATAATATATGTGACTATTAAATGTTAGTTTTTAAATTTCTAATTATGCTAATACAATAATAAGTTAAATATTTGAATATAAATAATAAAAATATATAAATAATTGAAAAATAGATATTTGAATTAAAAAAAAGGTGAGTGGAATATTCCACTCACCTTTATATTTATCCCTTTCGGGAAATGTCCCACTCTCGCGAAGACCTGTCCCGAATCGACTTCGGGAGCAAAATCAATTTTTAATGAATCTCAATTTTTCTACTCACAAATCCTTCATCACTTCTGATTTGTAAAAGATAGATTCCTTGAGCGACATCCAATTGAATGACTTCTTTCAAACTACCGGTTTTAAATTCATTCGTTTTGGAATAAATCAACTGACCGATATTGTTTAAAATTCTAAATTCTAACCTATCCGTGGGCAATCCTTCTAACTCAACGGTAAAGTCACCATCATTCGGGTTTGGATAAATATTGAACTGGTCGAAATTGATAGTCTCATTCAAGCTTGAAGAAATAACCGAAACAGTTTGAACAGTATCAGTAGTGCCACAACTATTCGTTACCGTTAAGATAACATCATAGTCGCCAATGTCGGTGTAGGTATGAGTTGGATTTTCATCAGTACTCATATTTCCATCACCGAAACTCCAGCTGTAAGAATCTGCTCCAGAGGAATTGCTACTGAAGTCCACCATTAAATCACTTACTGTAAATCCAAAATCAACTGTCGGCATTTCTTGTACTGTGATGAAGGCATTTCGCGTAAGCGTACCTGCTCCAAATGGATTTGATGCTTCCAAGGTGACCTCGTACTCACCGGGTGCTGCATAAGTCACCGTTGGGGATTCATCTGAAGAGGTGGCCGGTGTCCCTCCTGCAAAACTCCAATTCCAGTCTGTTGGGTCATTACCACTGAGGTCTGTAAAGGTCACCTCACCTCCCATACAAATCACAGTTTCATCAGAAGAGAAATCAATTGCCGGTACTGCCCCGTTAATGACGACAGTTTGCGAGAAGCTGCTGGTGCCACAGTCGTTCGTCACCGTCAAAATTACATTGTAATTTCCATTGCCAGGGAAGGTATGTGTTGGGTTAGAAACATCACTTGTCGTACCATCTCCAAAGTCCCAGTTTACGGAAATACCATTTGGTGTATTGTCAGAAAACGTTGCGGTAGTAATATCCAAATTGTAATCGAAATCTACTGCTGGCAACCCATCTACTTCAATAACATCTACCTGAACCGAAGTATCGTTCCCAATTGAATTGATAGCAATCAATTCTACGGTGTAGCTTCCTGCAACATCATAAGTCACAGTTGGATTCATATCAGTAGAAGTTGATGGCGTTCCTCCTGGGAAACTCCACATAAATGAAGTTGAATTGG
>CALCJP010000151.1 GCA_937967625.1 uncultured Saprospiraceae bacterium
TTCTCCTATTTTATCTAAAAGTAATTGATATTCATCGTTCTTCTTTATCATGTTTTTCATCTAAATATGATTAATCGAATTTATTGGTTAAAATTAATCATTTTCGCTTCCTTTTTTGTTTTTTTCTTAATGACCGACAACTTGGATATATCAGTAATCAGTTACTAATATATTTACTATATATTTTTTGAAAAATTTCAGAATTTATGCGCACAAATATCTGATTATCAGTTAATTATAAAATATTTGTTAAACAAAAATATAAATATTTTCTAACGCAGAAATTTGCATGAAATAAATCATGATTTGTAAAGCTAACAATTCATTTCTAAATCATCTCAATACCATAAAAAACAAAAAGCAGCAAGTCATACACCCACATTTGCCGAAAGGCAAAAAAAAAATGAGAGCACAGCAAAGCCATTCTCTCATTCCTCTTTCAATCATTCTCTCATTATTTACTTATGCGTCGCCTGCACCCGTCGTGCAAACATACTCGCTGAAGAAGGCTCCACAGAGACGATTTCATAATACTCATCATCGCCCATTTTGACTACTGCTTCTTTCTTTTTCAGATTGATGACGGCGTCGTTGAAATCCAGGTTGTCAGAGACGATATTCAGGATGCCATCTTTGAAGCCGACGAAGTAATAGTAGCCACTCGGCGACTTAAGGTAGATATACAATCGGTCATCATCAGTGGTTGGCATTTTGAATTCTACAAAACCGGTGATGGCTTTGTTGATGGGTTCGCCATTGATGGAGTAGAGTCCAATCTTTGGATTCGAACTCACAAATGATTGATAATCAGGGTCCCATTTCATCGGAAGATGAGAGAAGAAAAGGGAGAATTTATTCATTTTTTTAGGTAGGTCAAATGCGCCAACATTGAGACCGGCAGCGACGTCTTTGAAGTTCTTTCCGGTTTCGGGTACGAACTCTGCTACTGCTCTTTTGTAAAACTCACTCTTCGTGGCGTAAATCAATGGCTCTGCCTCAAAGCTTGATGACTTGAAGTCCTTTGCCATCATTTTCAATAATTTTTCCGGAAGGACTAAATCAATGCCGGCAATCATCTCAGCAGTGATTTCAAAAGCATAGCCGCCTGCACCGGTGGAGTCAGAGGCAGCTGCGGCATTTAGTTTCGAATAGCTCGACTTGGCAGTTCCGGCAGCGGTGACTTTTTGATATTTCAAAAACTCACCGATTTTGAATTTGCCTTCCATTTCGACATCTCCTGTTTTGTTGTTGAAGATGAGTTGATTTCCCGAAAGGGCGGCTTTATTGACCTTCGCGCTGTCGCCAAAAATGAAGATGTCCTTCTTCTCATCATAGTCAATCAATCCCTTCATCGGCATGATTTCTCTATCCTTTCGGAAAAGTTTCGGCTGCAACACGCGTGGGTACATCAGCGCCGTCTCCTTGCTCAGGAAGATACCCGTGTGGAGGTTTTCTCCCTCGGTGGTTTTAGGCACATCAAATTTGATTTTTAAATCCTCTTTCGCTGCTTCTGATTGCACTGAAAACCATTGCGACCCCGGAAGCGTCTCGGTGTCCAATTTCGCAAAACCATTGAAGTTCAAATTGACGGTACTTGATTGCAAACCGATGTCTCCCAAAAATTTGGTCTTGGTATCGATATAGAAATTTTGACTTTCTTCGACGGTTCCGTTGGCGCGGGTTTCGGTTGCTTTTTCGCTTCGGCTTCCTTTGCCAACTCTTGCCCCCACGATGTCTTGGAAGAATATCTCCTGCTGTTTGTCGCCGATATTGTATTCGTAATAGCCCGTTGCTTTATAGTCTTTTCGTCCCAAGACATCGACTGTCGCTCGATTGATGGTGTGGGTTTGCGTGACGGTATCGGCAACGATTTTTGCATTTTCGAGGGTGGTCATGACTCCACCGGGTTTGATGTCGATGGCTCCTGTTTCTGTATAAATCAGCGCATCGCACGACTTGATGAATGGAACGCCTCCGATAGATAACTCATTGGTTTCCAGTGAGTAAAGTGCATTCTTTCCTTCAAAATAGAGCGAATCTTGATCGGGGTGCGTTGAGGTAAAACCAGCCAATTTGCCCTCAAGGGCTTTGAAGTCGATGGTTTTATTTTTCATGTCCCAGGTAAATTCGTTCATGTTGGTTTCGTACTGATTGTAGGGCAGTTGCGTTTTGATGAACTCGTCGTTGGCTTTGAAGATTCCGATTTGCTTGTCGAAGTCCACATCTGAGTTTAGGTTGGAAGTCGTCAGTGCAAATTCGTCTGCGTCGAAGGCTTTGATTTTTACATTGGTCGTATCGGCAGTCACTGAATATGCCCCAAAGTTGAATAAATCAGAACCCATCGTAGCGGCTGCCCAATCCAAATCACCCACTCCTTTCAATCCACTCGGACTCAAAATCAGAAGACCCGTCAACTCATGTTCCTCTGGTCGATAGATGGAGAAATTTTCTTCTTTGGTTCGGATATACATACTATCTCGATAGGGGCGCCAATCAATCGAAACGTCCGTTCCTTTTGCCTGTGGGAATTCGGGATCGGCGTTTCGGACTTCTTCCAAATCAAATTTTTCAGCCGTACATCGCATCCATTTTGGTCGAAAGACCGCATCTTCTGTTTCGATTTCTGCTCCCAAATAGCCGACAATTCCTTTCCCCAACAGACCATCGTTGCTAATAGAAACCTCGCCATTGAAATTTCCTTTTTCTTGATAAGCAGGGTAGCCTTCCGGTGGCGTTCGCGTCACGAAGCCGAGAGAGGAATCGGGCATGATTTTGATCGATTCCTTGAAGTTTGGAAAGATGTCAAAAGAAACCAATTGACCTCCAAACGTCACGTCATCGCCCACGAATTTGTCCAAACTATTGAAGCTAAACTTGTCCAATTCGAAATAGAAAGAGTCTCTTTTATAGGCACTTCCTTGCTTGTTGTCTTTGTCATAATAGACATAAGAAGGTCCCTTACTTTGGAGCGAAGGAAAGATTTCGATTTCCTCTTTTCCTGATTTGTTTTCGGGTGCGTCGATGAGCAAAACGGCGGAGAAGTTTTCAATTCGGCTATTGAGCGCAAATGCTTTTTCTTCTTTCGTGCGTTCGTCCACCAAGCCAGAGGGGATGTACAAATCAAAATATCGAATGCTATCCATATCGACCCGATAGGGCTGATAAAGGAAGTGGTAATCGTTTCCGATGAGTTGGGCATAGCCCGCAAACATTTTTCCGTTGAAGTCCATGTCGCGGTCGCGTTTCATGACCAGTTGGTCGCCGAGTGGTAGCAAACCTACTTTTTGAGCGGCACTAAATTCTACTGATTCCACACCTCTGATGAGCATTTCTTGAGTGGCAGTACTCAGACCCGCATTGGTTTCTTTTGATTTCGAAAACAACTTGACGTAATCGTAATCCACATTTTCGGCATTCGCTTCCGCGAAATGTTTCACCTTGTCTTTCACGGTGACCAACTCCTCTTCGCTGTCATAATCTATGAATCCCTCCTCCACGAGTTGATAAAGTAACCCCTTGATATTATCCACTGAGAACTTCGGATCGAAGGCTTTCGCCAAATAATTAGCCTCTAATACACTGCCTTCACCAGCTCGCTCCGCCTCAACTTTTATGATAGAGACCGGATTGTAGCTCGTCACGTTTTGCATACGCGCAAAGTCTCTTTCCTGAAAATATTTCAAAGATTCAAAAATCACCTCATTGTCTTTTCCTGCGCCCATCTGAATCGTTGGCTTTCCGATGAAAAGTGAATCCTTATCAAATTTATAAAGCAAATCATCTGAGTTGACATTGACCTGATGAAGTGAACTAAAAAACGGCGCTCTATCACTTGCTCGTTTGGCACGAGTCAATTTGATGTCGCGGTTCTCAATCAAAAACTTCAGATTGGAAGACGGGTGCGTAATCGAATCTTTATCGAAATAAACAGAAGTCTGCACCTGTTCTCCAGTGATCTGTTCTCCTGATTTTATTACAAATACCTCAGCTAATCCTTTAAAAACCCGCTGATTGGAGTTGTTTTCGATGGTCAATAAAGCAGGTTCTTCCTTTGAACCGAAACCATAAACCGTCGTTCCTTCTAATCGAAAACCACCAACATAGTCAATGCCTCGACCGAGTTTGGTCAATTTTACAATCTGATCTTTCGACTTAAATCGCGGGTAACTTCCGCCCCCTGATTTGTTGCCCACAATCAATTTATCCGCAAAGGAACCTTCCAAGATAGTGGTTCCGAAATAGGTCGGGTAGGAGAGTCTCGCACTTGGCGCTTCATAAACGCCACTTTTCACCTCAAATTCATAATCATCAATTTCGGCATAAACATTTTTTTTCAATCCATGTCGTTCCCAAGTAACCTTTCCGCCGCTACCTTTCCAGAAGCCCTCTTTGATGTTGAATTTACCGGAAGTTTCCATTAGCACAATCGTATCCTTTTTGCGATAGCAAGTCAAATCCGTTTTTGGAAAATCCAGAAAGGGCAGACTTTCGTCAAATGTCCAATCGAACTTATCGGTGCTCACTTGCCAATTGGTGCCGGCTCGTGATTCACGAATCAGTTTATTTTCAAAAAATGGGAGAGAGAACTTTAGGAAGTTATTAAAAGGCGTAAATTTTCTCCCAGTCATCGACGCCATCATATCCCTCAGCACCTGATTCCATTGATTCAGATTGTTATCTTTATTGATGTCTGCTCTTGCGGCGGCGGCACACTTTAGGTAGTTGGTAAAGTAAGGGCTGATGGACATTTTTTTGAGCAACATGTCGTTGCATACATCTCTGATTCCTTTCAGTGCCGTTTCGTCATAGCGCCCCAGCTTATTCATGTTTTCGAAAAGCTCATGAGCTTCCATGTAGGGTTTGCTCTTTCTCTCGGTCATCATCACGCGCAGTTGAGTTGTGAACTCTGCCAAATCCTCAGAGAAACTCTCCAACTTGGTGGTTTGACCGTAACTGATTGATAATGAGAATATTAGGAATATCGTAGTAGGTAATTTCTTTATGTTCATCTTACAATTTTTCTAATCGATTTTTGGTGGCTACGCGTGGGTGACGTGCAGCATCATCCAATTATTTTCCGAAAGGGTTTTCTGAGTGTTTAGATCATTTGCCGAAAGGCATTGATTCATGATAGGGAGGTCTTGCTCCAAAATCCCAGAGAACAAAATGACTCCGTTGGGATTTAGCAGTTGCTTCAACGTCGGAATCGAGTCCAAAAGTACATTCCGATTGATGTTAGCAAGAATTCTATCAAAAGTTTTGGTGGGAATATCGTCAAGCGTCCCCATGAAGAATTGTATGTTTTGCATTTGGTTGAGTTGAGCATTTTCCTTTGCGTTCTCAAAAGCGGGCTGTTCGATGTCCACACCTATCAGTTCGCTTGCGCCCAATTTTTCCGCAAGGAACGCCAAAACGCCTGTGCCGCAGCCATAATCCAAAACCGATTTGTCCTTGAAATCAACGTCTTTCATTCCGTTGATGACCAATCGGGTCGTCTCATGATGACCGGTGCCAAATGCCATTTTGGGGTTGATGATGATTTTATGTTTCACATTTTCGAGTGGCTCATGAAAAGTCGCTCTAATGCCACAGAAATCATCAACGATAATTGGAGTAAAGTTGTCTTCCCATTTTTTATTCCAATTTTCCCATTTGATAAATTCTTTACGGAAAGTAAAAGGAAAGGTTTGCTGCACTTGAGTGAGTTGTTTTTCAAACTCCTCATTGAGCGCCCTTTCGGGCAAATAGGCGTGGAGTCCATTCTCAGTTTCCTCAAAAGAATCAAACTCTAATTGACTCAAAAAAGCGGTTAAAATCTCCGCGTTATCGGTCGCACAAATAAATTTCCAATAGTTCATCTTACAGCGTTTTGCCTCAAATCGCAAAAGTGGTGATTTCTTTTTAAAAATGATGGCAGTTTTTCAGTAGGCAGTTTGTAGAATATGTTCAGTTGCAACCAAACTGCCCACTGAAAAACTGTAAACCTAATTTTGTTACTCCTCATTTATGGGGAAAAAAGTTTTTCAATAGGTAAAGGGGGTATTGAAGAGGGTAATCAATTCTAATTTTGCTATCGTAGTTAATCAATTACTTAAATCCTATTTATTTAAACCTAATAATTATTACCAATGAAACAATTAACTTTCCTCACAACTATCCTTTGTTTATTTATTGCCTCAGCGACCTTCGCCCAAGTTAACAAGCGCTCAAAAGTTGAGTACGCAATGTGCAAAGCCAAAGTAGCTAAAATGGTGAAAGGCAAAGTGAAAAAGTACAAATCGGAAAAAGGAACCAAGCCTTCCAAAGAATTAGTTCAAAAATGGAATGACAGCGCAATGGAATATGCGGGCTGCGAGGCTTTAAATCCAGATGCAGTTACAAGAAGTATTTTGAAGCAACAGAACAACAAAGGAAGTCTTGCTCCCAAAATGGAAGCGGAAGTGATGACTTACAAGTTCTCAAAGAAATCAAGCATCATTTTATATGCTCCTACTACTAAGAAAATCTACGTCGTTGATACTAAAATTCCAGCAGGAAAGAAGATTGATTTACCAGTAGGAAAAGGTGTTTTAGCAGCTTATCCAGCTAAGCCAAGCAGAACTTTTGATGTAGGAGATGTACAAGCAAATGAGTTGCGTGCTTTCGATAAAGTTTTGGAGCGTATGAGAACTCAGATGATTGAAGAGCATGGCAATGAAAAAGAAATCGATGATAAGTTAGCTTTCATGCGTCAAGAATTCTTGGATGGTCAAGCAAACAATCTTAGAGATTACAACGATTCTTCAGATGACAAAGAGCCGGAATTAGGAGAAGAACTCTCTATGGAAGAAACTGAAGATGGAGAAATTATCTTCGTAAACTCTAAGGGTGATATTGTTTCCTTCGACTAATAATTTAGTAAAGTTGAAATAATAAAGTTTCGAAATTGAAGTGAGTTGTTTTTTCATTAGACGAGGCAAAAACCGCAGACGATGCCTTAGCATTGGCGAGGATTTTTAACGCGTGTCCCGATTTTAATCGGGGAAGTATAATGGAAAAAGAACAGCTTCAAATCCAAAGGTTATTTTTTTAGCTTTACTTATCTCTAATTTCTATGAAAAAGGTTCCTCCTGATTTGATTCAGGAGGAACCTTTTTGCTTTTAAAATTTGATTTTCCTCAAAGACGGGGCTGAAAAATGGGTATTTTTTTTCGATTTCTGTGTTTGGCATAGTATTCTCACCAGTTCTTGTATCATGTCACAATTTCAAAAATTCTGACACAATTCCAAGCAGGGCATTTTATTTAAAAACTATTTTCAAACACAATTAAATTTCACTCAAATGCACTCAAAAGAGTCTTCTATTGATCCAAAAACTAAGCCCTCAACTCAGTATAAAGATTTTCTGGTTTTCACGGCAATACTTTTAGTATTGCAATTGGTTTATTGTGGATTCTTGATTACTTCTTAGCTGTCAAACCTAAATTAGGAGAATGGAGTTTATTGATTCCTTTCTCCTAATTTTTCAACTTTTCTCAACCACTTTTTCCGAAAGGAATCTTTTGATTTTTCCGCACCTTTTTTGTAGGCTTTCGCCAATGCGAAATTATAACTCTCTTCGTCAGGGTGACCGTTGATGATTAGGATGTTTTTAGGCATAAGTTTTTGCGATGCAAGGAACGATTGTTTACCTAAAAGCTGATTTTTATTTCGAGCGAACAGGGCATTAATTCTATAAATGAAAATTTGACTTTCACTTTTAGTTTAGGTAGCTTCGTTTGCGTCTTTTGAGGACTCTGGAGCAATTTATTTCTCTATTTTCATAAAGGGTAAAATTGCCTTCGAAAATTGAATGTGAAAAATGCCCCTAACAAATTAATTATTTATACGTTTACGGGGCTTATATTTTCCTTCCGAAATAAAATTCGGGACAGGTCTTCGGAAAATGACAATCGAAATTTATATATGCCTGAATTGATAACTGACAGCGCGGATAATCTCTACAAGTTCAAAGAACTGAGGGTCTATTCGTCCACCGAATGGTTGGCGGACAATAAGAAGCGTTATCGGCAGGTGTTTGATAAGTATTCGACCTCGTTCGTTTACGCAGAGCTTTCCTTCTACAATAAGCAGTTTGATAGAGAAGATTGGGAAATCGACCTCGTTTTGAAGTGTTACACCATCAAAAAGAATAAGACAGAGGTTTGTTCCCTCCCTATCAAAAAGAACGTGAGTCGATACGACAGCGTGGTCTATATTCGCGAAGGTTGGGGCAATAAAAAAGATGGCGCTTTTTGGAAGCGCGGCACCTACTATTGGGAAGCATGGGTCTCTGGGGAGAAAGTAGCTTCGAAGTATTTCTATGTAGAAGACGCAGGTCGTGAGATTAAAAAATTCGATAATCCATATCTCAATGTTCAATCAATTCGCCTTTACGAAGGTGCTTATGATGACGTGAT
>CALCJP010000152.1 GCA_937967625.1 uncultured Saprospiraceae bacterium
ACTCCCCCCACCTTCCCTTAGTTTTAATTGAAATGATAACTTCGCGCTTTAAAAAAACACATCAACACAGATGCGATTAAAAATAGGAGTTTTCGGAACAGGGCATTTAGGAAAGATACATTTGAAATGTATTCAATTAGCCGCAGAAAAACTCGAATTGGTTGGTTTTTATGATGCAGACCCGGCAGTCAGGAAATCAATTGCGGAAAGCTTTAATATAAAAGCTTTTGAGTCAGAAGACGCGCTGATGGACGCAGTGCATATCGTGGACATCGTGACGCCTACCCTCTCTCATTTTCGATTAGCGAAAAAGGCGATTTTGAAAAGCAAACACCTCTTTATCGAAAAGCCACTGACGCATACCGTGGAGGAAGGAAGAGAACTCCACGAATTGGTCAACAAAATGGGCGTACATGTCCAGGTAGGACATGTGGAGCGATTTAACCCAGCGCTTTTGGCGATTGAAAATATGGAGGTGAACCCAATGTTTATTGAGGGGCACCGATTGGCATTATTCAATCCAAGAGGGACAGATGTGTCGGTAGTTTTGGATTTGATGATTCATGATTTGGATATTATTTTGAACTTGGTGCAGTCGGAAGTAAAATCCATTCAGGCAAACGGCGTGGCAGTAGTTAGCGAAACGCCTGACATCACCAATGCACGAATTGAGTTCGAAAATGGCTGTGTGGCTAATTTGACAGCAAGTCGCATTTCTCTTAAAAACATGCGGAAACTTCGCTTCTTTCAGCGCGACGCTTACATCAGTTTGGACTTTTTAGAAAAAAATGCCCAAATAGTACGGCTGCACGACCAAGTCGATACAACCGCCAACCCCGAAAGAAATATCTTTGAGCTTGATACGCCTTCCGGCAAAAAAGCGATTGAAATCACCATGCCGAAAATCGAACCGGTCAATGCCATCAAAATGGAATTGGAATCGCTCGCGGATAGTATCTCAAATAATCAACCTTCAAAGGTTTCAATTGATGATGGTCTAAAAGCCCTCGAATTGGCTTACCAAATTATCGAAGCTTGCAAGTAGCTGCCAAATTTATTTGGTAGTCAAAAAATAACTTTTCAAATGAGCAGAAAAATGCTAATCCTTTCGCCTTTAACCTTCATTTGCCGAAAGGCGAAAAAAATTAACTTCCTCCCAAATAAATTTGGGAGCTACCTGATAATCAGCCTTTTGTGCTCATGCAGTGGCGACGAAGCAACGGTCCCTGCATACCTCTCCATTCCAGAAATACAACTGATCACCGACCCAAGTCAAGGCTCTGATTCCGAAAAAATAGAATATGCCTTCGCATTCGTCAATGGCAATTTCATCGGTGGATATGAGTTGCCTGCAAAGTTTCCGGTGTTGGCTTCCGAACCTGCTGACATCATCATCGAGCCGGGAGTAAAAGCCAACGGATTGAGCGAAACGCCTGACCGATATCCTTTCTATAAGCGCTTTGAAACCAACCTCAATTTCGCGCCTGAGCAAACGCTTTCCATCATTCCAACCACGAGCTATAAGGACAATGTAATGTTTGCGATTAATGAAGATTTCGAAAGCGCAGGACATCTTTTTTCGGATGATTTGGATGGTGACCTTGATACCAAAATTGAACTGGAAGGCGATGGCGGATTTGAGGGAAAAGCAGCGAAAATTGTTTTAGAAGGAAGCAACAACCGGGTCTTGATTGGCACTGATTTCGACCGCGCTACGCTTTCTGAATTGCCAGCAAATGGAACGCCTGTCTGGTTGGAAATAAATTATAAAACCGATGTTCAGATCATCTTTGGCTTAACGGGCGTTGAGTCAAGTGGACAAAGCGAAAACTTCCCCGAATTTGGGGTTAATCCCAAGTCAGAATGGAACAAAATCTACTTCGATTTAACGAATATTGTCAACCTCCCCGATTTTGTTGGGTTCCAACTCTTTTTTGGTGCAGACCTTGCAGGAGAAGATAGAGCGGAGATATTCCTTGATAATATTAAGCTGCTATACTTCCAAAATTAAAATTCCTTTCTGGCTTTCGCCAAATTGGAATTCAAATACAAAGAATGAGAATTTGGCTGCCGCTGTTTCTGGCATTTTCCTTACTGCCGACCTTGCTCGTGGGTCAGGCTGAGGCGGCTGATGTCCCTACCATTTTTGATAATTTAAAAAAACAATTGGTCACAGGAAAGAAAAAGGCGCTACGTGATTTGGGAACTTTTCTCAACGACCCATCTTGGAATGAAGAAGCGAAGCATATCATCACCAATCATTCTCTCTTCACTCCGCAAGAGTTCAATCCCTACGATGACTTTTCGAGAGCTGCGTTTTTGGGATTTTACTATGAGCAAGAGCATAAAATCAAGTATAGTCACCTGCTTCATGCTTTTTATATTACTCCTGTCGAGCAGCAAAATGCTTCTTATGAACTGGAACAGCTCAAAATTCCAAGCGAGCAATTGAGCTTTCGTTTTTCTGCTGACTTTATGGCTCGGAAGCATGATCCTTCGGTTCTAAAAAAGGAAATTCTTGCTTTGACAAAAGTGGTGGCGTATGCTCCCAATCCCTATGATTTTTTGAGCTACAAAGACAAACTGCTGGAAGCGGCCAATCCGATTCTTTCAAAAAAACATCGAAATCTGGTCGATTTGCTATGTGTCCTGATGTGTCATTTTAGAGAAGAAAGCGACTTTAAGCAGATGTTGATTTGGGAAAAGAAAGAATTGATTAGTCCCAAAAAATTGATCCCTCACCTTCGAAATTTAACCAACATCTCCTTCAAAGGAAAAGACCATACCCTTGAGCAATTGCTGAAAAACTATCAGTGGAAATTTGATTCCTTAGGGAATGTCGATGAGATGGTTCGCTATGGTTATGAATCTCAAATTCAGTTTATTCCATCTCATTTTGACGAAAAGGTTCATTATTATGGACGAATTTTGGCGAAAGCCGCAAATGGTTCTCATCTGAAATTCAATGCCTTTAAGGACCTCATAGAAAGCAAACATCCCAGCGTTTTGTTCTACCTGGCAGCGCAGATATATGGGAATCGGTTCGATAAGAAAAACACCTTGTTTTCTCCGCAAGAATGCGAGGCAATTTTGAGGCGATTGACAAAAACAAAACTTGCCGTCAAATTTTCGGATGGCGCACTATACTTTGACAAATCCATCGAAGAAAATACAGATGCAACGAAAAATCAACTCCTCTTTTGGGCTAACAATTATGAAAATTTTGAATGGTCGGAATCAGGTAATTATTTCCTCAACAAAGATTTGAAACAAGAGGAACAGATGGATTTCGAAGTCGCTTTTCAGCAGCTCAGTTCTAAAGATATAAAGGTGGCAGGCGGCGCTTTAGAAAAATTGTTGGAAGGTGATACTGAAACGGTTTTGCCGTTGATCAGGCGCTATGAGTCCTTTTTAAGTTCAGTCAACCCTGGCTTACCCAATCTCCAAGGTGGCAACTTGGCGGTGCTGGTGCAGCTCTCCGGCTATTGCAACTTATGGGGCATTTCTACCCTCCTTTCGGAAAATATCCTAAAAGAACTGGCCGTACTTGCCAAGGCAGAAAGCCCAAAAACCAGATTTGCTTTGGAGCAAAAAATCATAGATTTATTGACTTTGGAAAACATCACCGCTTTTGAAATGTGGGCGCTTCATCAAAACAAATTGGTGGAGCAGTCACTCTCCGCTCATCGAATCATCAATAATTTTTACACAAAAAACAGTTGCCTGATGATTCAGGAGGAGAAGGCTCTAAAATTATTTTTGAAAAAAGCAGCCCTCTTCCAAAGGAAAAAGAATTACATCAAAATGATGGAGGACACAGACTGTGTTCGCAACTTTCAATATGGAAACTTTTCAAGCTCAGACCCACAGATAAATCTTCAAATGGATTTGTTAGTCATGCAGATTTATTTTAGAAAAAGTCCAAAATTGTTTTTTGAGGAAGAACTCCATTGGTCTGATAATCTGTTTCGTTATTTGCCGGCGCCACCATCTGATTTGTATTATCTCAGATTTTTCGACTATTTGGAAAAATCCGAATCCGAAGATCGAAAAAAATGGGTGCGCAAATATCTCCAACGAAATTACTCCCTCTCCATGGTTGATGTCCTTTTCGAAAATCTAAGAAAAGGAACCGAAAAGAAACTTTCGTTAAAAATGCTCAATAAGGTCTATTGCTTATCGAGGTCGAACGTGGATCAAAAACTCCTGAGCAAGCAATGGACAAAATATTGGAAAGTCTCAAAAAAGAACCCTGAAAAGGTCGGCTTCTTGGTTTGGAAAGCACACCTTGATTGGCTCAAATCTCAGACCATCGTCTCTGAAATCGACATCAATCAATTGATAAGTTCTCCTTTTCGCCCCAAAAATAAAGAGAAATCACTCAAAGAAATTTTGACCCTTGTCAGCAAAAACAGAACGAAAAAGGGGTTTACCCATTTGAGTTTTAAAAATGAACTTTCTGTCAAGGAGCATCTATTCTATTTTGATTCTATCAAAATGAATCCTTCCATTTTGAAGGATTTACCCAATTATTTTACTGCCGAAAATCGACCTCAAGTCATCGACTTCATCATCAAAAAATCGAAGCCCGATGATTTGCCTATCATTTTCAATGACTTGATAAAGAAGCAGTGGTTTAGGGCATCATTGGCCAAAAGGCAAATTCCAGATAAGACTGTCGATACGGTAAAAACTATTTTGAATGCCTACATGGAAGATAACTTCTGGATCACCGAAATGGAGGAAAATACGACTCTTGCCAACTTGTTCTTATTAGAACAAGGCTCAAAAAATACGCTGGAGCAATTGAAGGCTTCTGTCAGCGCGAATCTATCCCCTGGAGCAAAAATTGCTCTGCAAGAATTGCTCATCAATGAAATAGAATTTGAGCAAATCGGATACGTGGTGCAGATTTGGGATCAACTTCTTAAAGAACCTCCCACAAAACCCTACAACTTTTTGAATAAGGATTTTGGTATTCCATTTTTTCAAATGGAAGACCCCTCTACTCGCATCGCCTTGGCTCATGATTTGAATTCGCTTTCGCGAAAAGCCTTTTACAAAAAGTACCTTTTAGAATTTGGAATCACGTTTCTTGAAGAAAACGATACGCCCAATTTTGTGAAGGTCAAGCAGATTCTAAAAAATGATTTGATCACGCCTTTCTCAGGAAAGGGAGGTATTTTTCGTGATTACTACGTCTTTGGTTTGATCAAATATCTGGAAGCCCATTTTGACGAAAGTTTAGGTTTTCATCCCAAACTGAATGAAAATCAAACCTTCTATCAGTACAACAGCAATAAGCGAATTGAGAAATGGCTGGAGTTTTTGGAGGCACGGAATCTTTAAAATGGTTTAATGGTTTCATGGTTTCATGGTTTCATGGTTTCATGGTTTCATGGTTTCATGGTTTCATGG
>CALCJP010000153.1 GCA_937967625.1 uncultured Saprospiraceae bacterium
TCATCAGTGCCGCCATCGCGCCTTCGGCTTTCAAATCACGCGCATAGATCGGCTTCCTTTCGGAAAATGTAAACCCGACAAAAATATCACCGCATCGTTTTTTCAAATCCATCAGGTCATCAGAGAGGCAAAGGATTGCCATGATTTCTGAAGCAGCGGTAATGTCAAAACCAGACTGACGCGGCATGCCTTGACCCGTGCCACCGAGACCAATATTGATGTTGCGCAAGGAGCGGTCGTTCATATCCATGACGCGTTTCCAGGCGATTGTGCGGGGGTCGATGCCGAGGCTGTATTTTCTGCTTTGGAGGTTATTGTCGATGAGAGCGGCGAGGAGATTATGTGCTTTTTCGATAGCAGCAAAGTCGCCAGTGAAGTGTAAATTGATGTCTTCCATCGGCAACACTTGCGAGTGTCCGCCACCTGCAGCGCCTCCTTTGATTCCAAAAACGGGACCTAAAGATGGCTCTCTGAGCACGACGGTTGTTTGCTTACCAATTCGATTGAGTCCTTGCGCCAAACCTATCGAAGTAGTCGTTTTTCCTTCTCCGGCGGGAGTAGGGGACATGGCAGTGACTAAAATCAATTTGTTGGAACGAACCTTGTTTTTCTTGATCAGGTGGAGCGGCAACTTGGCGATGTGGTGTCCATAAGGATGAAAATCTTTCTTTTCTACACCTAATATCTCGGCAATTTTCTCAATAGGTTGTAACTTGACCTTGCGTGCGATGTCTAAATCAGTGGGCATTGCGTAAACGTTTTTTTCTGTTAGGAATAAAATTGATTTTAGAGGCAATGCAAGTAAGCAATTTTTCGCGAAAGCGAATTTGAATTTTTACCTGAAATAATTCTAATCATGCGAATTGTAATATTATCACGAGGTAGTCATTTGTATTCGACCCAAAGTTTGATTGAAGCAGGGCGGGGTAGAGGTCATGAGATTTTGGTGGTGGACTTGACGCAACTCACCTTTATCATAGAAGATGGCGAATCGAAGATAATGTATAATGATCGCCCACTGTTGGGCATTGATGCGGTGATTCCGAGGATTGGTTCTTCAGTGACGCAATTGGGGGCTTCGGTGATTCGTCAATTAGAGTTGGTAGGCATGTATAGTTTGTTGAAGTCATCTGCGCTTTTGAATTCACGCGACAAGTTGCGGTGCATGCAAAAGTTAGCGTCTGAAAATATTGCTGTTCCGAAAACGATTTGGTTGGGCAATCACTACGATATCAGAAGGGCAGTGGATGAGTTGGGCGGATTGCCAGTGATTGTCAAAGTCTTAGAAGGGACTCATGGCAACGGAGTCTTGCTTCTCAACGATGATAAAACGCTGATTTCGCTTTTGAATTTATTCCACAAGAGTGGCGAAAAAGTGATCATGCAAGAGTTCATAGAAGAAGCCAAAGGTGCAGATTTTCGTGCCTTTGTAGTGGGAGATAAAGTCGTAGCCGCCATGAAACGCCAAGCATCTCCTGGCGAGTTTCGCTCCAATCTGCATAGAGGTGCTTCTGCTACGCCACTCCAATTGACCGATGAAGAAGAGGAGTTGGCGGTCAGAGCAAGCCGCGCTTTAAATTTGGAAGTATCGGGAGTTGACATTCTTCGCTCGGCTAAGGGGCCATTGATTATGGAAATTAACGCCTCTCCGGGTTTGGAGGGTATTGAAACCAGTACTGGTATAGATATTGCTTTTCAAATTATGTTGCATTTGGAGCAACAATTTAATCGACAAAAAAATTACTCAACCACCTCCCCCCTCGAGTAATTTGTTTTTCCCGAAACTTGATTTTAAAAGTTTCATAAGGCGCTGTTTTATAGTGTTTTATGAAAATCGTATTTGCACGTTGCTTTGATGAGTGATTTTTTTTTATTTCCCGAAAGGGGGAGAAGAAAAGTCGGTTCAATTAACTGCAAAACAGACTCACACGAACACTCCGTTTTTTTTCGGCAACAATTAGCTGAAAAACTATTTACATCTCTAACTATTTTTTAGGACAACTCACCTTATACTTTCGAATGGATTTATCAGCCATCTGCGCTTGATGAATATTACATCTTATTGTCCCAATTCATTTTGAGAATCAAGTCGGAACGGGAAATAAATGCGCCATTCGAAACCATGAATCAAGTAATTAAGTCAACAACGAATCGCAATGTCGAGCAGTCGCCATTGCCTATAATTCTACCAAAATAAATTAATCATGATGAACGACTTACACTTTCGTGAAAAATATAGACTGGCCGGAAAACTTAGACATAACCAAACAGTTGCACAATTCCTTCTGGTCAGTCTTTTTTTAATTTTATTGACTCTCCTATCTGTTGGCAGTTTGTCAGCAACATCGCCAGAGTCCAATCCATTTGTTTTCCAAAAAACAAACATAAACACGATTAACACAGAAAGCAATGGTTTGGCATGTGTCTGCACAGGTTCCTTAGCTGATACTGAACCGCCCAAGATCAACTTTAGAGATGTTACTCTACAGGGTCTTGGGCACGGCGATACGCTTTTGGTTGATTGCGGAACGCAGATGGATTTTGATGCTAACTCTGCATGGGCAATGGACAATTGCGATCCGAATCCACGCATTGAGTTCGTAGATTATAGATTTCAAAGTGGTGATTGTCACAGAGATGGGTTTCTGAAAGAAATCGTCTGTGGTTGGAAAGCAATTGATGAGTGTGGCAATAGAGATTCCATCGTCATCACATTTTTGGTTACAGACAATACGCCTCCGGTTTTTGACCCAATGCCTGACACTTTAACCGTGGAGTGTAGTAATATCGATGCCTATTTCCCAACGGCAACCGATGATTGTTCTGAGCGAGTATTTATCAATAAAGATGATTGGTTTATGCCGGGCGATTGCGGTGGCGAAGCGATGATTATTAGAGATTGGTTCGTCTATGATGGTTGCGGTAATAAGGACTCTGCTCAACAAGTGCTTTGGGTGGTAGATACGCAAGCACCTGTTATTACGGGAGTACCTGATGACATGACCTTGAGTTGTGAGCAAATCGTGCCTGATCCAGCAGTGGTGACAGTAAGAGATAATTGTGATAATGATGTGTCTTTAAACTTGACAATTGATACAACGGGAGATGATTGTCGTCGCGAAATCATCAGAATTTGGTCTTCAGCAGATGATTGTGGAAATATGATTTCGCATACCCAAATCATTACGGTGGTTGATACGACGGCACCTGCTTTTGTCTATATGCCTGCTGATTCGATAGCTGTCGAGTGTGACCAATCTGCAGTAGCAGATCCACCAATTTTCAAAGATAATTGCGATTTGTCTATTGCTATTTTGGTAAGTTATGATTCCACCGCATTTGACTGTGGCTGGAGAGTAGATAGGACTTGGACGGCTACTGATAGATGTGGTAATAGCACCTTTTTCGCCCAGTCCATATATGGACTTGACACTACCAATCCAACCTTTGGAAGCCTTCCGGCAAATGAGACTGTAGAATGCGACAACGTCTCTGCTCCGGCAGTCGTAACGGCTTCTGACAATTGCGATTTGGATGTAGATGTCGCTCTTTCAACAGATACTTTAGGAACGATTTGCAATAATCTTCGAATCCGACGCACCTGGGTAGCCACCGACAATTGTGGCAATCAATCCACTCACACCCAAATGGTCAATATTGAAGACACCACCATCCCAAGTTTGATGGGGGTGCCTGCTGATGTGACCATTGAGTGCACAGAAGACCCAGGCAATCCAGTAGTTACCGCTGCTGATAATTGCGATCCTGACCCAGTTGTTTCTTTGGTAGAAAACATCACTGGCGATGATTGCTTCACTTATTTGGAAAGAATTTATACCGCCACTGACCACTGTGGCAATGCTTATTCAGAAACACAAATCATTACAATAACTGATTTCACGGCACCAACGATTGACTTCGATCATCCTGATTTGGTCGGCGTTGGCAATGGCGGCACCGTCCGTTATGAATGCACGGATGTCTATACCTTTACGGTAAATGATGTAGCACTCACCGATAATTGCGATGACAATATCGACATCACTATCAATCATACGCCAACTGACTCAGATGATTGTTCAGTAGATGGCTATATCACTTCAATCACTTCAGTTTGGACAGCTACTGATAACTGTGGAAATGCAACTACGCGTTCGGTAATCACCGAAATCATTGACACCACTGATCCAGTTTTGGTCAATGTGCCTGCTGATGTTACGATTGGTTGTCAACTACCAATTCCAACCCCTCCAACCATTGATGTCACAGACAATTGCGATAATTCAATCACCGTTGTTTTGGATGAAAGAATTACAGGAATTAGTTGCAGCCAAGAATTGATTCGTACCTGGACGGCAACTGATGATTGTGGCAATAGCACCACAGGAAGCCAAGTGATAACAGTGATTGACACTTTAGCGCCAGTACCGGTTTCCGTACCTGGGATTGTTACCATTGAGTGTAGCGATCCAATACCAACCGACATGCCTGTTTTTGAAGATGGTTGCGACAATGGCGTCACCATCACCGAGTCTCAAACCAGAGATGATCAAGATTGTGGATTTACCATTGTGAAAGTTTGGACTGTAACAGATGATTGTGGCAATAGAACTTCTGCTTCTCAAATCATCAATGCAGTTGACACCACCAACCCAACATTCGACAACGCACCAGGCGACGCAACAGTCGCCTGCGAAAATATACCTGACCCAGCCAATGTCACGGCTTTTGATAATTGCGATATAGATGTAGAAGTAACCTTCTCAGAGCAAACCTTCGGAACTGGCGATTGTGGCAATTGGGAAGTAATCAGAACTTGGACTGCAACAGATGATTGCGGCAACCAATCTGTTGCGCAACAAATATTGACCATTTCAGATGATATCGATCCTGTTTTTACAGGAGTGCCTGGTGATGTGACCATCGAGTGCGATGAATCATTACCTGTGTCAGCAGACCCGACGGCTTCTGATAATTGCGACAATGATGTCACGATTACCGTAGCAGATATGAGAAACCCGGGAAGCTGCCCTGGCGAATATGTTGTCTTAAGAACTTGGACGGCAACTGATGATTGTGGCAACACAAGCGAAGCCACTCAAACCATCACTGCTTTAGATAGAACTGCTCCAGTGATTACGTTTGTCCACCCGTTTTTGGTAGGACATATAGATGGTGATACGATTACGATTCAGTGTGATAACTTGGTGTTGTTAGACACAGAAGACGCAGAAGCAACTGATAATTGTAGCACGCCAACATTGACTTTCGATGAGGAGGTGATCAACTCAGCAGATTGTACCAGAGATGGTTATTTCCAAATCTTAAGATGTACTTGGACTGCCGTCGATGAGTGTGGCAACACGAGTTCAGCAGCAGTGATTGTTGTCATTAAAGATGATACGGCACCTGTTTTCACAAACGTGCCGCCTGATGCGAATCTAAATTGCGGTGACTCAGATCCAGGCATGAACGACCCAACCGTTACGGACAATTGCGATCCAAATATCACTTTCACTTTCAATGAAGACATTACTTCTGGAAGTTGTGTAGGAGGACAAATTATCACCCGCACCTGGACGGCAACCGATTTTTGTGGAAACACAACTACTGTTTCTCAGGTAGTTTCATTTGATGACGATACACCACCAGTAGTTACGTTTGATGACCCACAATTGGTAGGTGTGAATAGTGGCGATACCATCTATGTAGATTGCCAAAACTTGATCCAGTTTGATGTCGATGCAGTTAACGCAACCGATGCTTGCGACCCTATTGTAGATGTTGTTTTTGATGAAGATGTCATCAATAGTACTGACTGTCAAGCAGATGGATATATCACACAACTTTTCTGCACATGGACAGCGACAGATGATTGTGGCAATAGCACCGTGCTTTCTATTCTTGTGAGAGTGACTGACAATGAAGCTCCAGTTTTACAAAATATTCCAGATGACATTACGGTAGAGTGTGATGATGTGATTCCTGCTCCAGCTAATGTTACGGCAACTGATGCTTGCGCAGGTCAAACCATGCCAGTCAATATTACGATGACTGCTGACTCAATGCCAGGAAGATGTCCGGGCGCATTGATTATCACGCGCATCTGGACGGCTACTGACAATTGTGGAAATTTGGCGACAGCCAGTCAAGTGATTACGCAAGAGGACACCACTGCTCCAATCGGAACACTTGATGATCCTGTTTTGAATGTTTCTTGCACTGATGTGCCTCCAATTCCAACACCAAATATTAGCGACAATTGCGGAGTGAATCCTTTAATCGCTTACGCGGAAAATCGAATTGATGGCGCTTGCGCGCAATCTTATACCATTGAGCGCACATGGACCATCACAGATGGGTGTGCCAATAGCTCGGTTTTAACTCAGACCATCAACGTGACAGATGATGAAGCACCGATGTTGAGCAATGTGCCTGCTGATATGGTAGCAAGTTGCGATAACCTGCCTCCTGTGCCGACTAATATTCAACCATTTGACAATTGCGATCCTGCTCCGACAGTTTCTTTCAATGAAATATCAAGCGGAACGGATTGCTCAAGTTTTGCTATCCTAAGAGAGTGGACGGCGACAGACGCATGTGGCAATTCGAGAACCTATACACAACGACTTACAGTAACTGATTCGGAAGCACCAACACTTTCGGGTGTGCCTGCTGATGGCACCTTCGATTGCCAAAACGTACCACCTGCTGCTGATTTAATTATCAACGATGATTGCGATCCAGATCCTATGGTGACATTCGACGAAAGTCGTCAAAATGGATCTTGTAGAGGCAACTATACCTTGACCCGTAGTTGGGTAGTAACTGACCGTTGTGGCAATACCGCTTCAACGCAACAAGTGCTTACTATTACTGACAATACGGCTCCAACCGTTACGCTCGTAATTCCAGATTACGGTCGCGTGATGAATGGAGAAACGATTCAGTTAGAGTGTGATTCATTGCCTGTTTTGGATGCCGACGCAGTGGTTGTAAATGACTGTGACCCATTACCAACGGTGACTTTTGATGAGATAATTCAAGTGTCGAGCGATTGTAGAGCAGACGGCTATTTGACCCTCATGGAATGTGTTTGGGTCGCTTCAGATGACTGTGGCAATCAAACTACTTTCCGCATTTTTGTGGAGGTAGTTGATAATGACGCACCGACCTTCTCTGCGTCTCCTGCCAATGATACCATCTATCTCTCAAGTGGTCAGACCATACCCGCTGCTGCCAATATAACTGCCACCGACGAATGCGACATGGTAGGCGATGTGACCTTGGCGGAAATGGAAATCACACTTGATGATTGCAGCTATAACTTGATCAGACTTTGGACAGTGACCGATAACTGTGGCAATACTGCCGCTCAAAGTCAGATTCTATATGTAACCGATAAGGTTCAGATTACAGACACTTTAGTTAGAGCACCCGGTTGTGGTTTGTCTAACGGAGTGCTGGCAGTGACCCCTTTCGGAAATCCGAATGATTACACCTACAGATGGACGCCAGATGTAGGAACTCCAAACACTACTGGAAACGAAAGAACCAATTTGCCGGAAGGCAGCTATACCATTGATATTTCGACCACAAGTAATCCCTCTTGTGTACAAACACTTTCAATTCAAATGGTATGCGATCCTTTAAATGTTGCCACTGACGACATCGTCTCCGGCGAACGCGCAAATCCATGCGAAGAGGTTTCTCAGTTATTTGTACAGCCTGCTGTCAACGTTGCCAATAGGGATTGCCAACAACTTGCAGCCGTTTGTTTAGACATCGATGAAGATGTCTTGGCTGAGTACGACTTCTTGCTGGATGGCGCGCGTTTTGATGACCAATTTGTTGATTGCAACCAGGGGCAGATTGCCTTGCCGTTGCCAACTGGTCAGTACGAATTTACCAGCCTTCACATTGAGAGTGGCTGTCGCCAAATGACCCAAGTTGGGGTCTATTGCTTGCCGACCAAAGAGATTACTGCAACGATTGCTGTGGCGCAAACCGAGCTGGTTTGCATTGATTTGACCTCCCTTCCGGGAAATATCCAAACGATGACTTCCATCATGGATAGCGGCAATCCAAACAGCGTAAATTATGACGTAATGGCTGATGAGCAATGCCTCAAAGTATTCGGAAAAGAAGTCGGGCAGACCCGTATTTGCGTTGTTGCTGTGGATGACATGGGCTTGACTGATACCACTTTCGTGAATGTGGATGTGCGACAAATCAATGATATGCCTGAGCTAAAAGCATTCAACGGTTTCTCTCCAAACGGAGATCAAATCAACGATTACTTCACTTTCGAAAATCTCGAACTTTATCCAAACGCCAAGTTGACCATCTTCAATAGTTGGGGCAGCGTGGTGTATAAATCAAATAACTACCAAAATGACTGGGACGGGACCTCTAACGGAAACGACCTCCCCGATGGAGTGTATTTCTATGTTGTTGAGGATGAAAGCGGCGCCTCCCAAACTGGATACATACAGTTGTTGCGCTAAAGATTTCATGGTTGATTGACTTACCAATTTTTTGGTAACTTGGTAGAGCCGGACAGCTTGCTGTCCGGCATTTTTTATGTCTGAAACCTAACACTGACAGTGTGCGAAAGCTCCTGTCAGGTTAATCGCTTTTTCTTTCGTATTTTTTATGCCTTTCGGCAAATGACGTTCTTTCGTTTGTTTTGAGGTTTGTATCCTTAATTCTTGCAACAAAAAGGCGCAGCGCGCCGATCCTCTTGGTAGATTAATTTGAAACATCAAAATTTAGGTACGTAGTACCGGTACCATTCCATATTAATTATGGGGTCGGTACTATGTACCTTTATAAAGGTTTCCCTAATCTTTTCTACCAAGGGAACCGCCGCTATGCGGCTTGTTTTCTGAATATTTGGGGATAAAATTTCTTATAGAAACTTTCCCACAAAAAACCTCGTTTTGATTTGTAACTATGCCTAAAATTTGGGTACTTTTGCGCCCCAATTTCCCGTAAGGGGAAAAGTCCATTTAAAAGAAGTGGGCATCCACACTTGCCGATGTGGCGGAATTGGTAGACGCGCTGGATTCAAAATCCAGTTCTCGCAAGAGAGTGAGGGTTCGATTCCCTCCGTCGGTACTTTTAATCTAATGACTGAATTTTTTGAATGAGAGAATGATTGAATTCAAAAATGAAGTCTCTATAAATTTATTTCTTATGCCTAAGATGAAGACGAATTCCAGTGCAAAGAAGCGATTCAAAATCACTGGTTCGGGTAAAGTAAAGCGATTTCAGGCGAATACTTCTCACCGTTTGCGCAACCGTAGCAAGCGCCAGAAATTGAACCTTCGTGGTTCTACATTGGTCAGCCCTGCTGATGAGAAGAGAGTGAAAGCGTTACTTTGTCTCTAATTTAAAAAGAGCAGAGATAAGAGACCGCTTCGCTGAGAGACGAAAGCGTTAATCGCAAAATGGTCTTGTTTTTTATGTCTTGTCTCTTAAATCAAATTTTATTTTTTAACGAGAGTACAGGTCAAAGAGAAGAAAAATTCTTCCTCTGTACTGCACTAAAAACAATTGAAATATGCCTCGTTCCGTAAACTCTGTGGCTTCACGAAACAGAAGACGCAAAATCTTAAAAGCTGCTAAAGGCTACTGGGGTGCCAGAAGTAAGGTTTATACCGTAGCTAAAAATGCAGTTGAGAAAGGTATGCAATATGCATACACTGGACGTAAACTGAAAAAACGCGCTTTCCGTACTTTGTGGATTGCTCGTATCAATGCCGGTGCGCGCCAAAATGGCACTACCTATTCTCGATTGATTCACAACTTGTCTTCTGCGGAAGTGGGTTTGAACAGAAAGGTTCTGGCTGATTTAGCAATGAATCATCCTGATACTTTCAAGTCAGTTGTACAATCAGTTACGCCGAAAGGCTAAACTGCATTATGCTAAAAAATAAAGAAGGGACATTCCGCAAGGAGTGTCCCTTTTGTGTTTTTGAGAAGAACTGTCATTGAGTGAAATAGAATTCCAACGGAGCTATTCATTCTGTAAGAATTGCTGGGAAATATGAGGGTAATAACTTTCTCCCTAATTCAGTAGAATTACCATATACCCTGAAAACTTCCTCACCTGATTCATCTAAATAAATGGCACCAATAGTTTTTAGATGAATGTCTTTAAGATAACTAACCGATTTTATGATGGATACTTTCTTCAGTTTTGCAAAATGAAAAGTTACTTCTGACTCGTTAAACTTCGGATGATTAGCTCTGACAACTGACTCTGACAATTGCAACGGATTATCAAAATAGTTTAGCCATACAATATATGTTGGGAACTTTAGTTTCTCGGATTTTAGGAACTCGTACTCCAATAAAAAGTACAACTGTTTGATAATTTCTTCATTTGTGGCAATTGAGGCATTTAATTTTTTTGCGAAAATCTTTTTGTGAGTTTTCTTAATCGGGTAGGTTTTTGCGTTTTCAAATATTATTCTTTCATCTAAACCTTCAACGTCTTTGCAGTCGAGATCAATCCTATAAAGTTGCTCCAAAAAAAGTTGTTTATCATCAAGATAATAAGTCCTGTATTGGTGTATGTAGGAACAATTTTGGGTAATGCCCAAAAATTGAAGCAATAGAAATATGAATATTAAAACAATTCGATTCATTTTTTCGATTTTTTGTTCTGGGAGAAGATAATCTCCTCCCAGAACCATAAAATAAAATTAAGGGCAAGGTAAATCGCTTAAGTCATTTAAGAATGAACCAGCAAAATCTTCATGAAAATAAAACACCAACACTCCTGTATGAGCTCCTGAATGCATACTAGCTGCGCTAAAGACTATCTTTTCTTGACCAGGTTCTGGTGTACCATAATGTCCAAAGTTAGCATGAAAAGAATTATCATCCCAAAGTCTATTCCAATTGAGAGTTAATGGTACGTTTTCACCACCTACTAAGGTCGCATTCCCTGAAAAGATAATAGGGGTTCCACTTGGTAAATTTGTGAAAAACCGTTCCATGTTATATGTATGGTTGGAAAACCCTAATTCTGGAGAGCATTTATTTACAAAAAAGATCCATCTTAGCCATTTGTACAAATGTTGCATTCTTTCATCGTCCGATAACTCATTCCAGTTTGCTTTTTTTATTACTATGTGATCAGATTCTGGGTCAAAATTATTTATTATCCATGCCCTATCTTCATCAGACAGTCCTTCAGAGTGTTGAATATATGATAAAAGAATGGGGTTTGCCTCTACTTTGTCGTAGAAATCCTGAATCGTTACAGACGAATTGCCACAAAGAAAAGAGCCAAATGCCTCTGCTACGTTTCTTGCCAAGGTTTGCTCAGAGGTCTCCCCACTGAGATGCATATTCATAAAGTTTTTTATATCTACAATCTGTTCAACATTTTCTTTTAAACAGGTTTCGGCTCCACCTAAATCTAATTCCAAATCATTCTCTAAATAGTCAAATATTGCATCAAGCGCACAATTCTCAATGACCTCTAAACTATTACAAGAATTTTTAACAATACCAGCGAGTTCAGGATCAGTAAGCAAAAAGTACTTTAATTTCTCATCACTAAGGTCAAGAATCTTTTGAACGAATTCTGCATCATCTAAACCAAGTAAAGTTATGGGGCCATTATAATTTGGTCCATTTTCACTTGGAGAATTGTTAAGTACAGTAGTAGCTCCATAAAATTCAAAAAAGTCCTCAAGATTGATATCTGGTGGGGAATTACCTATAATGCCTGGTGGATCCCCAAGGTCAATAAAACTGAATTTTTTCCTCAATCCACTTAACGCTCCACTACTGCCGCCGCCGTTGCCAGTATCATCATCACACCCTGCGTCAGAACCTGCTTCGACAAATATTGGTTCTATAGACGCATATAGATTTCTGAAATGTATTGCATTGTTTTTCCTCTCATAGTAATCAAGTGGATCACCATCTTCATATCTTATCGCATCTAAATATCCATCTTCAAAATTTACAGTGAAAAGATTTCCAGTGAAATTGTTGGGTGTATAATTGACTACCTGACTTGAATCAAGTCCTTCGTAATCAGGGAATACTAAATAAATTAATGGGATAATGGTATCAGGTCTGATTTGAAGAAAAATCCTTGAGTAGCCAGCTTCAGTATCAGAAAAAGCAAAATTGCATGGAACCATTAGCGTTGAGTCATTCCATATTTGCTTTTCGTTCCATCTAACACCAAGCATTTTTTTGATCTCTTCATAATCATCTTCAGCTACAAATTGTAGGTACCCATCATACCAGCTTTCGAAGTCGTCAATGGAAGTTATACTTCTGTCATATACTCTTTGAACATTCGAACTTTGATGAACGACGTCCTCATCTAAGAGTAACAAGTCTTTTTTACACCCAATGATTGAAAAAAGAAGGATTGCAAATGGAATTAAAAATTTCCAATTTTTCATAAGTTAATTTTTAGTTTAAGCCCACATCACAGCTTAGGGCAAGCTGCTCTACTTTGGTTTTGAGTGGTGTTCGAGTTTTTCCACTTGACAGTGAACTTCCGTTTTGTTTTAATGGATTGATTTAGTTGAGACCTGTCGCAGGCTGAGCGTTTCCATTCTTATGTTTTAGCAGTAGTTCATCTGTTAGGTTTGCGAAAGTAACACACACAACATTTACAATATTTTAACAAATAAATTTCGTTTTACATATAACAATACCTAAAGTAGGGTAGATAATGATCCGCGCCAATCCGCCAAAATCCGCATCATCCGCGTTTCGCTTCGCCCTATTAGCTATTCCACAATTTTTTCTCCCAAAATTTTACTTTCCCCTCACGATTTAGTGTCTTTACAATAAAGCACCGATTCAATGTTCCAAAAATCATTTCCAGAAGTCAGGCAACACGACCAAATGGACTGCGGTGCTGCCTGTCTCAAAATGATTGCAGAACACTTCGGGCAAACCTACTCCCTCCAATTTTTCAGAGAACGCAGCTACTTAGCGCGCGATGGCGTAACCCTCAAAGGCATTGCTGCGGGAGCCGAGTCAGTAGGATTCAGAACTATGCCTGTTCAAATCCCCCTTTCCCGAAGCAAGTTCGGGACGCAGTCGGGAAATGCCGACCAAAACGGTCTCATCGACGCCCCACTGCCTTGCGTCGTGCACTGGGAGCAAGAGCATTTTGTGGTCGTTTATAAAATCACTCAAAAACACGTTTTCATCAGCGACCCTGCCTCTGGCAAACGAAAATTAAATCATACCTCCTTTCGGAAAAAGTGGGAAACTGCTAACGGCACCGGAGTTGCGTTGCTATTGGAACCGACACCTGCATTCCACGAAAGTGGAGAAAAGGAAGAAATAGATAAAACAGGTTTTCGCTTCCTGTTCTCCTACCTGCGACCGTATCGAAAATTGCTTGTTCAGCTATTCATCGGATTGTTGGTGGGGAGTTTATTGCAATTGGTTTTTCCTTTCCTCACACAGTCGATTGTGGATATCGGAATCGAAAATCAAAACATTGGTTTCATCTGGCTGATCCTGATTGCACAATTAATGATTTTCTTTGGGCAGACGACGATTCAGGTTTTGCAAAGTTGGATTTTACTCCACGTCAGCACGCGAATCAATGTGTCTCTAATTTCAGATTTTTTGGTCAAGTTGATGAAATTGCCCATTGGTTTTTTCGATACCAAAATGATTGGTGACCTCCTCCAACGCATTGGCGATCACACGCGCATAGAGTCCTTCCTCGTCGTTTCTTCGATGAATGTTTTGTTCTCTGCCATCAATTTTGTGGTGTTTGGAATCGTTTTACTGATTTACAATTTCAATATCTTTTTGGTCTTCCTTGTGGGCAGTTTGCTCTATTTGATTTGG
>CALCJP010000154.1 GCA_937967625.1 uncultured Saprospiraceae bacterium
TATAATATGGAACTTTTGCAGAGTCTTCCTGCTTAAATTATCTATCTTTAATTCAGGTCCCCCCAATTTGGGGGTCAGGGGGGTCAGGGGGCAAATTCGTCACACGAGGCAAACGCTTCAAAAAATCAGGCAACTGCCTCAAAGCAGCCAACTCCCGATAGCTCGTCCTTACCTCCTGCGCCGGGTACCCAAAATAAGTCTTCCCCGCCTCCAAATCTTTCGAAACGCCAGACTTGGCTAAAACCACAACCCCTTTTCCAATATGTAAATTTTGAGCAATCCCCACTTGCCCATAAAGCACCACATCATCATCCAAAATCGTTTTTCCGCCAATACCAACCTGTGCTGCCAAAAGACAATTTTTACCCAACACAACGCCATGCCCCAACTGAATCTGACAATCCAATTTCGACCCTTTGCCAATCACCGTATCCCCCGACACTCCCATCGCAATGGTCGAACCAGCGCCGATATGAACATCATCTTCAATAATCGTCCGACCACCAGAACACCAGCGTTGAAAACCTTCAGGGTACTTTTTAAAATAAAAAGCCTTGGTGCTGATACTACAATTGGATTCAATCACTACCCTATCGCCAATCACAGCGTTGCTATAAATCACCGTGTTTGCCATGATGTGGCAATTATCGCCAATGACCACGTCTTTGCCGATGACCACATTGGGTTCGATGATGGTACCTTCTCCTATTTTTGCACTTTCGTGCAATGAGGAATTCAATGCCACAAAAGGTCTATTTTCCCTCACCAATCCATCATAAGCCTCAAATGGTTTCTCGCAAATTAAAAGCGCTTTCCCTTTCGGGCAATCTGCCACTTCATTCAAAATAATAATCGTTGCAGCCGAGTCGATAGATTTTTGAAAGTACTTTTTGACATCCGAAAACGTGATGTCGCCCGGTCGGACTTTATGGATTTCATTAATGCCATTTGCCAGGAGCGTATCATCGCCAATGATGGTCGCATTAATCTTTGCAGCTATTTCCTTTACAGGAATCGGGTGTGGAAAATTCATGATTTGGTATAATTCGATTTGTGGGGTGAATTTATGCTTTTATAAGGGCACATCATGAATTATCTGTAGATTCTTTCTTTTGTTGATTCGCAAGCCCAATGCCATAGATGGCTGCAATTAATAAAGCTACCCATTGCCCTATTTCGATGAAGCGGTTTTCGGTACTTGCTCCTTTTTGGTATAATCCTATTAGCAATAAAACGACAGCTATTGCATAAAGGATATTGCCGATGAGTTTTTTTGTTTTGAGTGTCATGATTCGTTGTGTTTTAGGTTTAAAGATAGGAAGTGTGATAAAAGTGGTGGGACGACTTTTGAGTCGTGCCACCACACGAATTCTCGTGGCACGACTTAGAGTCGTCCCACGAGTGACTTTTGCAGTAGCGACACTAACGTTAATTCATCGTTGACGTCGCTACGCGCCGTTTTTGGTTTTTACTACTTTTTTCCTACCAACTTTGATGTCGCTACGCGCCATTGATTCCGTTTATTTTGGCAAAAAATAGATTTATCTCTTTACATGAATTTTCTAAGTACAGGACAAAAGTGAAATGAGAGGTTTACTAAACTTAATTTTTAAAAACTCGCGAATAGAATTATTGAAATCAGTGCATTCAGCGAAAGCTTGTCCCGTATTTTAATCGGGAGCGAAGTTTAGTAAACCTATGTTTTGTCCTGTACTCAGATGAATTTTATAGTCGATTCGCTTAAAGGCGTCCCAGTAGTGTCTTTTGCAGCTCTTTTTTGAGTTTATGTGATTTATTTATTTGCCGAAAGGCGAAAAGAAAGACACCCAAATATCCCAATAGCTATCGGGTGGGTGGCACTAAAAAAACCCTTCCCGCCGCAGGCGAGAAGGGTTTATAATTTCTGTCAACCGTCGTTCGTCAAGCGAAGCGACCATCAACCGTTTTTTTTAACCACCGAGGTAGTTTTTCAATAATTTACTTCTGTTTTGAGAGCGTAATTTATTGATTGCTTTGTCTTTTATCTGTCGCACGCGTTCTCTGGTTAGTCCGAATTTGTCGCCGATGTCTTCGAGAGACATTGGGTGTTCGATTCCAATTCCAAAGTACAATTTAATAACGTCACACTGCCGGTCTGTCAAGGTAGAAAGAGAGCGTTCGATTTCTCTTCGAAGTGACTCTGTGTATTCCAGCCCCATGTCAGTGGCATTGGTTCCGCCGTTTTCTAATACATCAAGCAAGGAGTTGTCCTCACCAGTGACGAATGGCGCATCCATAGATACGTGACGTGCAGCAACACCCAAAGTAGTTTCTACTTCTTCGGTTGCGATTTCAAGCATTTCTGCCAATTCTTCAGGAGAAGGTTCACGCTCATAGGCTTGCTCCAATTCAGAGAATGCCTTGTTGATTTTGTTGAGCGAGCCGACCTTGTTGAGCGGCAAACGAACAATTCTTGATTGCTCTGCAAGTGCTTGTAAGATAGATTGACGAATCCACCAAACGGCGTAAGAGATAAATTTAAAACCTCTCGTTTCGTCAAATCTTTGGGCTGCTTTAATCAACCCGAGATTCCCTTCATTAATAAGGTCTGAAAGAGAAAGACCTTGATTTTGGTACTGCTTTGCGACCGAAACAACGAATCGTAGATTAGCTTTCGTGAGTTTTTCCAGGGCAGTTTGATCTCCCTGCTTGATACGTTTTGCTAAATCTACCTCTTCTTCCGGGGTCAGCAGATCCACTTTGCCAATCTCCTGTAAATACTTTTCAAGTGATTGACTTTCGCGATTAGTAATCGACTTCGTGATCTTCAGCTGTCTCATCTAATACTACTAAATTTATTCAGTGATGATTAAAAAGTTTAATACGTAAACTCTTTTCTAACACCACTTAGTGTAATTGATACGGTTAAACATTAAAATAATTTTCTTAGACAAACTCGTGGTTCAGTCAAGCTAAAAATTCAATTTTTCCCCTGAGGTCATGAAATTGAATTTTTAGCTTAACCACGAGATTTGTCGAAGAACATAAATCTTCAGCCTTTGGGAAGGCGTTTTCTTTATTGTATTTTCGTTTAGTGGAATCTAACAACTTGATTATCAGAAAGTTGTGCAGAAATAAAATATTGGATATATCTCATTGGGAAAGGAACGACCGAAGCCGGATACAAAAGTAATGGAATATTAAAGTGAAGTCAAGTAATTAAATACATATCGCTTTTAAAGATAACATAAATTTTTAATATAAGGTTCATTTTTCCGCTTTCGCGGAATAAGTTTGAATGAGAGAATGAGAGAATTGATTCCATGGAGTTTCACACCTCCTCTCATTCTCTCATTCCTCTCATTCTTTCATTCCTCTCATTAACTACCCCTGCACATAAACAATCGCCTTCGTTTCAAAAAACGCCTCTTCGTAAAAATCTATAGGGATCAATTCCGCATAACTTTTTTTGGGGAGTTCTTTGATTTCGTCGATGAGGTCACCACCTTTTAGTGCGATGATACCATTGGGAGTTGCATGAAAGTGTTGCTTTTTGATGATTGGAACAGACCAATAGTAGAGCTTTAAAAGCGGAGCTACGGCGCGTGTCACCACGAAATCAAATTTATGACCTTTCCACTCCTCGACTCTTTTTTGTTGAGCAGTGATATTTTGTAATTGAAGTGCCTCGGCAATCTCTTTCACCACCTTGATTTTTTTCAGCGTACCATCTATTAATGTAAATTCCGTTTCTGGAAACAATATCGCAAGTGGAATACCTGGAAAGCCCCCACCTGTCCCCAAATCCAACACCTGAGCGCCCGGTAGGAAGGTTACAAATTCCGTAATTGCCAGAGAATGCAGGACATGTCGCTCATAAAAATTGTCCATATCCTTTCGGCTGATGACGTTGATTTTTGAATTCCATTCGGCGTAGAGTTCTTTGAGCTGTCCGAGTTGCTCCATTTGCCGTAAAGGCAAATCAGGAAAGTATTTTTTGATTAAATCCATATAGATGTACCGTAGGCTTCCAGCCTGCGATGGTTTGATTATTTTTTTCAGGCTGAAAGCCTGAGCTACATTTTAAGGTCGCAAAAAAACGAAATAAAGTACAAACCAATTAAATTTGCAGAATGAGAAACAAACATATCATCGCGCCCTCCGTCCTCGCTGCCGATTTTTCCAAATTAGGCGAACAATTAGAAATGATAAATCAATCCGAAGCAGATTGGTTGCATGTCGATATTATGGATGGACGATTTGTGCCCAATATTTCTTTTGGTGCCAACATCGTAAAAACCATCAACAAGGTTTGTAAAAAACCATTGGATGTCCATTTAATGATTGAAGAACCAGGCAGATACCTGAAAGATTTTAGAGATGCCGGAGCAGAGATATTGACTGTTCATTTGGAGGCGTGTCCGCATTTGCATAGAGTGATTCAGCAGATTAAGGATTTGGGAGCAAAAGCAGGAGTGGCAATCAATCCGCATACTTCTGTGGATTTGTTGGATGATGTATTAGAAGACTTGGATATGATTTGCTTAATGTCTGTCAACCCAGGCTTTGGAGGTCAGAAATTCATTTATCAAACCCTTCCCAAACTTCGAAAACTAAGAGAGAAACTCGAAACGCGCAATCTAAATCCTTTTGTAGAAGTAGATGGAGGAGTTGGTTTGCAAAACGCCGAAAGCATCCTTCAAGCAGGCGCTAATTTCTTAGTGGCAGGCAGTAGCGTTTTCAAATCTGAAAATCCAATTGAATCAGTGAAAAAATTGAAAGCGATTGGCTCGGAGACTTGGGTTTGAGAAGAGAGGCACGAGACAAGATCGCTTCGCTTCAAGAATCAAGAAATTGAAACCGCTTTGACGTCTTGTTTCTTGCGTCTTAAAGCGAAGCGGTCTTTAGTCTTTTCTATTTACCAAACCTTTAGCCCACCATAATCCAAAGTTGCCTTGATGATGCTTTTGGCGTCTTTCTTTCCGTAGTAACCAGACATTTCTTTTTTGGAGCCATCCTTATCTAAGATGATGATTTTCATGTTGGATGGATATTTTAGTCCAGCGTAGTCGGTGTCTGCTTCAACATGATAATCGGCATCGTCATCTACTCTGACTTTGAAGTCGGTATAGTTGCCCACAAGGTTGATTTCTGAGAAATCTTTTTCTACACGATTGAATCGAGCGCCTCCATATTTCATCTCGCAGTCTGCTCCGTTGATGAGATGATCTACCTTATAATCAGTGTATTTGGAGACGACGACAATATTATCAATTTGTCCGATTTTGAAGTTATCATACTTGCCTTCGTTACGAACTATGACTGCTTTGGAGATGTCATAATGGTCATATTTTGAAGTGGTCTCAACATTGGAAGCCTCTTCAATTTGAATCCTCGAATACTTAGATCGAATGTTCACATCTGCGGCTTCGTAAAATTTAAGGTTGCAATATTTTCCATCTACGGTCACGTCTTTTGCCTCCAGAACGGTACCGTTGCCATAGCCGAGATTTATTTTTAGGTCGCCTCCGGCACCATCGAGTTCGAAGTTGCCATATTTGACAGTGATATTGGTATTTCCCGAAAGGGTACCAATGAAGGAGTCGCCGTATTTATTGGAGAGATCAAGGTCGCACGAAGCAGGCATAAACACCTGATAATCAATGTTAAAGTCAATATTGGAATTGTAATTCCACATCGTCCAGATGGAAGATTGGGCTTCTCTGATTTCGGTTTTGGCAGAGAGTGAATTGGGCGTGTCTGAAAAGTGAATTTCTATGCGGTCAAAGCCAGTTTGAGCGGTTTCTTCGTCTTTGGCTCTGACGGTGATTTTGACTTCTACTTTGACGCGATCCTGCTCCCAAGTACTGACATCAATTTTACCATATTTATTGGTGATGGACACATTCCCTTTCGGGGAAATTGGAAAGTCCTTTTTGATAGTCTTGGTAAAGTCTTTTTTGTCGTCGGCAGCTTGGACTTCATTTGCCGTAAAGGCAAAGAGACCCAAGATTAAGAGTATTATATAATTATATGTTTGTCTCATTTCTGTCTGATTTAGCGGTTTTTGCGGATTCTAACTGGTCGAGTATGCGTTGTAAAATATCGATCTTGGTCTGGTAGTTTTGGATGATGGCTGAAAGGACGCGTTCGCGATTTCCTTTGGGGACGTTTTTCAATTCTGATTTCATTTCCAGAATGATTTGGTCAAATTCATTCAAATCTGCCTCAAGTGTTGGTTCAACAGTGTAGTTAACGAGTTGTTGGCGCTTGTTCTGATATTCGGCTTGATAAAAACTTTCTGCCTCTCTGAATTCGATTGGCAAATTAGCGCTACCTAATGCCTCTTTCGAGGAATGATTGGGCGAGAAAAAATAACCCATCCCAAGCCCCAAGAGCAACAACATCGAAGCGGCGATGCCCATTTTCCAGGGGTTGAATCGCCGACGGATAGGTTCCGTTTTGGGCGGTCTCATCTGCTTGTCGATAGCTGCCCAAATTTTGAGATCGGGCGTCTCGCTATCAAACTCAGAACGATTTTTATTTATAAAATCTTCTAAATTGTTCATGTTTCTTTTAATGGTTAAAATCTATGTACTAATTGATTATCAGGGTTTTATGAATCTATGAAATAAAAAATTGTTTCATTTGACTGTACTTCTCGGCTCCGCTCGAAGTACGGGGCTGCTTGTCGAAATACGTTGGTGCATACTATGCCGTCAACTGCTCGTTGCCCAAAATCTCACGTAGCTTTTGCTTCGCTCGGCTATATTGAGATTTGGAGGTAGAAGTTGATATTTCTAAAATCTGCCCAATCTCTTCGTGGTCAAATCCTTCAAACGCATACATCGAGAAAACGACTCGATAACCTGTTGGCAATTTCAATAACGCTCGCTTTACTTGTGGTACTGATAATTTAGCTTCATCACAAGGAATTGGTTCAACATCAACTCGGTCATGATAATTTTCAATCAACTCGTCGAATTTTAGACGTCGCTTTTTGAGATGATTAATACAATTATTGACCACTATTCGTTTGATCCACGCTCCAATTGATGACTCTGCTCTAAAGCTTTGCAACTTGGAAAACACATCTACAAATGAGTTTTGAAGCAAGTCTTCAGCGTCTTCTTGACTATTGGTCATCCGCAAGCAGATATTATACATCGCCTTCGAATAGAGTCGATACAGCTCAAACTGAGCATGACGATCCCCTCTCAAACAGGCTTGCACTATCTCCTTATGGGTTTCCGCGTATTCCAAATTTCTTTTCAGGTTGTTTGCTTACAGAAGTGGTTTAAAAATAAATTTTAAGCTACAAATCCGATTTTGAAGAACTCTCCGGCAATCTCAAATTTTCGCTTTTAAAACCTATTCTTAGACAACTTCATAATCTATGGAGCTGATTTAAAAGTAATGACATTTTATTTAGTTTGAGGTTGCAGGAAAGGGTTTTATTTTTTGCAGCGTCGATCTTAACCGTTTTAAACTAATAGCCACTGTGGTTTAAATACTTGATTATCAACTAATTAGGACTGGATTAAATTTTTTGGATTAAATATTGTTGCTATGCATAATCACACAAATATTTCTCACGTAGATGAAAGAGATGAGTATAGCTTCGAGAATTGATCACTCCTATTTAAAGCCTGATTGCAACTTAAAAAAAGTTCAAGAGCTTTGTCGTGAAGCCACTGAATTTGGTTTTGCTGCGGTTTGTATTCCACCTTTATTTATTAGTCAAGCTGCGGAATTGCTGGAAGGGCATTCCACGAAAGTGGCTTCTGTTGTGGGTTATCCTTATGGGTATTCGGCGACAGCCGCTAAAATCGAAGAAATCAAAAGAGCGACCGATCAGGGGGCTGATGAGGTGGATTGTGTGATTAATATTTCGGCGTTGAAAAGTAATGATTGGAATTATCTGCGCAACGATATTGACAGCATGACGCGCGCGACCCACCTTGCGGGAAAAATCATTAAGATCATATTGGAAACTTCTTTTCTTTCGAAAAATGAGCTGGAAGAAGTCTTAAAAATCTGCGTTGCTTCTGAAGTGAATTTCGTCAAGACTTCGACGGGCTTGTATGATGGAGCGACGATAGAGGAAGTGAAGTTCATGCAAGGTCATTTGCCGGAAGGCATAAAAATCAAGGCTAGCGGAGGGATTCGCGATGCTAAAATGGCGCAGCAATTTCTATCAGCAGGGGCAGATCGATTGGGGACCTCTTCGGGCTTGGCAATTGTGAAGGCTACTCAAAAAATGACTTCCTAATGTAAAGCCTTCCCACTGTAAAAACTTTAGTCTATTCCTTTCGGAAATGCTTTCTTATCTTTACCGTTCTAATAAAAATGTAATGATGAGAAAGCCATTAATACTTACTTCTTTTTTGCTGGTTTTTGTTTGCGGTTCCATTTTTTCGCAAGCGACTTTGGTCGAGGATGTGCCTATTGGCGACATGATGAAAAAATTTGAGCAACTCAACAAGTCAGATTTGACGATTTCGGGCTGGCGCTTGCAAGTGATGGCAACCACGGATCGCTACAAAGTGGAGCGAGAAATGGAAAAGCTAAAATCACTTTATCCCAATTTGAAAAACGTGGATTGGGAACACAGCAAGCCTTACTATAAATTGAGAGCCGGCGCTTTTGCGACTCGCTTGGATGCCCTGCGTGTCAAAAATCAAATTAGCCAACACTTCACGGGTGCCTACCCGGCAAAAGACAGAATTGCCAAAGCAGACCTGCTTTAATTTTGAATCCCGTTTGAGACAATGAAAGTAAAGACTCGCAGTCGAATACAGCCTTTTGATTGGATTACGCTATCCATCTATTTCACTATGATTGGGGTGGGTTGGTTGATGGTCTATGTGGTGGGCTACAATGACGGTTATGAGGGAGATGGATTGGCTCTTTTGACCGATACCACTATCGGTCGCCAGACTATCTGGATTGGGATTTCGCTTTTGCTACTGCTTTTTACTTTTCTCGTTGAGTGGAAATTTTGGCAAACCTTTGCCTATCTGATGTATGGTTTCGGTATTCTGCTTTTGATTTTGGTATTGATTTTTGGTACTAAAATCAACAACTCAACCTCTTGGTTTACCTTGGGACCGGTCTCTTTTCAGCCGTCAGAATTAGCCAAGTTTGGGACTTGCCTGGGCATGGCTGCCTATTTGAGCAACTTTAATACGAATCTCAAAAACAACATCAGTCAGTTGGTGGCAGCAGGTTTCATCCTTTTGCCGATTGCCTTGATTTTGCTGCAATCGGACCCCGGCTCAGCGATGGTCTTTTTGGCATTTTTGATTCCACTTTATAGAGAAGGATTGGATGAGCGGTATTTTTCAGTAGGGATTATTGCACTCGTCGTTTTGCTTTTTGGGTTGGTTTACCCGCTTCGATCGGTCGTTTTGTGTTTGCTAATTTTGATGAATTGTTTGCTCCTTTTCAACTTCAAAAAGTATCGATTTCAGACATTACTCATTAGCGCGGGTATTGTAGGTGGGAGCATTTGGGCAATGATGGAGGGGCATTATGGACAGACCATTGTGGCAAATTTAGTGCTGTTGGTAATATTCACTTTCTCGCATTGGCACCTTAATAATCGCAGTTTCATCTGGTCGGCATTAGGTGGATTACTGATGTGTGTAATGGTGGCAAGTGGTGCTAATTTCTTTTTCAATAAAGTACTGAAATCTCACCAGCAAGATCGAATCAATGTCTGGTTGCGACCCGAAATTTGCGACCCGCGTGGTTCGCTCTATAATGTTTTGCAGTCAAAAATGGCGATTGGTTCAGGCGGCTTTCAGGGGAAAGGATTTTTGGAAGGCAACATGACGAAGCTCAATTATGTGCCTGAGCAAGCAACTGATTTCATCTTTTGCACCGTGGGAGAGGAGCAGGGCTTCATCGGCACTTCGAGTATCATTTTGCTATTTTTTCTGCTGATCTATCGCATCACGGTATTGGCCGAAAGGCAAAGATCCAAGTTCTCGCGAGTCTATGCCTATGGGGTCGCGGGGGTGCTTTTTGTGCACGTGTTTATCAACATCGGCATGACCATGGGATTGATGCCTGTGGTGGGTATTCCGCTGCCATTTATCAGCAAGGGAGGGTCATCACTTCTGGGCTTTACGCTACTCATTGGAGTGTTGATTAAGATGGATACGTTAAATGAGCTGCCTTAGCAACTTCAAACTCAAAACTCAACTTCAAGGTCAAAAACTCGGAACTCGCTTTCGCGAAATCCCTCAACTCGAAAACCCACTTTCAAATGAGTAAGAAAAAAAATAAAAACAAGGTCGTCAAGAAAGTGCCTGCTCCGAAGCAGCAACCCACTTACAACTCCTTTTGGTCAAACACTGCGGTGCCTGCGGTTATCATATTTTTCGCGGCATTTTTCCCCTACTCCAACACCCTGATGCATCAATATGCCCAAGATGACGCCATCGTGATTTACGATAACATGTACACCAAACAGGGACTAAAAGGCATTCCGGGCATTTGGTCGAAAGACACATTTTTTGGTTTTTTTAAAAAAGAAGGGAAGGCGCAATTGGTAAGTGGCGGGCGGTATCGCCCCATGACTTTGGTGATGTTTGCGATGGAATGGGAGCTATTTGGCGACCAGCCGTTTGTGGGTCATTTGCTCAATGTGGTCTATTTTGCGTTGACTTGCTTGGTGCTGTATTGGCTGCTGCTGTTGCTCTTTCGGCATGATAAAAAAGATGACTACGCGGTTTGGGTGGCTTTCTTCACGGCGTTGCTTTTTGCAGTGCATCCGATACATACGGAGGCAGTTGCAAATATCAAAGGACGCGATGAAATCATCACTTTGTTGGGGAGTTTATCGGCGCTCTATTTTTCTTTGTTAGCCTTTCGGCGAAAAAACCAACTATTCAACCTCCTCGCGGGTGTGCTCTTTTTTATCGCCATTTTCTCGAAAGAGAATGCCATCACGTTTTTAGCCATCGTGCCGCTGACTTACCTGATTTTTACAAAGGCTTCCTTTCAAAAAATAGCCATTCAACTCCTCCCCTTCATCATTCCGACGGTGATCTTTTTGCTGAAAAGAAAATCAGCCTTGGGCATTGAGGGACTCATCGGAGTCGGCAGTACACCCACTTTGGAGTTGATGAATAATCCATTTGTCAAAATAGTGGATGGGCAATACACCCACTTCACGGTGGGCGAGCGAATGGCGACGATTTTCTACACGATGGGCAAATATTTTCAACTGTTGGTCTTCCCCTATCCACTGACGCATGATTACTATCCGCGCCATGTCGAGATGATGTCGTTTTCAAATTGGAAGGTGATTTTGAGTGTGATTGGTTATGTCGGGGCTTTCCTCAGTGCAGTTTATTTCGCTTTCGCGGAAAAAAGCAGGATGGCATTCGCGGTGCTTTTCTATCTGATTACGTTGTCGATAGTTTCGAATTTCGTCTTCCCGATTGGGACGAATATGGCGGAGCGGTTGCTGTTTATGCCTTCTGTTGGGTTCTGTTTGTTTGTGGTTTTGAGAGTGATTGGGTTGTTTGACTTCCAATCTAATCCCGAATTCACTTCGGGAGCGACTAAAATCCCCACCTACCTCATGACCGGCGTAGCAGTGATTTTTGCCTTACTGACCTTCAATAGAAATTTCGCTTGGGAGAACAATTACACCCTTTTCAAAACCGACATCAAAACCTCAACCAATAGCGCCAAACTCCTCAACGCAATGGGTGGCGAATTGCTCGTCCAATCTGTCGATGTCAAAAACGAGGGCAAACGACAATCCATGATCAAGGAAGCCGTCGGGCATTTAGAGCAAGCCGTAAAGATTCATCCCAATTATAAAAACGCTTACCTTTTGCTCGGCAATGCCAATAATTATTTAAAAGATTTCGAGCGCTCGATTCAGTATTACCAAAAAGCAATTGCCCTCGACCCAAATTATGAGGACGCCCAAAGCAACCTCGCTATCACTTATCGCGAAGGGGGTCAATATTTTGGCGAAAAGAAAAATGATTTGGCGAAAGCCTTCCAATATTTGAACGAAGCCTACCGCTTGAATCCAAACGATTCGGAAACGGTTCGCCTACTCGGCGTGGCAAACGGAGTCGCACAACGCCATCAGGAAGCTATTAATTTCTTCACCAAATTTACCCAACTTGAGCCTGAGAATGCTAAGGGTTTTTACAATTTAGGAAGCGCTTATTTTAATGCGGGCGACGCGGCGCTGGGGCAACAATATCATCAGAAGGCGATTGGGATGGACGCGCAGGTGGTGGAGAAGATGCGGAGCGGGGGGTGACACACCCCTGATTATCTGCCGGAAGGCAAATAATCGGTCCCCTCTCTGAGAGGGAACCAAATGTTTTCGCTCAATTTTTAATTGAGCGAAAACATTCAGGGGTTCGTAAAATCCCGCGCATAAACCACCTGCTTCTTCCCTTTCAAATGCGCCAATTTCGGATCGCGAAAAGTCAAATCCTTTATCTGCTTCGGCGGAAAAACTTTGCACGCATAGCCACTCGTATCATCACACTCCACAAAACAGACCCACGCATGAGGCGTTTTCAAAATCGGGTCATTGCGAAAACCAGAACTCTGAAACGTCCACGAAAGTCCATAGCGCAGCGCAGCGGATTTCTTTTGAGTTTTAACTGCCAGCGCCACATCATCGACCAGTA
>CALCJP010000155.1 GCA_937967625.1 uncultured Saprospiraceae bacterium
ATCATGACAATCAGCGGCATCCACGTGCCATCTTTAAAAATGATAGAGTCAGTTTCACAAATGAAAATAGACCAAAAGGACCGAATGCTCAGAATGTGAAGGTCCTCATATAATTCTATAGAACAGTAGTATAGAACACAGATGACGCTGATTGTCATGAACAACACAGATCTTGATCAGCGCAAATCATGACAATAATTCTATAGAACAGTAGTACAGAACACAGATGACGCTGATTGTCATGATCAACACAGGTCTTGATCAGTGCAAATCATGAAAATAATTCTATAGAACAGTAGCACAGAACACAGATGACGCTGATTGTCATGATCAACACAGATATTGATCAGCGCAAATCATGACAATCAGCGTCATCCGCGTGCCATCCTATCAAGTAAGATCATTTCCCGAAAGGAGAAAAAAATCAACGCAACTCCAACAACGCCACCGACTCAATATGGTAGGTATGCGGAAACATATCCACTGGCTGCACCTTTTTGATATCGTATTTTTCATGGAGCAATTGCAAGTCGCGCGCCTGAGTGGCGGGGTTGCAACTCACATAGACGATGCGCGGCGTCTCCGCAGCAAGTAGCGTCTGCACCACCTCCTTAGACATCCCCACACGCGGCGGATCGGTGATGATGAGGTCAGGTTTGCCATGCGTTTTTAGAAATTCATCATTCAAAATCAGCTTCACATCGCCGGCGTAAAAAGTACAATTTTCAATCTCATTGAGCGCCGCATTTTCTTTGGCGTCTTCGATAGCGGTAGGAATTTCTTCGATGCCGACTACTTTTTTCGCCTTTCGGCAAATGTATTGCGTAATCGTCCCCACGCCGCAGTAAAGGTCATAGACATTCTCCTCGCCCGTCAGATTGGCGAAATCCACCACCAAGTCATAAAGCGTTTTCGCTTGCTGCGAATTGGTTTGAAAAAACGACTTTGGTCCGATTTTGAATTTGACATGCCCCAACTGCTCATGCACCACGCCCGCGCCATGATGAAGCTCCATTGGCAGGTCATACATGTAGTCGTTCATCTTATCATTGATGCAGTAATAAAGCGTCGTGATGACTGGGAATTTATCCAATATAGCATCTAGCAGTTTAGGCAATCGATCATCTTTTTTCGCGACAGCGAGAATCACCATCACCTCACCCAACGACGTGATGCGGAACATCACTTGACGCATGTAGCCCACATTCGCCCGCGCATCCCAAAACGGCAATCCTTGCTCGCGGCAGATTGCCCCAATGCCCAGTCGCAACTCATTCGACGGCTCCGGCTGCAAAAAACAATGGTTCAAATTGACCACCTTATCAAACGCTCCCGGCGGATGAAAACCGACCACATCTTCCAAATTGCTCACATCTGTATTGATCAAATCTGCCGTCAACCACTTTTTGGAAGAGAAGGAAAACTCTAATTTATTGCGATAATAATGAGTCTCCTCACAACCGATAATCGGCAACATTTCCTCAATCGGCACTTTGGCAATTCGCTCCATCGAAGCATGAACGACTTCCTCCTTATAGCGCAATTGCGCCTCATAACTCACATGCTGATATTGGCAACCGCCACACACACCATAGTGCTCACAAAACGGCTCCACTCGATCAGCCGAGGGCTGTTTGAGTTCTTTCGTCACCGCTTCCGCGTATGCCTTTTTCTTCTTAACCACTTGCGCGGAAATGACGTCTCCAACCGCCACTCGCTTCACAAAAACGACCCGACCGTCGGGCGCATGTCCCATGCCTTTGCCTTTGGCGGCGACTCCAGTGATTTCTAAACTTTCGTAAAATGGATGTTTGCGCTTGCGTCTGCCCATGTGTGCGTTTTTATTGAGGCGCGAAGGTAAGGTTATCAGCGCAAATCTTGACACTCATGGCTTTATAGAACACAGATGACGCGGATTGTCCTGATTAACGCACCTTTTGATCCGCGCAAATCAGGACAATCAGCGCCATCCGCGTGCCATCCTATCATGTTGGGTTAAATCACAACCAATTCCTCAACCTTCTGACCAACAGTAACCTTTTCCAATTCCTGCCCCAAAAACTTCGCAATCTCAAACATCCCCTGTCGATGATTGCCAAAATCTGCTTCTGCGCCAGAGTTGTAATTGGTGTTCGTATTCACGTCATAGACAAAACGATTGCCATCGGTATCTTCGGAATATTCCAACGCACCCACGCCGATGTCATTGGCTTTTAAAAATTGGGCATAGCGCTCCAAGTCAGAGTTTTGATAATCTTTTAAGATTTGAAATTTCGACGCACCATTTGATTCCCCGACAGGGCAAAAGGCATCTTCAATTTGGCAGGCGTCGGCAGGGCAAAGTTGAAATCCTTTGCTTGAATCAATGCTTACCGCATACAAAAATTCACCTCCAACGAATTCCGCTCTGACGATGCGTCCATCAGCGGGTTGGACATATTGTTGCGCCAGCCAAATGCCATCTAAGGATTCGCCCAAACCATCATCAGCGATGGTTTTCAAAAGGCTTTCTTTAGATTGGAAGAGCTGAACGCCTGCGCCCTTGCCACCGCGATTGGGCTTGATGATGAAAGGAAACAGATTTAACTTATCCACTGCGTCGGGCAGTAAATTGATGTCATTGACAACGATGGTTTTGGGATGACCTATGTTGTGTTGTTGCAGTGCAATGTACTGTTCAGATTTTCTGACCTCCAATTGCAATGCTCTTCTTCCATTGATGACTTTTCGGTTGTGGCGCTCTAACCATGAGAGGAGGTTTCCGGTAAATTCAGGCGCATAGCGATGGTCGCGTGTATGTGCAGAAGCACTCATGCGATTGTAGAAAACACCCTCAGGTGGTGCCTCGCTCAAATCAAGTGACAGGCGATCCACAAACCACTCTTCGTATGGCAAATTCAATTTTTCAAAAGCCGCTCGGAGCGGAACGACCCACGCATCATTTTCGTGGATCACGTAAATTTTCTTGGACATGTTTTAAATTTTTTGGCAGTAGAGAAATTGTTCAAATAAAAAAGCGCCTCCTCAAATACATGAGAAGGCGCTTTCATAAATCTTAAAAATTGATTTAACTATCCATACTTCTCAAATAACACAGTGGTCATTGCAACAGCAACAACAGCAAGCATTATTTGGATTTGTATAAATTGTCATATTAATTGGGTGGCAAAAATGGAGCCACAGTTTGTAAACCTGTTCTATAAAAATGATCGCCTCGCTGAGGCTTTTGGAAGGGTCATTTTCTCGCTTTCGCGAAATACGCACATTTCGCGAAAGCGAGAAAATACTAATCAAAAGTCACCAATCACTTCTTCCGCTTCTTCTTCCCCAAGGCAACATCCAACACCTCCTCCATCCGATCCACATAATGGAACTTCAAGCCCTTGATAAAGTCAGGGTTGATTTCAGCAACGTGTTTTTCATTCGCATTGCAGAGAAGGATTTCTTTCATGCCGGCACGTTTGGCAGCTAAGATTTTTTCTTTGATGCCACCGACTTGAAGAACTTTTCCGCGAAGGGTAATCTCACCCGTCATCGCTAAAAAGGGCTTCACAGGTTTGTTTGTAAACGCAGAAGTCAGTGCCGTCAACATAGTGACTCCGGCGGATGGGCCATCTTTCGGAGTCGCGCCTTCCGGCACGTGAATGTGGATGTCTTTTTTAGAAAAGACTTCAGGATCGATGCCTAATTTTTCTGCATGAGCTTTGAGGAAACTCACGGCAGTGGTGGCTGATTCTTTCATCACATCACCGAGGCTACCGGTGAGCGTGAGGTTGCCTTTGCCGTTGCTCAAACTGGTTTCGATAAATAAAATCACGCCACCGACACTCGTCCAAGCCAAACCAACTGCGACACCGGGCACGCCGTTTTCTTTATACATCTCATTGGAAAAACGAAGTGGTCCCAACATCTTGGGAATGTCCTCGGTTTTGACCGTGACGTTGTATTTTTCTTCCATGGCGACACTCTTGGCGACGTGGCGCATAACGCCGCCGATATTTCGCGAAAGCGAGCGAACTCCCGACTCGCGGGTGTACTCCATGATGATTTTCTTGATAATCGCGTTGGACAATTTCACGTGACTTGCCTTCAATCCGTGCTCTTTGCGTTGCTCAGGGATGAGGTGTCGTTTCGAGATTTCTACTTTTTCTTCAGTAGAATAACCGCCGATTTGAATGATTTCCATACGGTCGCGCAAGGCGGGTTGGATGGTATTCAGCGAATTGGCAGTGGCAATGAACATGACTTTCGAAAGGTCATATTCGAGTTCGAGATAATTGTCATAGAACGTCTCATTTTGTTCAGGATCGAGTACTTCCAAGAGCGCAGACGAAGGGTCGCCGCGAAAGCTCTTGCCAACTTTATCTATCTCATCCAAAATGAAAACCGGATTGCCTGCACCGCATTTTTTCAAAAGCTGAATGATGCGACCGGGCATGGCGCCGATGTAAGTTTTTCGATGTCCTCTGATTTCTGACTCGTCGTGCAGACCACCCAATGACATGCGCACAAATTCGCGTTGGAGCGCGTTGGCGATGGATTTACCCAACGAGGTTTTACCAACTCCCGGAGGTCCCACCAAGCAAAGAATCGGCGCTTTCATATCGCCTTTGAGTTTCAAAACCGCCAAGTGTTGGAGGATTCGTTCCTTCACTTTTTCGAGTCCGTAATGGTCTTTATCGAGTACATTTTTGACTTTTTTAAGGTCAAAATTATCTTCTGTGAATTTGTTCCACGGCAAGTCGAGCATGGTTTCCAAATAGTTCATTTGGATAGAATACTCAGCAACTTGCGGATTCATGCGACGCAATTTGTCCAATGATTTTTTGAAGTGGGCTTTCACTTCATCGCTCCAATCTTTATCCTTGGCACGGGCGGTCAATTTCTTTACCGCTTCCTCTTGTGGGTTTTGCCCCAACTCATCCTGAATGGTTTTCAACTGCTGATTAAGAAAATAATCACGCTGCTGCTTTTCGATATCGGTTCGGACCTTGGATTCGATCTGGTCTTTGAGTTCGAGCAACTGCAACTCCGAGTCCATGTGCCCCAAAATCTGTTTTGCTTTTTCGCCCAAATCATCAATCTCCAAAATGGACTGCTTGACAGAGGTGTTGAGGTTCAAATTAGATGCAATAAAATGCAGCAAATGTCCTTTGTCATGAATATTTTTGATGAACACAATCGCCTCACTTGGAATCTGCGGTGACAACTCAATCATCTGTTTTGCCTTATCCATCACCGTCGAGATCAGCGCCTCATATTTGAGTTCGTTAGAAGGTTCGAAGCTGGTGAGGGAACTGATTTTTCCAAAAAGATAGGGGTCTTCATGAATCAATTCTTTCAATTCGAATCGGCGACGTCCTTGCAAAATAGCGGTCGTCGAGCCATCAGGCATGCGCAGCAATCTAACAATGCGCGCAACGGTTCCTTTTTTGTAAAGGTCTTTGGCGCTTGGGTCTTCGACTTTGCTATCTTTTTGCGAAAGCACCGCCACCAATTTATTGGCAGCATGAGCGGTATTGATCGCCTTGATTGACTTGTCGCGCCCCACCGTAATCGGAATCACAACGCCCGGGTAGAGTACCGTGTTTTTCACTGCCAAGATCGGCAGTTGCTCCGGTAGGTCAATGGTAGATTCCTTTTCCCCCTCATCGTCGAGCGACATCAGCGGCATAAAATCTCCTTCATCATCAAATCTCTGTTGCAATCTTATCTGTTCAAAATCCATGGTGGGTGACTTTTTCTTAAACACATTCAAATTTCCGTAATACTTTTAATTTCAAGGAATTCATAGCGAATTAATTATCCACAATTAACAATTGAATACCAACACTAACTTGCCAACTTGGCAGTTCAAATACGGAATTTGCCCTTTGGCAAATAATGGTTCAATTGGTATTCCACGAAAGTGGATGTGACAGAACGGCAGAATGGGGAACGGGGGACGGGCGCCCTGCGGGCTGGACGAGGGACGGACGACGGACGCTTCGCTGACGGAAAGCAGGGAAAGACTCATGTAGATCAGGCTTCCAGCCTGAGATCTCTTTTTCTTTAGAATCATTTTTTTCGCTTTCGCGAAATGCTATCATTTCGCGAAAGCGAAAATCTCCGCTCGCGCAAACCTTGAGGTTTGTGTGAAGCATCAAAAGGTGTCCACGCCTTTCATTATGCTATCGCAAGCGAAGACGCTTGCTGATGCTTCACACAAACCAAGATGTTTGCGCGAGCGGGTTTATTTTCCTTTCGGAAAATGGTTTCTCAGGCTGGAAGCTTGAGCTACCTCAAATATTCCGTCCTCCGTCCAGCCCGCAGGGCGACCATCCTCCGTCAGCGAAGCGGCCGTCCTCCGTCCTCCGTCTCTCGTTTTTCGTTGCGAGAAAACTATTACCTTTGCGGACTGTTAGCTTAAAAAAATCACCCATATTGCAAGACAAAAATCGCTTCGACCTTGTGCTGCTTTGGCGAATTGTAAAACTCGCCCGACCCTATAAAAAAGCATTCTATGCTGCTGCTGCTTTGGCAGTGATTTTGGCACCTGTCGCCGTAGCACGCCCTCGATTGGTTCAGGAAATGGTGGATGAATACATCTTCAAAAATGATGTGCCGGGCATGGGCAAAATTGCTTTGGTGATTTTTGGAGTGTTGGTTTTGGAGTCCATCCTTCGGTATCTTTTTATTTACATTACGAATTGGTTGGGGCAGTCAGTGATTCGTGATTTGCGCGTCAGCGTGTTTGGTCACATCACGAGTTTGCGCACACGCTACTTTGACACTACGCCTATCGGTACCTCTACGACTCGTACTATCAATGATGTCGAGACCATCAATACGGTTTTTTCGCAGGGTGGATTTACGATTATTGCTGACTTGCTGACCATCATTGCAGTGCTTTTTGTGATGTTTACGACCAGTTGGCAATTGACTTTGATTTGCCTGACGACGATGCCTTTTTTGATAGCTGCAACTTATATTTTTAAGGAAAAAGTAAAGTCTTCCTTCCAACGCGTCCGAAAAGAAATCCAACGGATGAATGCTTTTTTGCAAGAGCGAATCACGGGTATGAAAGTGGTGCAAATTTTCAATGCGGAGGAGCAGGAGATGAATAAATTTAAAAGCATCAATCGAGAATATACTCAGGCGAATCTTGATGCGATATTATATTATGCGATATTTTTTCCGGTGGTAGAAATCATCTCGGCGGCTTCGCTGGGATTGATGATTTGGTGGGGTGCGCGTGGGGTGATTGATAATGTGGTGACGTTGGGAGCATTGATTGCTTTTCCTTTGTATTTGGGGATGCTGTTTAGACCGATTCGAATGTTGGCGGATAAATTCAACACTTTGCAGATGGGGATGGTGGCGAGCGAGCGGGTGTTTCGATTGCTTGACAGTGAAGAAAAAATTCCTGATAAGGGTTCGATTAGTGAAGGAAAATTGAGTGGTTCCGTTAAGTTCGATAATGTCAGTTTTGCTTACAACGACGTTGACTATGTGCTGAACAATCTAAGTTTCGAAATCAAGCCCAACCAAACGCTTGCGATAGTGGGCAGCACGGGGTCTGGAAAAAGTACGATTATCAATTTGCTTAATCGGTTTTATGACGCGCAGAAAGGAGAGATTTTGATAGATGGGAAGTCGATTAAAGATTTTCAAATTCATCATTTGCGGAGCCGATTAGCGATTGTTTTGCAGGACGTGTTTTTGTTTGGCGGCTCGGTTTTGGAAAATATTCGATTGCGCGATGAGAGCATTTCGAGAGAGGCAGTTATCGCTGCCGCGAAAATGATCGGGGCACATGAATTCATAGAAAAACTACCAGGAGGCTACGACTACGAAGTCATGGAACGCGGCGCTACTCTTTCGATGGGACAGCGGCAATTGATCTCATTTGTGCGGGCATTGGTTTTTGATCCAGACATCTTGATTTTGGATGAGGCGACTTCTTCCATCGATCCCGAAACGGAATCGATTATCCAATATGCTATTGAAAAACTAATTACTAAACGTACCAGTATTATCATCGCGCATCGCCTTTCGACCATCCGTCATGCTGACAATATCATGGTTTTGGATAAGGGGGAATTGCAGGAATTCGGCAGCCATGAGGAGTTGCTTGAGATTGAGGATGGGCATTATCGGGAATTGCATGAGATGCAGTATTTAGAAGCGGTTGAGTAGATTGCTTCCTTCGGCTACGCTCAGGGAGCGGTTAGCTGGTAGTGTTGGCTGAGCGTAGCAGAAGCCAACAATCAATGGAAACTAACTTTTCATAATTCTTTTCTACTCGCTTCCAGTAATTACTTCGTCCAATAATCATAAGTCACCGGCGGACCGAGAAGCACCCCTGAATTTTTGGCGAAAGCCTTTAGGTCAAGATGGATTGGATGGGTTTGATAGGTTTTATAAGCTGCTTCGTTGTCAAAGTTCATTTGCATGACGACTCCGAATTCGCTCATTGCACGTGCGTCGCCTAAGTCTTGAAAGGTTCCTACTTCCAAATCACTCAACACTTCGATGGCTTCCAGTTTTTTGATTTCTTGAATCAAATCGTTTTCTGTTCCTTCTTTGGTTTTGAAATAGACGACGTGGACTAATTGTTCTTTCGCAGGCGTTTTTAGTGCTTCTAATTGAGATTTGGCGAAAGCCAGTTTTGATTTGAGGGTGGCGATTTCATCCGCATTTGCCGCTTGACGGCAGGAGAAAAAAGTCAGTAAAAGAAGTGCGGAAAGGAGTGGTAGGTTTTTCATGTTTTTGTATGGAAAGTAGTGGGTTGCCTGAAACAAGACGCGCATCAGGCAACCCGCAACTTGGTATTAATAGGTAGCAATCTTTTCGACGTGGAGGCGGTCACCGCTATTGTTCTTAAGAACAAATAGGTAAACACCTGCGGGAAGTGATGGTAGCATCACTTGTGCTTCATTGAACTCAAAAGTCATAACATCTTCGGCAATCGCACGACCTGCCATGTCAACAATTTGATAGTTCAAATCACCTTCATGGACATAGCGAACGGTGAGCAAATCCGAAACTGGATTCGGGAAGAACTTGGTTTGCAGATATAAATCTACGCCGGAGCAGTCTTCATCAATTCCATTGTCGGCGACTTCAGTGTTGCTTGGAAATTTATCATTTGCGAGGTCATCGCAATCTGTATTGTCTGTCACATAGCCAAGCGGTGGTTGGTCGTAGCAGATGTAAATTGAATTTTCAGGATTACCAAATCCATCGCCATCATTATCTTCATAGTAGTTGTAATACGGAATGTTATCATCTATTTGCCCGTTGCAATCATTGTCTATATCATCGCAAATCTCTGGACTATTTGGGTTGATGGATGGGTCATTGTCATTGCAATCCATTGCATTGGTTACGAAACTTGGGGGAGCGAAGCTTTGGCAAGTATCCATACGAATGGCGACGTTACCGAAACCATCAGCGTCATTATCAAAATAGTAAGTAAATGATGGCAAAAAGTCATCAATATCGCCGTTGCAATCATTGTCTAATCCATCACAAATTTCAGATACATCTGGATTGATTTCAGGGTCATTATCGTTGCAATCAAGATTGTTATCGCAAAATCCGTTTGGTGGATCAAACCAACAAGTATCTTTTGAAATGCCTCCATCGCCATAGCCATCTCCATCGCTGTCGCGGAAATAGGTGAAAATCGGAATGCCGTCATCAACTAATCCATTGCAGTCATTATCGATTTCATCGCAAAGTTCATTTCTATCTGGATTGATGGTAGAGTCATCATCTCGGCAATCGAAATCATTGGTAGAAAACCCAATAGGGGCAGATTGCAAACAAGTGTCAAGGGGTGCGCCACCATCACCAAAACCATCGCCATCCAAATCTGCATAATAGGTGAA
>CALCJP010000156.1 GCA_937967625.1 uncultured Saprospiraceae bacterium
GAGGCGATGATGATTGAAAAGCAGAAGATTAAGATTTTATGCATGGTCAATTAAATTTGTAAATGACGAAATGAGTAGATGAGTAAATATTTCGCGAAAGCGAGAAATAATATTTTAAGTGGGGCTATTTACTCATTTAAAATTTACTCAATTACTCATTCAAAGTTACAATTCTTGTTCCACTCGTTGGAGGGCGACTTGGGCTTGAGCGTAAGAAGGGGAAAATTTAAGGGCACTTTTGAAGTCTTCCTGCGCGCCAGCAAAATCGCCAACCATCTCTTTGGTCAGTCCGCGATAGTAATAGCCTTTGATATGAATCGGCGAAACTTCCAGCAAAATGTCAAACTGTGTTTTGGCGGAAGCCAGACTATCCATCTCTATGAAGACCAATCCGAGATTGAAGTGGGCGTCTTCATAGTTAGGGTTTTTGAAGATGATGTCTTTGTATGCTTGCACGGCGCCGGAAAGGTCTTCGGCTTCGTTGAGGTAGAAGGCTTTGGCGTGGAGCACATCGATATTGTCTGGCTCGACCAGTAAGGCGTTATCGAAATAACGCAATGCCAATGGGTCTTTCTTTTCGGCATACATCTGTCCTAAAATAATCCATGCGTCAATCATGTTGGGATCGTTTTCGACGGCGGATTGGAAGCTGTTGATAGCGCGATTGGTTTCGCCGATTTCTTTGAGATTCATGCCTAACATAAACCAAGCGTCGGCATTTTGTCCATCAATTTTTAGGACTTTATCAATGGTCTCAAATGAGTCATCGTGCTTTTTGAGAATCAATTGGTATTCAGATAATTTGAGCAGGGTAGGGATGCGGTTTGGGAATCGCGCAACTGCTGATTCCATCACGCGAAGGGCATCATAGGATTTGAAATAATCCAAGTAAACATCTGCAAGTAGATGGTAATAATTCGCTTGATTGGAGTCTAATTTTACAGCATTCGCCAAATCTTGAATAGCGCCATCGGGAGCTTCGTTTTCATAAAAGAATTGGGCGCGCTGGTAATATAAATCCGCATTGGATGGATCTGCCGAAATTTTGGAAGTCAAAATTTCGAGCGGATTTGGTGTGTTTGCTTTTGTTTCCGTTTCGGATGAGTTGGGTTGGCAACTCGTTACCAAGGTAGCAAGGGTCAGGATGTAAAAAATGATTCGCATACTAAATGAGTAAAGGAATAAATGAGTAAATATTTCGCGAAAGCTTGTCCCGTATTTTAATCGGGAGCGAAAGATAAAAAACGTCTCAGTACGAAAGGTGCAAATTTGAGGACAAAGCGTTGGCTCTCAAGGACTTTTCAATCAATTTATATTTTAATAACACTTCCTTAAGACATAGAACGACATTTAGAATCTACATTTGTGAAGAAACACAAACTTCTATTACGGAGAAAACTACAGAATTTAGCCCAAAATCATCCTTTAACGATTTTAAATAGAGACCGATGATTTTTAATCCCGATACGTCTTCCGTGATAAAAACAATTTTCTCTGCCTTCCTCATCCTATGTGCAGTTACCCTGATTATCACTCCCGATCACATCTACTTCAAGTGGGCTGCTAATTACATTGTGCCAGTTATGTTTGGCTATTTAGCTTTGGGGCTTTTGCTATTCATGACGCCTTTCAAAAAACTCATGTTTGTCAGTTTTGGTTGTTGTGCAGCGATTTGTCTTTTCCTTTATGACAGTGTCGAAGATCCATTTATGGAATGGAGAGGGGTCAGTAATGATGAGGCAATTTCAATAGCACACTTTAATGCATCCAAGGCACGAGACCATAGATCAGAGGCGATTGATCTGATTATCAATAGCAAAGCTGATGTCGTTTCGATTCAGGAGATTTGTGAAGATTGGGCGGAGGAGTTGAGAGATTGCATGCAGGAAGATTATCCCTATTTAGTGGCATTGCCCGATACGGGTTTCTATGGCATGGCGATACTTTCCAAATATCCGCTGACTGCTTTTGACACCTTCCATTTTAATGGAAAACCGAGTTTGATTACCAAGGTGGAGGTCTATGAGGAGAGTTTTAACCTGCTCTCTACACACACTTCGCCAGCACTTGATAATGAATCCTACCATCAGTTGGTCTCGCAATTGGATTTGTTGAGTTCCAAAATCGAAAAATATAAAGAACCCTTCATCACCGTTGGCGAATACAACGCCGTGAGTTGGAGTAATGAGATAAAGGCTTTTCGCAAAAATGCGAACCTGAAAATCAGTGATAAAGGAATTTCTCCTACCTTTCCGGCAGGATCCATGAATATTATGGACGCGCAAGTGGATCATATATTCTACTCCTCGCATTTTAAGTGTCGAGACTTCAAGCGCCTTGATGGTCAATCAGCAGCTCGACTCGGCATCATGGGCAGTTACGTATTTCAGCCCTATTACAAAACACTCAATGGTCGAAGAAAGGGTTAAGAGTTTTAGTTATGCGATAAAAGGAATCGTCACCTTATTTAAGGAAGAGCCGAATGCGCTCATCCACCTCTTTTTCACTTTTGTGGTTTTGGTAGCCGGTTGGTGGTTTCAAATCACCTCCACCGAATGGGCATTGGTCATTATTTGCATTGCCACGGTATTGGCAGCCGAAGCCATGAATTCCGCCATCGAAGCACTCACCGATCTCGTTTCTCCCGAAATTCACCCCCTTGCGGGGAAAACAAAGGACTTAGCAGCGGGAGCAGTTTTGCTCACCAGCTTGGGGGCTATCGCAATTGGATTGATAATTTTTTTGCCTAAAGTCCTTGCAATGTTTTAACTTTACTCGCAGAAACTCCCTCTTCGGGCAACATTTTTGCCACAGAAGCTATCTAAGTAGAAAACATCAGCCAAAAAAAGATTGTTTGATTGCCAGATTGTTTTGATGTTAAATCAAAGCAATTTTCTTGTAGCGAAGCAGTCTTATGTCTAATTTCTTGGTTGTACTAAAAAAAACTAATCCACCATCATGAATAAAATCACCTCACTCCTTTTAATCTTATCCGCTTTTTCCACGAAAGTGGCTTTCGCCCAATATCAAGCCACATGGCTCAACGACAACTACGCGGGCATCAATTCCGTCACTTTCAATCCGGCAGCACCAGCGACTTTTCCATTGACTTGGGACTTGAATTTGGTTGGCACAGAAGTGTTTTTCGATAACAATTACGCTTTTCTGGAAAACAGCAGTTTGCAAAAACTCTATCGCCAACGCGAAGATTTACAATTTGAAGTGCGACCTGATTTGGAAGGCGCGGTTTCTGATCTCGCTTTGATTTTGGATTTCTTTGATGGCAACGATAAGAGGCATCTCTCTTATCAAACCAACATCATGGGACCTTCCCTGCTCTTCAAAATTAAGAACCATCGCATTGGCTTGTTCTCAGGTTTTCACTCAGTGATGGGGACGCAGGACATTCCAGGCATTTTCTCTTATTACTCTTTTAATCCAATTGATTTTGATCAGACTTTTCGTGTTGATGAGTTTTCATTGGCGAGCATGACCTGGTCTGAATTCGGGGCGAATTATAGTTATGAGTTAGAACTGCCTTCCGGCAAATTGGCATTCGGCGCAAGCCTCAAATCATTGCGTGGCTACGAAGCCGCCTTTTATGAACTCGAATCTCCAGTTGACATCACGAAGCTCAGAGGCGATACCATCACCGGTACGGCAACCTCGATGTCGTTCGGATTCACAAATACCTTGATCAACAACGCAGAAGATTATAGTCCACAAGTCAACGGCACTGG
>CALCJP010000157.1 GCA_937967625.1 uncultured Saprospiraceae bacterium
ACTCGCAAACCATCGCGCAACCACTGAATCGCTGCACCTGCGATGAAGATACTTCCCTCCAAAGCATAGGCGACTTCGCCGTCTGGGCTACATGCCAAGGTGGTGAGGAGTCCATTTTTTGAGAAGGTCAAGTCATCGCCTATGTTGAGCAACATGAAGCAGCCCGTTCCATAGGTATTTTTCGCCATGCCGGGTTCGAAACATGCCTGACCGAAAAGGGCGGCTTGCTGATCGCCAGCGACCCCAAAAATTGGAATCATTTCGCCATCCAAATCAAACTCCCCAAAATTGGAAGAGGAACGCTGCACGGTTGGTAACATACTCTTCGGTATGTTTAAATGATTAAGCAATTTCTCATCCCAACTCAGGTCTTCGATATTATAAATCAGCGTTCGGGAAGCGTTGGTGTAATCGGTGACATGCGACCTGCCGCCAGTCAAATTCCAGATCAACCAAGTGTCCACGGTACCGAAAAGGAGTTTTCCTGCATTGGCTTTTTCGCGAGCGCCAGGGACGTTGTCTAAAATCCATTTCACCTTCGTGCCAGAGAAATAGGAGTCGATGACCAAGCCCGTATTTTGACGGACGTAATCGGTCAAACCCGCTGTTTTCATTTCTTCACAAATCGGAGCCGTTCGGCGATCTTGCCAGACGATGGCATTGAAAACGGGTGCGCCCGTTTCTTTATCCCAAACGATGGCGGTCTCGCGTTGATTGGTGATTCCTACGGCGATGATTTCCTTTGCGGAAACGTCGTTGGCTTTCAATAATTTATCAAAAACATCGGTTTGCGATGACCAAATTTCCATTGGGTCATGCTCCACCCAACCGGGTTTTGGAAAGATTTGGGTGAACTCTTTTTGTTCTACTCCGACGATTTCGCCTTTCGTGTTCACGAGTAAGGCGCGGGAGGAAGTCGTTCCCTGATCGAGGGCGATGATGTATTTTTTTGACATTTGTTTTCGTTTTATAATTTCAACAAATATACAATTCCTACTCAATCAACCGCCCTACCAATTGCATCAACTGAATCTCTCTCAACTTCGCGTCAAATTTTGCATTATTGAGGCTGGTCTGTGCATTGAGTAGGTTGAGTTGGGCTTGCCGAAATTCGATGGAAGTCAGGCGGCCGATTTTGACTTGCTCTTCGGTACGGGTGAAGTTTTCGCGGTTGGTGGCGACTGCGGATTCTTCGACTTGAAGTACAAAAAGAGCGTTTTGGTAATTTGCCCAAGCGTTGGTGATGTCGCGTTCTAATTGCTGTTGGAGTTGATCGATTTGGAGTTTTTGATTGGTTAGATTTAGGGCGGCATTTTGTTTTCTTATTTTCCGACTTCCGTCGAATATCGTCCAATTCACGCCCACATTGGCACCCAATCCCTGCGACCGATTGGTATCGAAAAATGCGCCATCTGGATTGTCTGTATAATTAAACGCATAAGACGCACCTGCGGAAACGGTGGGGCGTTTTTCGGCTTCGATGATTTGGAGATTTTTTTCGTTGACTGCCAAATTTTGGCGATTGACCTGGAGGGACAAATTGTATGCTTTGGCTTGAGCAAGCAAGGATTTCAGGTTCATTTTTTTCGCGAAAGCGGCATCTTTTTCCACCAGAAAATCAGTTGCAGAAGTCCTCCCCATAGCGACATTGAGATTACGTTTGGCGTTTTCGAGATTCATTTTTGCGTTGAGCAAATTGACGCTATCGCGCTGAATGTCCACTTTCGCATTGAGTACATTGAGACCAGTCCCCTGCCCTAAGTCCAATTGATATTGCGCCCGGCGTAACCGCTCTTTCGAGATTTGGATGGCTTCCGCCAAAACGTCGATATTTTCAGCCAACTGCGCGACTTGAAAATAGCCATTATAGACTTGCAACAGATTTTGCTCAATCGTCTGTTTTAATTGCAAATTGGAAAGTGAAAGAGACTCTTTCAACTGCTCCAAAGTGAGATCGCGACGTTTATCAAAAAGCATATAATTCGCTCCAACAGATGCATTGCCACCCCAAGTGAATGCATTGGAAGTCGTGGCTTCCATCCCATTGCTAAACTTTTGATTAGAGCCACCCAAATTGCCATTCAAGCCCGCATTGGCGCTGACAGTTGGCAGATAACCGTTGACACTTTTGTCAGTCAGGTTTTCGGCGACAGCCACATTATTTTTAGCGATTTGGATGCCGTAATTGTTGGCGAGGGTGATTTCTTTGGCTTGCGCCAAGGTTAGGGTGGATTGGGCGTGGAGTGCCGCGCTGAAAAGTATTATGATGCTTAGGATTGTATTTTTCATGGTTGAATTTTATGTTGGGTATTGTGGGACATTTCCCGAAAGGGGTAAAGAGTAATATCGCAATAATTCAGCTACCCGCAATAGCGCAGAAATACCAAGAGGTTATAAGTAGCAGAACTTATAGACAGCAATTTTTTTATTTAGACTTCCCGTGACAGTGTTTGTATTTTTTTCCGCTTCCACATGGACATTTTTCATTCCTTCCTACTTTTATATCGGTCACGATAGGTTGGTTGACCTTTACCATTAAGTCAGGTTTCTTCGCATAATCAATTTCGTGTAAGGACGGGATTCTGAAGGACATACAGGTCTTGCCATTGAGGTTCGTAATGGAAAAATCCCCCAAAGTAATTATGTCCATTCCGATTAGTATTTGCTCTTCCACTTGACTTTGCGGTAAACGAGGGTGCAACTTTTTTAGCCATTCAAAATTACTTGAGAGTGAAAGGTTCTTGATGTATTCAATTCACCAGGTAAGCAAAGTTGCATGAGGAAATTACCTAATCCATATTTATTCTTAGCTGACTCATATGCTTCCATGTGGTCATCAAAAGTATCTACAACTGTATTATCCACGATTATTAGGAATTTGCCGAAATACTTTTTTACAAGCGCTTCTTGGTTATCTAAATAGTATTTGAATTCTTTTGACAACATTGTTCTATTTTTTTGAACAAATATACAGTTTATTTTACTCTGACTAAATGTTAGAATTGTGAACGTGTGTATAACAGCCTACTATGGATTATTGTTCCCCTTCCATCTCCATAATCGCCCGCTCCACCGATTCCCTCGTCGGTTTCTTACCTCTCCAAAACCAAAGGGCATACATCTTAAAGGAGTTTTTCAATCCCAATAAAAGTGGCAATAAAAACAAAGTCATGAATGTCGCATAGGCAATACCATAAGCGACTGAAATCGCCATTGGGATCAAAAACTGAGCGGAGAAACTACGCTCAAAAATCAAAGGTGCCAGTCCTGCTACGGTGGTGATGGAGGTTAAGAATATCGCGCGAAAGCGCGATCGTCCTGCCTCGATCATGGCTTTATGATAGGGCAATCCATCTTTCAGTAGGAGGTTGAATTTTTCAATGAGGACGAGTCCGTCGTTGACTAAAATTCCGATCAAAGCGACGATGCCTAAACCTGAAAGGACATTGACACTTTGCCCATGCACCCAATGCCCCCATGCTACTCCCACGAAGCTAAATGGAATCAAAATGAAGAGCAAAAACGGCTGCCCGTAGGATCGAAACACAAAAGCAATCACGGCATACATCAACAATAAAACGATGGGTAACACGCGACCCATTGCTTCGCCGATTTTGGCGAAGCCTCGGTTTTGTCCCTCATAAAGTGGGGTGACCGTGGGGTATCTGGCTGTGATTTCGGGCATCACTTTAGATTTGATGCTTGCCAATATTTCAGGGGCGGAATCTTTGGCGTCGCTCATGTCTGCTTCGACTCTGATCTCGCGACGACCATCGAGGTGATTGATCACGACATCGCCTCGTTCGATTTTATAAGTTGCGATTTCAGCTAAGGGGACGCGGTTGCCATTTGGAGTGACGATGCGCATTTGGTCTAAGTCGGTGATGCTGCTTCGATTGCTGCGATCATAACGCACCCAAACTCGAATCTCATCCCTACCCCGCTGGAATCGCTGCACAGCCGCACCGAAGAAACCGGAGCGGACTTGCGACATCACGGTATTGAGCGAAAGCCCTAAAAGGTAGGCGTTTTCTTTAAGTTTGATTTTGATTTCTTTGATGCCTGCGGGATCGTTATCTGTCACATCTGCCAATCGTGGATTTTGCCGAAAGGCGTCTTTTAAATCTCTTTTGGCTTGCTTGAGTTCGCTGATGTCATTGCCTACTAAGGAGACGGAGACGGGTTTACCTCCAAATATATTTCCACCGCCATAAACGACACTTTCGGCATCGTAAATCGGGCCCATCTTCTCTCTTACGGCATTGGAGACTTCGGTCGATTGGTAGTCTCGTTTTTCGCCTGGCAGGAGGTTTAAAACCAAAGAGGCGTTGGAGGCACCGGGTCCCAATTGGCGAACCGTGTTTTCTATGACTTGGAGATTACCGCTTTGTTTTTCGGTGAGTTCTTTATTGGCTGCCCAAGCGGCATTTTCGATTTCGGTGATGAGCGAATCGGTTATCGCTTCGCTGGTGCCTTGTGGCATTTTTAGGTTGATGGAAACTCGGTCGGAGGCGACATTGGGGAAGAAGGTGAAACGAATGATACCTCCTTGCATCGCGCCTACTGTCAGCAGCAACAAAGCTATCGGAATCGCAAATCCGAAAATCGGATTGTTGAGGAAAAAGCGAAGGACGGGGACATATAGAGTGTCTCTGATCCAAGCAATGACTTTATCTGCCCAAATATTGAGAATGAATGGTTTCGTGTTTTTGTCTAAAGCGCGTGAATGGGCTAAGTGCGCAGGCAATATCAAAAAGGCTTCAATCAATGAAATCAGCAAAATGATACCGACGACTTTGGCAATCTGACCGAAAAAAGAACCAATTCTTTCGGGTAGAAAAATGAAGGTTGAAAAGGC
>CALCJP010000158.1 GCA_937967625.1 uncultured Saprospiraceae bacterium
ATTGAATTTTTGGTGAATTTTATTTGGCGGGTTTTTGATTTTTCGAAAGAAAAAAATGACGAGGGGAGGGCTAAAATTCTAAATCCCAGAAAGAACGGAAATGATATCGTACTTTCTGGAAATGGTCATAGGTGATTTTAAAGTACCAAATGGAGAAAATATAAGCTCCGAAAAGATAAACTGGCCAAAAGTAAATCAAAAGAACGGAGGCAAAAACATAGCTAATGGAAGCTAAAAAATATTCTTTCCTGTTTGCGCCTTGCTTTAACCAAAGCATAATGCCCATTGCACTCAATAACTGCCAGCCTCCTAAAATCAAAAAGGAATAAAATAGAAGTTTTATATCTTGGAATGCTATCATGGTGGCAAGTCCTGTTGCCATAAGCAAATAACAAACAATCTGAACTCCTAAATCAACTTTCAAAAAGGTTTTCATGTTATTAGATTTTTACTTTCTTTGACAAAGTTAAAACAAACTTTTATAGGTTTCAATATTTTTTGAAAGTTTTAAAAATGAATATACAATGACTTTTGATTCACAGATGATTAAGGAGTTGATTCGCAGTCGTAGATCAATTTTTCCATCGAGTTATATAGAGAAGGAGATTCCTAAAGAAATTATCGAAGAGGTACTCGAAAGCGCCAATTGGGCACCTACGCACAAACGCACGGAGCCGTGGCGATTTAAGGTGATGATGGGAGATTCGCAGCGCCGCATTGGCGAATTCATGGCGAATTGGTACAAGGCAAATGTATCTGAAGAGAAGTTCTCGCCTATCAAATTCAAAAAATTAACCAACAATCCACAAAAGGCGGCTTGTCTGATTGCAGTCTGCATGAAGCGAGATCCTGACGAGCGATTGCCTGAATGGGAAGAGATTTCCTCAGTAGCGATGGCGGTTCAAAACATGTATTTGACCTGTACGGCTCATGGCATTGGGAGCTATTGGAGTTCGCCGAAAGCAGCTTTGATGGCGGATGAATTTTTGGGTTTGCAGGAAGGTGAGCGTTGTTTCGGGCTTTTCTATATGGGGTATTTTGAGGGAGATTTGCCGGAAGGCAGAAGGGAAACTGCGATAGGGGAGAAAGTCGAGTGGGTGGATTGATTGTTTCGCCGCTTTGCGGCTGATTGTTTTGTTGCTTCGCAACTGATTGTTTCGCTTCGCTGATTGTTTTGCCACTTCGTGGCTGATTGTTTGATTGTTTTTTTCTCGACTTTCGTCAAATGTGTTTGCAACTTCATTTCGCGAAAGCGAGCCAAACAATCAAACAATCATCCGCCGCAGGCGGAGCAACAATCAGCGAAGCGAAACAATCAATTTCTACTCCCCCTCTTCAGCAGCTTCGGCAGCCGCACTAATCGCCTCAACCTCCTTATCAATAAAATAAAGACTTTGCGCGCCAGTACCGATGATTTTGATACGATCCAAAATAGTGCGCATGGAGTCTTCTTCCTCGCGTTGCTCCATGACATACCACTGCAAAAATTCGAAAGTCGTATAGTCATCTTCCGCTTTAGCAAGCGACACTAATTTATGGATGGACTTGGTCACCTTTTGCTCATGCGCATAGACTTGCTCAAACATTTTCTGGATGGTTCCGAAATCCTTTGCAGGTTGTTTGATAGCAGGCGTAATTGGATGTCCGTTTACCTCTCCGACGTAGTCAAAGATCTTCATCATGTGCATTTGCTCTTCGGCTGATTGATGTCTCATAAATTGAGCGCATCCACTCATTCCTTGTTGGTCGCACCAAGCTGACATGGAGAGGTATAAAAAGCAGGCAGATCCTTCGAGAGCGATTTGCTCATTGAGTGCCTTTTCCATTTTTTTTGAAATCATTGTAATAGAATTTTTGAGAATCCGACATCCGGAGTTCGAGCGGAGCCGATAACGGAAATCGAAAGGTAGATTTTGAAAATTTACTGATTGCTAAGAACGCACGATTTTATTTATTGTTTATCGCTTTTCTGCTGATTTCTTTTCATTTTTCGCTTTTGCAAAACCCTTTGCAACCAGTTCGGAATGATCATCGCGCCAATGAATAAATAGGAATAATACGCAAAAGCCCTCCATATAAAACTGATAATAGGGGCAATACCAAGCGGTACAAAATCACTCAAAAAATTACCAAAAACATACTCCACAAAACCAGCACCTCCCGGCGTTGGGCTAAAGATAATCAGGATGAACATCGCTTTCAGTCGAGTGTAAAGTAGTGCTTGCGTTTTAAAATCAAGCGAGATGTCCACGAAGCCAATTATCAAACAACTCAATAAAATGAATCGACATGACCAAGCCATCGCTGTGCTAAAAAAAGCCCCCAGATGATACTTATAAGATTGCCCTTGTAACTCTTCGGAAGTGATGACCATATTACTGCCTAATTCGACCGCACCGCGTCTCCAGCGCTTGAAAAATCCAAAATTAGTTATTGCGCCTAAGAGTCGCTTGAACTGTTTTGGACTGACAAATAAGCCATAAAAAAATATCGAACCATAAGCGAACATGATTCCATAGAAAGTCCAAAAAGAATAGCCAATAGCATTGAGTTCTGCTTTTCCGACAAGGGAAGGGTGGATGACGCCATTGCCTGCGATGAGTACGAAAACTGGAATAAAGAGCACAAAAAACAGCGAATCCAAAACCACTGAGTAAATCACGATAGTAGCAGTTTTGGCAGTAGAAAGTTCCTCTTGCGAAAGCACAAAAAGCGCCACTGCTGACCCACCAACACTCGTCGGCGAAATCGAAGTGCTGAACTCCCAAATAAAGATGAGTTCGATACTTTTCTTCCAACCAAACTTATAGTCAGATAAAATTCGCAAGCGATTTGCGTAAGCCAAATGTCGGACGACAAGAAAAAACAGAGACGCCAAAATCCAAAAGAACATATATGATGTCCAATTGATTTTTGCAAACTCTACTGGGTCAAATTGCTGCCACATCAGATAAGCTACAGCAGCTACACCAATTAGGACGGGAATTATAATTCGCGATGGCTTGACTGAGTCAAGCATTTCCTGTTCCGACTTATCCAATTCTTTATCGTTCACTTAAAAGTCTTGAGCTGCAAAGATATGATCCACCCACTCCCAACCAAATGCACCTGTCCGGATTTTTATATTAATTGTCTGTCCTTTTTGTGGCTCCGCAATTAGGTCATTAAATCTGAGCTTTTCCAATTCACTTTCGTGAAATACGTAAATAAAATAGTCGCCCTCCTTGAGCTGGCTTGTTAGATTCTTCTCTTCTGCGCCAATTTTCTCTACCTCAAAGATTTCGAATTCCTCCATTCTGCCATCATCGCTTCCCAATCGATTGATAACACAGGTCAGCAACGGAACCAAAATCAGACAAGGGACAATCACAAATGTCGAGATCTTCATACGATCCGTGAGGTCACTGACATTTTTCGAAAGAAAAAAAGCAATAATCCCACCCAAAACAAGACCGACGCCTGCGCCTATTTTTAATAGACCACTTACGTGGAATACATTCCCCAATTTGGGTACCTCCAAAATACAGATAAACAATACTGCGAAAAAAACCAATACCGCTCCCCATGAAGTGAATATCTGTTTCCATGAAAGCTGGAAAAATAAAGGACGTGGATCAAAACCTTTTCTCATCATTTTGGTTAGTCGATTGCGTAACGGATTGAAAATCAGGCAGTAAAGGTGCCCATTTTTTCGCGAAAGCGACAAATGTTATCTCTTTTGGCATAGATTTATTGACCAATAGTTACGAACTTACGCATTCCCCCCTAAGTCCCCCTGAATTTTTTTGAAACCTCTTTGAGTTTTGAAGCTGATGAAGTTTAGATATTTTTTAATGCTGGCGCTTTTCGCATGCCTGAATACCGAAGTACTCAGCCAACCGACCTTTACCGCCGATGATGTGGTAGAACCTTACACCGGCTATTTTGGCTATGGTGCCAACATGGGCGCTTACCCGCCGTGGCGCGATGAAAACCTTGCTAATATCGCAGCCGGTAATGACTCACTTGGTTTAGACGGAATTGGCATAACTACTTTTCGACCTGAGCTGCCTGAGTTGTTTGTGGAGTTTTGGGGATATGACATAAGAAAGGAAGCATTCCAACACTATGATGATTTGGGGATGAAAGACCATGTATTGTTTGTAGGGCAACCATCGCCAGAGCATCGTGATTCGACTTTTTATTGCGATGAGCACATGTCCAAGTTGTTCAAAAACATGTATGCTCCGATTTGGGATAATGGCGAAAATGGCACCCCAATCAATGATACCAATTACTATGCTCGATACGTTTATTTGCTTGCGCTCAATTATGGTGAACACATCAAGTTTTGGGAAGTTTGGAATGAACCCGATTTGGATGTAGGGGGCAATGCCCCCCTCCCTCCAGGTGCGCCCAACAATTGGTGGGACAACGACCCGCCGCCCTGCGAAGTGCATGTTTTTGCGCCTATCCAACATTATAATCGGTTGCTTAGGATGACCTACGAAATTGTCAAAATATATGATCCTAATTCCTATATCGCTGTCGGTGGTTTAGGTAATCCAAGTTTTTTGGATGCAGTGTTAAGAAATACAGACAACCCCGTCGATGGCTCCGTTACCCCTGAATATCCGCATAAAGGAGGTGCCTATTTCGACTGCATGAGTTTTCATAGCTACCCACATTTGGATGGTAGCATGAGAGGTTGGGATGATGAGAAGATGGATTTTATTTTCTTTCGCCACTCAGATGCCGCGCTCAACGGGTTGATGGAACGCCGAGATTGGATGGATGATGTACTTGATTCTCATGGCTACAATGGAGTGGACAAACCAGAAAAAGTATGGATTTTGACAGAGAGTAATATTCCAAGAAAAGCTTTTCAGCGAGGGTTTATCGGGACTCCAATTGGACAAAGAAATTTTTTAATGAAAGCGCTGGTCAAAGTGCAGCAATATGATGTGCACCAGTTTCATGTTTATAGCTTGGCAGATGTAGAACCGGTTGATTCTGCCAATTATGAATTTGAGGTGATGGGCTTATTTAAGAATCTAACGGGCACCATGCCCCATGCTCATGAATTAACAGAGGCAGGTATTGCTTATGGTTCTACTGCTCAAATTTTGCAAGACTATCGCTTCAATGACTCGTTAACGCAGTTGCTTGATTTGCCGCCTAACGATTCGATTCGTGGATGTGCTTTTAAGAATGACAATGATGAGGTGATATTCACCTTGTGGGCAACTACTGCTTTTGATAGCACTGAGTATGCTTCGCAGATTTTTTCCCTTTCGGAAAATATGAATATCGAAAACCTCGAACGGTTTTCGTGGCACTACATGGTGACCAATTCTTCTGATATTATCTCTCCTGTAGATATCCCACTCACAGGTTCGCCGATTTTTTTGAAGGCTAATTTTAAATCAACAAGTACGACCCAATCATTTTCCGAAAGGAAAATGCGAGTAACGGTCTTTCCAAATCCATCAAAAGGACAATTTAAGACGTCACTTTATCTAAATGATGCTGATCGACTTTCCGTCGAATTGCTTGACGTGAATGGCAACTTGGTGCGACAGGTCATGACCAATCAATATTTCCCACAAGGGGAAGCCATCTTCGAAACAGAAAGAAATGGATTGGCTAACGGCGTTTATTTTATGAAAATAGGTGGAAGTAAGCAAGGAGCTACAGTGACGAAAGTGATACTCTTCTAAAGTTGAATCACAGAGATATTTTGGATGGTTTCTTCAAACCACTTTATAGGCGCTGGATTTTTATCACCAGTCTCTGTGTCGCACTTGAAGAAGAGATAGTACAACTGCATGTTGTCTGCAAATCGTTCTTTTAGTGCTTCTAATCTCTTGGTGCCTACCTCAATGTTTTTCCTGATTTTTAATGCCAACCAAATGTGATAAGCTTCATCATGAAATTCGATTAAGTCTAAAAGTGGCTGATCGTCAGAGAAGTCTTCCATGAAGTTGCGAGCGAGGACTGCGTGATGACGCGTCCAATCACGCGGCGTGCCTCGGTGCTCAATGTTCTTAAAAGAGTCATGAACAAATGCTGCAAGTCGAAGCTTGTTTCGATAGGTCGGACAAATATTGAGCTTGTCAATATTGTTGAGGACTTCTCGAATATGATATACTACTTTGCCTTCAGGATGACCGAAACGAGGAACACCCCAAAACAAACCATTGACATAGTCAGGCTGCTTTAGTAGTTCTTTTTCTATCGAAGATTCGGGCTGTAGATAGTCCATCAAAGAGTTGTGATTCTCTTTGTTTAGTAGTGGAAGGTAGTGTTCACTTACTCCCGTTTTGGAAACGGTGTTGGACATAATTTTTTTTGGTTAGGCTTGGTCAAGAATTTATCTCTCACAAAGTTAGACTTTATAGGTTGCTTTGACAACTAATAAAAGACGGTGTTTTAAAGATTTTGGAATTAAGCATATAACTCCGGATCTTTAACCGTTAATTCGCAAGAAATTTAATTTAACTCTTTTGGAACACAGATTAGTCTTTTCGACTTGGTTATCCTTTTTGGTCACAGTGGCTGTTTGCCAAACTACTGACAGTTCATATTATGAGCAAGACGTGGCAGTTCAACAAATGGACCGAGAGGAGTGGCGAAAAGCGACGGAAGGATTGGATTTTACAGAATGGCCAGAGGAGGAGGAAGAAAAAGAAGTGTCAGAAGAAAGAGATACTTCTTCTGATGGTGAAAACTTGCTGGCAATATCAAATATTTTTAAGTACCTGATCATTGGGTTGGGCTTGACATTGTTGGTTTTTATCGTTGTGAAATTGTTGGGTGCTGAGAGCTTATTTGTCCGAAAGGACAAAAAAATAAAAGGCGAAAAAGTACTCTACGAGCTTGATGAGATAGAAGAAAACCTGATGGAAGCAGAACTCCAAACGCCCATCCAAAAGGCAGTTGATGATGAAAATTATGCTCTTGCCATTCGATTATATTATTTAGCCATCCTTCGCGAGATGACCGAAAAGGAACTGCTCCGATGGAAAAAAGAGAAAACCAATTTTGAGTATCTGCTCGAATTGGGCAATCATCCACTTAGAAGTGAATTTAAAGAAGTGACGCGTATTTTTGAGCGCGTGTGGTATCGAGAGGCGCCGCTTTCGCGGAATGACTTTTCGCAGTTTCAGCCGAAATTTAAGGAGCTTTTGAATAAAGTTGAATCTCAATCGGTGCCCTCCGGAACTTAACTTTTCTGCTTAATTTTTGAGCGTCGCCTCTCAATAGAGGACGATGCGACACAAAACATCACATCGTCCCTTTCAGGAGACCGATGCTCAAAGGATAGGCTTCTGCTTGTCTATTCTTTGAACTGCTCCACAAAATACATTTGGATCTCCTCGTCGCTTTCAGTCATGTAGGCAGCTTGCGGTTTGCAATCAAAGTGATGATTGACTATCTCATAGGTGACGTTGGAGATGTTGACTTTCCCGACGTCGCCATAGGTTTCCATGCGCGAGGCGATGTTGACGGTTTTGCCCCAGATGTCGTAGGCGAATTTTTTCATCCCAACGACTCCTGCGACAATAGGACCTGTGTGGACGCCAATTCGAGATTCGAAGGAGCGATGCTCTCCTTTTTCTTCATTTTCCTCTTTTAGTGCTTTTAAAAACGCTTGCATTTCGAGACCAGCTCTGATGACGTTGCAGGCGGATTCTTCATTGGAATGACTACCGATGCCTCCGGCGCACATATAGGCGTCGCCGATGGTTTTTATTTTTTCGAGACCGTATTTTTCTATGATTTGATCAAATGCGCGGAAACAGAGATCTATTTCAGCAACGAGAATTTCAGGTTCCATCGTTTCGGCGATTTTCGAAAATTGACGGAAGTCAGAAAAAAGTACCGTTACTTGCTCATGTCGGTGGGCTTTTGCTTTGCCATATTTTTTTAACTCCTCCGCTGTCTCGGCAGGAAGAATGTTGAGTAGCAAGTCGTCTGATTTTTTCTTTTCCGCTTCGAGTTCGCTGGTGCGCGATTGGACTTGTTTTTCGAGTTTTTGTTCGCGTTCGCGCAGTTGATATTCGCGCCAACGGATGAATCCCCAAATGAGTCCAAGTGTAATCAGGGTCGCCAAAATATAGAACCAAGTGGTCTTATAAAATGGCTTATGAATGTGGATGGGCAAAGCGATTTGATGGTTTTCGAGCTTTCCGCCCAACGCAGAAGCGCGGAGTCGAAAAGTGTAATCTCCCGGCGGCACATCATTGAAGCGCACCTGATTTTCGGCGGTAGCAGGCGACCAATTTTTATCATAACCTTCGAGCTGATAACTGTATTGATTTTTGGCTGGGTTGAGATAATCTAAAAGTGCAAAATCAAATTCAAAAAAGCGGTCGTTGGCTGCGAGTTCGATGCCGTCCTCTAAGTTGTGGAGGGGAATATTTTGCTCTGAACTATCAATGCCGGGGTTGTACTTTGAGGCATTATTGAGCACCAACTGCACCGTTGGGTAAATAGGTGCTTTGTACATGTTTTGGTTGGGGTAAAAGGCATTGACCCCATTTAGCCCTCCGAAATACATGCGCCCATCGTCGGCTTTATGAAAGGAGATTCTATTGAACTCGTTGGAGGAGATGCCGTCTTCTTCAAAGAAGTTGAAAAAGCGATGGGTTTTGACTTTGAGGTTTTTGCTCATGAAGTTTTTCTGACCAAAGCTTAATCGCGACAATCCATTATCAGTACTTATCCAAACAGCCGAATCGCCCTCCAACAAAATGCCATTGATGAAGCTATTGGGCAAACCCTCCTTCATTCCGAATGTTTTCAGTGACTCGCCATTTGCCGAAAGGCGAACTACACCGCTGGCGGTAGCCATCCATATATTTCCTTGACTGTCTTCTTGCAGTCCGATGATGCGTTGAGTTGGCAATCTCAAATCAGCAGTGGAGTCAGCGTTGATGTGCAGTTCGGTTCCCGTTTTTTTATTGATTTTGAAGATGCCGTTTTGATTGGTGGCAATCCAAATGGCGTCCTCAATTTTTGAGGGGAGGAGGTAGTTGATTTGATTTTCTTTTTGGTCGAAAAGACCAGTTGAGTCTTTAAACCTTTCAAATGCTTGCTCATTTTCGCGGAAGCGGAAAAGTTGATTTTTGTAGCCGAGCCAAATGGTGTTTTCGGGGTCTTTGGTGACGACCCCAATGTCGGTTCGCTGGAGGTCGAGCATGGATTGGACTTGTTGCGTTTTTAGATTGATGCGCAGTCCGTTTCCGGTCCAGATGTGGTTGTCATGATAGAGCAGCCCGAACGGTGGGTTGTAAAAGTTTCTTTTTCCGAAAAGGGGTTGCACTTCGTCGGTCTCGATATTGAGCACCTGAATGGTGTTGTACATGCTAAAATAGACATTCCCCTGCTCGTCGCTGGTGATGCCGCGCGTGCTGCAAAAACCATTGCTGCAATGCTCGTTTCCTTCGGAAAGGTAGTTGGTGAAGAACTTTCGTTGCTGCCCGATTTTTAGTAAACCAAAATCTGAGGCAACCCAGATTAACCCCATTTTATCCTCGAAGATTTCGCGAAATTGGCAGGTGTTTTTCACCAATTGATAGACGTCATCATGGTGCTCTGACCATTCTTCTGTTTGGGTGTCATAGAACCATAATTCGGCATAGCCGCCGATCCAAATGTCGCCATTTTCGCGGATGTGTAAGGACTGTGCATTGGCTCTTTTGGTGAGTCCACTGATGCCCGCTTCTTTGCGTATTTGATTTTTATTTCTTTCGAAAAATAGCAGTTCGCCATTTGCCGTCAAGGCGGTTAATTGACCATTTTTTCTTTCGAAAAAATCGACGATGGGGTTGTTGCGATTGTATTGAGAGAGCGGATAAGTTGCTTTTTCGGTGCCATCCAAATTTATATGGATGACCTCGTTGGGCGAGGGGTTGAATATCAGCCCATCGTTCCAATAGTGGAGCAAAACTTCACTTGTCGCTATGGACAAGTCTGCTAAAATTTCTAGGCTATCCTCTGCGTTTTTTTTAATTAAAAATTGCTCGCCTGTTTTGGTGTTTTTGGCTACTGCGGCAATGTTGTTGTCAGGCAAGAAGGTCAGATTATTAGCTTCCCAATTGCCTTTCGGCAAAGGAAACGACTTCATTGCGCGAAAGCGCGACACTTCATTTTTGATGGGGTTCAGGTTGGAAAAACCGCCTCGGTGCGAAATCCAAACTTCATCTCGATTTTTGCAAGCAACGTCGGTGATGAAGTTTTGCGGAATCTTCGCGGTTGCGCCGCCTTGCTGATTGCGATAGATTTTAAATTGCTCACCATCGAAGCGATTCAAGCCGTTGATGGTTGCCACCCAAATGAACCCGATGGAGTCTTGCGAAACGCTAAAGGTGTTGCGATGAGACATGCCATCTTCAAATCCATAAATTTTGAAATCAAGGACGCGGCTTTGCGCAAAAGCAGGAGGCAATGCGCTGACCAACAAAAGACTCAAAAACAGCCAAAAGGTGTAAACTTGTCGCAATGGGTTTGATTGATTCGAAAATAAGATCCAAATCTGAGAAGAAAAATTGAGATTTATGGTTTTGTGGGGTAATTTGTTTGTTCTGCCTTTCGGTAAATGAAGGGCTATCCTTGAAATTATCAATTGTTAAAGTTTAAAAATTCGGCATAGGAGTTTGTGATTTGAAAAAAAAAAAAAACATAATTTTGTCGTAGCTGAAATTTAAAGCAAACAGAAAACAGCAGAACTTAGCTAAAACGTGCTTTATAAATCAAGTTTGGTTTTAATCAAGAGAAGTGTTAGGTCTTCTCAAGCAATATTTTTTTAACAAAATATCGAAAACGACTGCCGGCAATCTACGTTGGCGCGAGGATACCGACAGCCGATTTTTGATAGAATCAAAAACATGAAATTATGAAAAGGAAAATCTTTTTCAAAGGCGGTTTAAGTTTTTTATCGCTATTCGCAATCTGTTTTTTAATTTATTCTTGCAATAAGTATGATTTAAAGGACGCAACAATTCAAAGTTCGAACTCGATTGATATTCGGTCGAATAGTGAATTAAGTACTATTGATCTACAAAGAATTGACTTTACCAAAGTCTTTGTAAAGGCTCTTGAAGATGCTGATTTTAACGCTTATCTAAAAGCTAAGTACACTGCTTTGGACTTGACAGATCAGGAATTTGCATATGGTCGCTACTTTGAGGATGAGGTTTCAGGTGGTTTAAAATTGCATGAACATCTAAAAGCAACTGCTGACTCTCACTTCCCTAATTTAGGACAGAGTTCTGATTTCTTTACAGAGATAGTTAGCAGTGATCCATTATTAACAATTGATTTTCCTGACGCTGAAAATTTTGATTTAAATTCATGGACTCCTGGACTAGCACCCGACATAATTGTATATACGGAATCAGAAATTGTATTACCAAGTGGAGTTTCGGGTTATCCTGGGTATAATTCGCTGGGAAATACTTTAGAATATTTGTCATCAGCTGAACCTACAGGAGTTACTTTGGTAACAAAGACGAGCGAGACATTACTTGCTATTGATCTCGAAAACATGATACTCCATGACGGCACAGTACCTGATGAAATATTTGGTCTTTTTGTTGACTGTGAGCAGTTGTTAATAGAGGTTGAGCAGGCATGGGAAGATGTAAAGAATGCGACTACAGAGGAAGACTACATTTATTTTTTAATTGAATATGATAAACTTGTTGAAAGATATAGAGAGTTGTGTGTGGAAGATCCTCCACCGCCAGGAAGCGATTGTGAAGAGGAGTGTGAGAGGGACTGTTTAGAAGCTCCTGAGATGCTTTTTAAATATCGAATCCCTAATTGGAGTGTATTTGATGAGTTTGATTGTGGGATAAGAGAGCGGTATGCAAATTTTGTTGTACACGTTGTTCCTATAAAGTTTGACGGTACAACGGGACCTGAGCGAATAGTAAAGTTGCCAAGAAAAAAGAAGGGGGATTTGTTGGACTGTAGTCCACGACCATGCCAAGGCAAATGGGTTGAGGCCAATGAAATTACTTGGCCTGAGGATTGGAATAAAGAAGAGATAGAGTTCTTCCAATATACATGGTTTGAGACAGATAATCAAACTGTTGGTATAACAATTTCGGCAGGAATAGGAGTAAAAACTAAGATCAAAGTTCCTGGGACACCGATTGAAATTGAATTAGGTACTTCCGTCGGGATTAAGTTTGAATTTGATTGTAATGACGACGTACTACTGGGCTCATTTGTAGAAACTTACTGTGAGAAGGCGTATCGACCTGGCAACTTCAACAGTACAGGTGGTGGTGGTGTAGAATTTTTTGTTGGGCATAATCATTAACTCAAAATCTACAAGCTGTGCTGCTTCAAAGCAGCACAGCTTTGTCCTAAAAGCAGTTAGAAATGAAATATACATTTTTCCTAATTGGATTATTTCTCACACTAAGTAGTCATGGACAAAACTTAGAATCTCACAAATTTTCAATCGGGGCAGGAGTGACCACAGATAGTGGTAATGATATTTGGTCTCCCTCTATGGGAGCAAACTTGGGAATAGATTATTCAAAGAGAATTTGGTCTCGACTCCATTTAGAGGTGGGACTTTTTTATTCTCAGTTTAGTCAAACAGGAAAAACTGAGATTATCTATGTTGATGCAGTCACTGGTATGCCAATAGAAGAACTAAACTATACAAGTATTTTTCTTACTAACGAAAACACCACCATTTTCGATCAACTAAGTTACGATGAAGTAAGGAGAGGTAATTGGATTGACTTTGCACCGAATTACCGAAAGTTCCAAACCTATGCTTTATCGGCAGGACTCTTTTTTGATTTTTTGAAAAGTAGGCGACACGATCTGGGCGTTGGCTACCGTGTTAATTTAGGGTATGGTATGGACCATGAATTATGGGATTATGTTCCTGTTTGGATTGATATTCCCGAGATAGATGTTTTTCATGATAGACAGAGAGGAAGACCTGAATATGTTATTGATGTCCCTCTAATTACAAATGATTTCATCTATGAGTATGATTTTATTTTGCGCTACGATTATTACCTAAAAGGTAAATATGGTTTAGGCATACAACTAAACCGAAGAGATAATAACCAGACGTTGGTCTCTACCCATGTCGTTCAATTAAGATTAAGCTCTAAATTTTAGACTATGAAAAAGATTCAACTTTTAATATTCTTTGTGTTGACATTGAGTTTTTGTGATGCGCAAATCTCATTCTATGGAGCACCCCAGTTCAGTTATCTTTCGAATGAAAATCAAAGTGGATTAGGAATTGAATTGGGCGTTGAAAATAGAATCAATCCTAAATGGAGCTTAGGTATTAGTTTTAATTCGACCTTTACTGAGTCAAGAGGTATTCTGCCCTCAGCAGAGGGAAATGCGATTCCAATTAATGACTCAGACAATTCAAATCCCCTTGTCAATGCTTGTCCATGCAATACAGCATTATATCAATTTGAATCCAAACCGGATCAAAGCCAAATTACAGCCGTTTCAATTTTTGTAAGGAGGCAGATGAAATCATTCAAGCACTTTGACCTACAATTAACTGGAGGGATAGGAGGCTATTTTGTCAATCTTCAAAAAGTAGAGGCAATTTATTATCCAACTTATGTTGAGGAGACTTTTGGAGAATACACTGGTGATGAACCATTTGTACTACCGGTTTTTTCATACCAAACTTTCATCGACCCCGGCGTCAATTTAGGCGTCCACGTCAACAGAAAACTATCAGAAAGAATTCAGTTGGGATTGAGTTTAAAAAATTATTGGCTGCCTATTTCAGGGATTAATTTAATTTCTGGCGGCGTTTCTGTAAATGTTAACTTTTAAATGGTGAGGGAGATGTTAAGCTAAAGTTGAGGAGAGATAAGAAAGTGAACTGTCCGAAGTTGTAGAGAAGTTGTTCTTCAATTAGATTGATTTCACGTCTCCCGGAGCGAGTTAGTGGCAAATTTTAGAAAAATAAATAGGTATAAATTTATCGAAAATCCATATTTTAGCAACAATAAATCTCCTTACTATGAAAAAGAACATGCTAACTTTTGTATTGCTTTTATTGATGGGTTTCTCTCAATCATGCTATTGTCAACTTTATGTCAACGCCGCTTTTGGCTTCCAAAACTCTACTCAATTAACTGCTGACCACAAAGAGACTCTAACGCAGCATCTTACAGATGAAATGGGTTCAAAAATCAGCTACATTTTTCCAAGATTCAAAAAATGGCAAAATAGTGCGCTTGAGCTTCAGGTAGGAGGTTTGGTGACCAGCAGAATGGGGGCTAAACCAGACGGTAGCTCTTTTAGAAATGAGGTGCTTTCAGTACCCATTCTTTTAAACGCGCGCCAGCCACGCATGAAAGACAATGGAGAAATCCTTTGGGAGGCAGTTTTAGGTTTGGGCTATTTTCAGGATTTTACTTTTAGAAGTGACTACTCTACTTCGAGCATTTCGCCGAAAGGCGGCTTGGCAATGAATTTGGGACTAAGTTTCTATTTTGATGAATTTCTAAAAATGGATCTAAATTTTTCCAATTTACGTCCTTTGACGAATCGAACTAATGTTTCTGATATCAATCCACCATCGTTTAGTGTCAATGGTTTTTCTATTAGTCTGTCGAGTAATTTGAATAATCTAATCAAGAGGTCACATTAGATTTGAAGTTTTATTTGTTTTAACTTTCTCCTTTCGGAAAAATATGAGCCACAGATTCACACAGATTTCACAGATTTCTCAAAAAATCCGTGCAATCTGTGAAAATCCGTGGCTGAATAAAAATCAACTCGCCCTCAATCCATTTACTGCATTGCGAATCTCTTTTAAAGTCGCGTTTTCGTAATTGAGTTTGAATTTATTTTCCTGCTGAATTTTACTATCCAAAATTGCCAATTGCGGTCGTCCATTTTTGACTTTAATGCCAACGATGGCAACCTCCTCTCCCAA
>CALCJP010000159.1 GCA_937967625.1 uncultured Saprospiraceae bacterium
CTAATCAGCACTGGATTGTCTCCTTTGTGTGCTTTTTGTAGCTCTGCGGCAAACTTGAAGGAATGCGCCGGCACTACTCGATCATCATGGTCAGCGGTTGTAACCATAGTTGCTGGATACTCTAAGCCCGGTTTCAAATTATGTAGTGGCGAAAAGCTGTATAAATTCTTAAAGTGCTCAGGTTCTTCACTGCTGCCGTATTCAGGAATCCATCCTTTTCCGACTGTGAATTTATGATAGCGCAACATGTCCATCACACCTACTGCAGGCATGGCGACTGCAAATAGCTCAGGTCGCTGCGTCATGCAAGCACCGACCAAAAGCCCTCCATTAGAACCACCTGCAATAGCGAGTTTATCTGAGTTGGTATATTTTTCTGCAATCAAATATTCAGCGGCAGCGATGAAGTCATCAAATACATTTTGCTTATTGAGGAGCATGCCTGCTTTGTGCCATTCTTCGCCATATTCGCCACCACCCCGTAGGTTAGGCATAGCGAAAACGCCACCGTTTTCTAAAAGCACAATTCGAGATGAGCTGAATGATGGAGACAAACTGATATTGAATCCACCATAGCCATAGAGGTAAGTGGTATTGTTGCCGTCCATTTTCAAGTCCTTTTTATGGACGATGAACATGCTCACATCAGTGCCATCTTTGCTTTTATAAAAGACTTGCTTTTCGACATAGTCCTCTGGGTTGAATTTCAGAGGCGTTTTGAAAAACTGCTTTGATTCGCCTGATTTTACATCATATTGGAAAATTGTTGGTGGATAAGTAAAGGAAGTGTAAGTGTAAAACAACGTCTCATAATCTTCTCTTCCGCTGAAGCCACCTGCGCTACCCGTGCCTGGGAGTTTGATTTCTGATTTGCCTGTTCCGTCATAATTCATGCGGTAGAAACGGTCGGTTGCGTTTTGCAAATAATTGGCAAATAAGTAGCCGCCACCTGTGTTGACTCCTTGCAATAAGTTGTCAGTTTCAGGGATGATGTCTTTCCAGTTTTCAGAAGATGGATTTGCTAAATCAACTTCAACTAAGCGGTAGTTTGGTGCATTGATATCAGTCATTACCAACAATTTGTCGCCCATGCTATGCACGACTCTTGACTTGTTTTTATAACCCGTGGCGAGGGGTTCGAAGTCGCTGTCTTTTTCCAAGTCTTTATAGAAAGTTGAGAAACCATCTGTCCCCGGTTGCTGATAGAGGATGAAGTATTTCTTATCCTCAGTCACGCTACCGAAATGGTAGTAATCAGGATTTGCTCTATCGGCAAATACTAATTTATCAGCCGATTGTGGGTCGCCCAATTTATGGTAGTAAACCGAGTGGTTTTTGTTGTCGGCAGAAAGTTCGCCACCTTCTTTTGGGGCAGGGTAGCGGCTGTAAAAGAAGCCGTCTTTATACCATGAAGCAGCTGAGAATTTCACCCATTCCAACTCATCGTCCAGTTGTTTTTTGCTGGCGACTTCTTTGACATAAATTTTTTGCCAATCCGAACCCGCGTCGCTTCGTGAGTAGGCGACGTATTTATTGTCTTTCGAAATTCCGATGATATTGATGGCAGCGGTTCCTTCTTTTGACATGGCGTTCGGGTCTAAAAAGACTTCCGGCTCGCCGTCCAATCCTTTTTGGACATAAATCACAGACTGATTTTGCAGTCCATCATTTTTATAGAAAAAGTAATAATCCCCTGCCTTAAATGGCGATGACAATTTTGGATAATTATACAAATCACGGTAGCGCTCTTTGATAGCGTCGCGATATTCGATTTTATCTAAATAGCCGAAGGTGACTTCGTTTTGAGATTTGACCCATGCGCCGGTTTCTTCCGAATTGTCGTCTTCGAGCCAACGATAGGGGTCGGCAACTGCAGTGCCGTGGTAGTCCTCCACGATGGAGGTGTCTTTTCGAGTTGTTGGATAGTCCACTTTAATTAATTCGTTTTGAACAGATTGTTGAGATGCTTCTGGATTGCAGCTTGCGAATAGCATTGCAGCTGCAAAAATGGTTAGAATGTAATTTTTCATGAAGTTGTTGTTTTGATAAAAACTGGTCTGCGAATGTAGGGAAAGGAGGAGGGAAAACAATCAAAGTTGATAGAGAAGATTTTCAAAAGTCATTTCTGGACGCATGATAATTAGAAATTTTTGAGGGATAAAGAGCAAACCATCGAAGTAGTGTGAATCCAATACTCAAAATTCATTTTTGGCTTTACTTATTCCCTTTTTTGCCTTTCGGCAAATTACCGTGATTTGGCGAAAGCCACTCAAATAAAAACTAAGCTGCTGCATAGAGCATATTGGAGTACTCTTTTTTTCAAGGGGTAAGACCGGTGATAATTTTTGGACTTTTTGTGTGAGTAGGTGAAGAGAAGGAGATGTAAGATTGATTTAAAATTTTAACATATTCTGAATAGGGCAAATGTGTTAGTTTTTTGTATGTCACAAACAAAAAATAATTCTCGCTATTTCATAGCGATTTACTTATGTCGTGGAATATGTTTAAGGAAAAATACATATTTTTTAAATCAAATTATAAAAAATACAACTGTGTAAAAAAATGATATTGAGTGATTTACGTGAATATGGTTTGATGGTGTCAACAAAGATCTGCTAAGATCACATTTGAGGCGATAAAGTTTAAGCATTACACTCACGCTCTTTTTTCGGTGCATTTTTTTTAGTTTATGGAATGATTGTTGGATTTCTCGATACATCTCCTACCAGTAAATACCCTCTTTCGAACACCAATTTTCCAAATCCATCACAAATTCGTTTTTTAGATTTTCCCCTAAAATAAAATAGCTACTTGCTGTAACAAGTAGCCATTGGAAAGTGATAAGGAAAACCTTATAACTAATGTAAAAATATATGAGCATTTATCTTGCCACATGATTATTGTTGCAAATTGATGTCCTTTCCTTTTTACTTTCCATTTTAAAGACAAGTTCGGCAATTGAATGATTAGGAGTATTTCTACTCCTCAATACTTTAAGCCTCATTGCACAAATTTATTTCTCATGGAAAGGACATTACTCATTTTGAGTTTTGCAATCTTATTTATTGTTTTCTTGTTTTCAGGAACCGCATGTAACCCATTGCTGTCTGAGGCTCAGCAAATTTCGCCTGAGACAAAAAGCACATCGTTTTTGTGTTCAGGAAATACTGTTTTCCCTGATCTCGATGCTTTGTCTATACCGAAGTTGCGAAAAAACATTGGCAACGGACATCTTGCCATTACGACTACTTTGCCGGAAGCACAAATTTGGTTCAACCAAGGTCTCAACCTGTTGCATGGTTTCTGGCATTTTGAAGCTTATCGAGCATTCAGTCAAGTTATAGAGTTAGACCCTCAATGTGCTATGGGGTATTGGGGAATTGCCATGTGCCAACCAGGTTTTGGCGGTGAGTCTGAAATTTGGCTGACTGCCATTGAAAAAGCACAAAAGCGACAATCAGGAATTTCGGAAATGGAAATTGACCTGATACAAGCGACTAATGTTTTACTTAAAAGAGGGATTCGAGAAGCCTTACCATATTTTAAGAAAATCATGGAATCCAATCCAGACGCACCTGACGCTGCTGCTTTTGCAACATTGATGATGCGTCATTCCGTCCAAACAGAATCTCAAAGTCAGGAAGTCAAAGCCCTCTTAGAAAACGCCCTGAAACGATTTCCAAACCATGTAGGTCTCCAGCATTATTATGTCCATACAATGGAAGTCCGTCCCGACTTTGCCTTGGCTAAACCCTTCGCTCTAAAGATGACGCAACAAGCACCAGGGATCCCTCACCTATTGCACATGCCGGGACATTTGTACTTCTTGGACGGCGAATATCTGAAAGCTGCCGAGGTTTTTGAAAGAGCAAGAACGGCTGAACGAAATTACCACAGAGCAGAAAGCATCCCCAAAATAGCAGACCAAAACTACTTACACAATCTGCATTACCTCACGGTAGCTTACGCCGAATTAAATGAATATCAAAAAGCCCTCAAAACAGCAAAGGAATATGCCTACATCACGATGAAACAGGTAGCTCCTATCGGTTCAAATGAACTCCTCTTACTCTATGAGGGACGAATTTTGCCAGCCTTGGTAAATATTAGATTCAGAAAATATGATGAAGCCATAGATCAACTTAATTTTTGGCTGCATACCCCTGACTTTCCCCTCAAAAACCACTCAGTAATTACCTATCTCAATGCGATGAAACACTATTGCGAAGGCATGAATGCCATCCTCAAAGGAAATGAAGATAGCGCAATTCAGACCTCCAAATCAATGAAAAAATGCCTCGCAGCATTTGAATCCTTAGCAGATTTTAAAAAAGGGTCTTTGGAAAGAAAACACCTCGATAAAACCTACGACATCATGATGTTGTCCTGGTACGAGCTAGTAGGTTGGGGTGTAAATATGGACCCTAAAAATGAATTCATCAGTGAGCCTTGGGAAAAGTCTTTCGCCTTGGAAAAAGCCATTGGCTACGAAGAACCACCAAGAATGATGTACCCAGTAGCAGAAAGTAAAGCAATCCTACATAAAAAAAGAGGGGAGCAATCCTTGTCAAAAAAACAAATACAAATGGCTCTTAAAAAGAGACCTGCGAGTAAAATTATATCCTCCATTTAAAACCTTACAAAATGAATTTTAATTTATTTCTCATGAAAAAAACGACAATTCTATTCCTCACCCGATATGCAAAACAAAGAGTTCGGGCAATCGGAAGAGTATTCACCAAACTTACTTTTTGGCTCAATCATGCCGGAAAGGCAACTCAAGAAAATTTTGCCTTTCAACAGGCATACTGGAATAATCTGTTAATAATCGCCAGTATTGTCTTTTCGACAGGGTTCATCTTTTCAGAGGATGAAAAGGTTGATACTCAGGTCGAAAGGGCAACTTTAATTAGCGCCGAAAATAGGATAGATGATTCCTCTCCTATTTCTATCAAAGTGTGCTATAACGATGACGATTACGGTCTTTCAGGAAGATACAAAACATTTACTGACGATAAACTACTCAACACAAACAATTGGGGGCCATCAGGAACAGATAGTCGGTATCAATTTGTACTCCATAATTTTGGTCGCTCAACGATAACAGAAGCAGCTTTAATCGCTAACGGTTGCCAAATATTTTACGCAGGAGGTGCAGGTAGAGACGCGGGGACATTTGATCCAAATACCACAAGGACATTTTCTGCAGCTGAAAAAGCTGAAATAAAAAATTGGGCATCTGCGGTAGATAAAGTCTTGATTACTTGCCAAGGAATTTCTGCCTACATGGGAGGTGCCGGATATTCAGGTGCCAAAGGAAATTCCAATCCAAACTCCATTACAACCGTAGGGCAAAATGTAATTAGCGGTCCATTTGGGGTAACTTCAAGTTTCAATCAAGGAGGGAGTTTTCAAGGTAAATTTACTGCTTACCCTTCCACTGCCTGTGTCTTGACAGAAGACAAAAATGGCAACCCAACCGGTCTGTTAGATGGCGTAACAGGAGATTTTTACTTTGCTGATTTTGATATGCTAAGTGAACTTGCCTCTCTTACCAATAATAATGGAATATCATCCAATACAGATATTTTCGTAGCCAATCTATTCAGCAGTGCTGCTACCATAGTGGTAGAAGGACCTACCAATGCTTGTGCACTATTTAGTTGCCCAGCAGGAAATGCTGCACCTTCATTAACCTCCGGCAGCGTAAGTAGCACAGGTGAAGCGGTTGATCTTTCAACGCTCTTCACAGGAACACCTCCCAACGGTACGGCATTGACATGGCACACTGTAGATCCAGTCGCAGATGAAAATTATATTGGAAACTCAACCAGATACTTTGACCAAGGAACCGTCTATGCCACTTTTAGAGCACATGACGGCAGCTGCTTCAGTCCAGCTACTCCAGTCAATCTAACATTTAATTTTCCTGATTTATCTGTTTCAACCTCTCCTGTTTCAGGCGATGCCTTCAAAGGAGAAACTCAGACTTATACCGTCACGGTAGTAAATAATGGCTCAGTTACAGCGCCTGAAGCGTTGGTGAAAGTACCAATTCCAAGTGATCGTGCATTGGTTTTGGCTAATCCTTCATTAGGTTCCTATAGCGGAAGCTCTGCTGTATGGAAGGTGGGAGCATTAGCAAGTGGTCAAAGCGAAACCCTTGAAATCACGATTCGAATTCAATAAACCCTGTTTGTAAAAAAAATAAAATTCTGGTCTCATGAAATTTTTTCAACTCACTTTAAAAAACGATTGTCAAATCGATACAAACAGGTCGTACAAACGATTTGGGTATTTTTTGACTTTCCTATTTCTTTTTTGCCTTTCGGCAAATCCGTTTGAAGCCAAGGCACAACACTGCGGAGGCGCAACGACGACATTAGCAAAATGGGATTTTAACTCCCTAAACATTCAATGTAACGGAGCCGAAAACCTCGGTCCAACCCCCATAACAAACCCTTCCATTACTCCAGGAGCGACTTATTGCCCCAACGTAAATAATGGATGTTCGGCTACTACATTAGGATCCGTCGGTCATCAAAATACGCCACAGTTTCAAAATGCGATTTGTTTAGCCAATTTTTATAATGTGGAAGCAGTGCTGGCAAGCGGACTTGGAGCACCTTTCGATCCGAGTTCCACGACCTTCGATCCCAACGGTAAGGTTAACTTATCTGTTTGGTATAATCTACCAAAAAACACAGAAGGATGTTTAGATAATTTTCAACTAAAAGTTCTTCAAAAACAATTTGACGGAAGTCAACTAAACTTCGAAACACAAGGAGTGGCAGTTAAGCGAAATGGGGTAATAATTTATACCGAAACCCAACCTATCACTGTTGCAAACATCAACGGTCAGCCATTTACTTTCAATTTTTCAGGTACTGAGTTCTGTTCTGATGGAGCAGAGCAAGTAGAGTTTGAAATTGTTTTTGGCTTAGTACATCGCCTTATTGGACCAGCTATGCCAGGCACTCCTGGACAAACAGGATATGATGACGTTTGCGTAAGCGGCTCTTGCAAAAAGAATGCTTTCGGAGGAATCCTACCTGCTACCTGCGGAGCAACCAGCCCAAATGATGACGCTGGTGTTTTGATTCAAAATTTTGCGCCAGGCAACCGTTATGATTACAACGAAGGCGATTCCTACACCGGTTCGGCTACCTATGCCGCAGGAAGTACAGAAGTTCCTGGAGACGGAATAATTCCTAACTTCCCTAACCCAGCGACTGCAACTGATTATTCATTCAGAGTATTTCAAGAGGGCTGTCATTCAGACTTCACCGTTACACTTGAGCCAAAATATTGCTGTGTCATTCCAACAGGAGGCATGTTGGCAACAACCCCTGCAACTTGTGATGGAACGACCGCCAACAACGACGCCCAAATAACCCTAACAGGCGTCTCAGGCGGAATCAAAGCCGGAATTTCTGAGGGTGCCAATTATAGCGGACCTGATTTCGCTTCCGCAAATGATCTGACTGGAGGTGAGTTTACCTTCACTGGATTAAGCAATCCGCTGGTTGCTCAAACTTATACCGTCCGTGTTTATAAAGACGCAACCTGTTTCATGGATTTACAAACCGCCCTATTTAATGAAACTTGTATCGTCCCCTGCACGCCACCCAATGGAGTTACCCTAACTTCTACAATCGCCACTTGTGCAGGCACCACTAAAAATACAGACGCCATCATCCAAGTTACCAACGTCAATGGAGGCGACCGTGTGGGCATGTCTCCAAGCATTACCTATTCAGGACCTGATTATGACGCTGCCTCAGATCTTGTCAATGGCAGCTATACATTTACAGGTATCAATACGCCAGATGGTACTCAGATTTATACCGTTAGAGTTTTCAATACAAGTAATGGTTGTTACATTGACGAAACCATCGAAATCGAAGATCCAGAATGTGGACCTTGCAGGCACCCATCTGCTTTTGTAATTAGCGTTGGTGAAAATGTCGGTGAGGATGATGGCACCAATAATCAAATCGCCTACGAAAGTTGCCAAACGCCTGGGTTTATTGATCTTGAATTAACCAAAACAGTCAGTGCTACCACAGCAACCACCTATGTTTCCAGCGGAACGCCATTTGATTGGACGATTTCCATCGAAAATAAAGGAAACATTACTGCAACAGATGTGAATGTAATCGACCTTATTCCTTCAGGTTTAAGCGTCACAGCAAATAATCCTTCCAAAGGAACTTTTTACGGCGGTTCAGGATGGGAAGTCGGTGATTTAGCGGCAAACGAAACCGCTACTTTAACGATTTCTACAATGGCACTTTTAAATGGTATGTACACCAATTGTGCCTATGTAAACTCAGCTTTACCTGAAAACGATCCAGACTCTTCACCTGATAATACAGAAGTTGGCAATGAAGATGATGATGACTGTGCAGAAATCACAATTACAGGAAATAATACGCCTTCCATTGAGCAGAGTTTTAGCCCAATGTTGACCAGCACAGATGAACCAACTCGCCTGACCATCAAAATTAGAAATAACCACGATGAGCCTATTACCTTGACAAATGACTTGGTCAATGACTTTCCAAGTAGTCCAGGGCAGATGACGATTGCCCCAACGCCAAATCTATATGTCTCCGCAGGAGTAAGACCTGGAGGCTCAGGAATCACAGCCAATCCAAACGGAACTGAATTGACGATTCCAACAGGAACGGTTCTACAACCGGGTTTAAACGAAATCACCGTTGACCTCATCGCTCCAGTTTTAGGTGATTATATGGTAGGTATAGGTGTTGATGAATTGATGACTGACATTGGTGGGAATTTCTTACCATCAGAGGCGATGATCAAAGCAAATCCAGGTTTTGACATGGCACCAGTCGTAACTGTAAGAATGGAACCAGAAATAGTTATCATTGGTCAACCAACCAATATGGTCATTACCATTCAAAATATGAATGACACTCCAATGTCGCTCAATCAAGATTTTGAAAATGAGTTTCCACAAGGCTTGATGGTAGATGGACCAATTACCAGTACTGGGCCTACGCCATTTTTACAAAATAATGATACTGGAATAAACATACCAACAGGAACAGTGATTGCTCCAAATTCAACCTATACGGTTACGATTCCATTTACGATAGATACGCCTGGAACTTACACCAATATCGTAAACATGAATGAGGTTTTGACCACCACAGATTCAAACAATAATAATGGAAATGAAGATGTCGCGGAAGCAACAGTAAGAGCGGTGATTTGCCCTGAGCTAACTTCATTAGAAGCGCAAGAGTCAGGCACGACACTCACAAACATCTGTTCAGGGGAAACTGTGGACTTAAAAATTACGCACTCAACCAAACCCGGCAATCTTGCAATTTATAGCAGCCAGGATGCAAGTCTTACTGCAGCACAATTATATGATTTTGACAATCATGCTACGAATGGAATCTCCGTAGTCAACGCCAATGTTTCGCCAGCTGCAGGAGCTACCATGACGTTCGAAAGCAGCCTCTCACCAACTGATACCATAACTTATTATGTGATTTTGGCAGAAGGACATAACTTGATTATTGCTCCAGTTTGTCTTCCAATCCAATCCGTTACTGTTAATGTAAATCCTCAAACCCCTACTGCTGCTTTGATTAGTGGACCAGTTGATGTTTGTAGCGAGGACAGTCGTTTTGTATCTGGAACTGAAAACGTTGTTGATTTAAACAGCTACATTTCTTCAGGAGATGTTTCAGGAGTTTGGACCACCAATGCACCAGCAGGTGCGCTTGTTGGAAATATTTTCACAGCCACACAAGCGATGGAGGGCAGCACTTATACTTTCACTTATACCTTAGCTGGCAACATGCCAAGCAGTGGTACTTTATGTGATGATAATGTTTACACAATTGATATTAATGTCATAGATTGCTACGCTTCCTTAGGAGATAAAGTATGGGAAGACAAAGATGGAAATGGAATCCAAGATGAAAATACCAGCGTCGAAGGTGTTGCTGTAACTTTATACGCTTGCGCAAGTGGTGTAAAAGGTGCTGTAATCGAAACTTTATATACCGACGTAAATGGAAATTACTTATTCACTGAATTACTTCCTGGTGAATATTGTGTAAAGTTTGACTTATCAACTGCGACCCATCCATCTGTTGATGATTTCAAATTCACAGAGCAAAATTCAACAGTTTCTGGCTCAGATGAAACCAATACAAGTGATGCTGACCCAACCGATGGTTGCACCGAAAGCTACAGCCTTTCAGCAGGTGATGAGGAGTTGGGCGTTGATGCAGGTGTTTACATTCCAGCAAAACTGGGAGACCTCGTTTGGGAAGACATCAACTACAATGGCGTGCAAGACGAAAACGAGCCAGGCATCGAAAATGTAACGGTTACCCTTACGGGAACAAATGGATTAGGAGAACCAGTTGGACCAATTGCTTTGCAAACAACCGACGTGGGGATGTATATGTTCGGTGATTTGAAACCCGGAGAATATACCGTGACTTTCGAACAGCCAAATGGATATGTGCAAACACCAACTGATGATCCAAACACAAATGGTGACGACGAGTCAGATTCTGATGCGAATGATAATCTACAATCACCTCTAACCACAATCATCTCAGGAGATACCATTCCAAATGTAGATGCAGGATTCCTGGTTTTAGGTAAAATAGGAGATTTCGCTTGGCAAGATTACAATGCAGATGGTATTCAAGATGAAAATGAAGATCCTTTTGAAAATATTGAATTGACCCTTTCGGGAAATGACAATATGAACAACGCCGTCAACGTCGTAGTCTCAACTGATGCAAACGGTAAGTATTGCTTCACTAATGTTTACCCAGGTACCTATATCGTTACCTGTGGTTTACCAACTGATTTGGTGCAAACCATACTTGAAGAACCTACTGCTGACGAAGAGGACGACAGTGATTTCAATCCAACAAATAATCAAACCACTCCTTTGGTGGTAGTATCAAAAGATACTTTCCTATATGTGGATGCCGGTTTTTACGGAGAAGACTTTGGGGATGCCCCAAATACGTTCAATACCAGAGAAGCCCAGGATGGACCTGTTCACGTCATCCAACCAGGCAAATATTTAGGAACTGGTGTTGATGCAGAATTGAATGGAAAACCACAAGCAACTGCTGGCTACACTGGCGCAGGTGGTGATGACAACGATCCAAGTAATTATGAAAAAGGAACCAATCCGACTGGTGATGAAAATGGAGTGAACTTTATCACACCAATGATTCCAGGACACCAAGCATGCGTGGAAGTGACAACGACTGCCCTTTCGGGAAATAATTACCTAACCGCATGGATCGACTTTTCCGGTAACGGAAATTTTGAATCCAATGAGCAATTGCTTTGGAAAGATAGTGGCTCAACTTCCGCAGATTTGCTTATCGCAAATGGCGCTGTTACAGCAACTTACTGCTTCGACGTGCCTGCTGATGCAACTTTCGATGGCGGCGAAACCCACTCACGTTTCCGTTTGAGTTGTGAAACGGGTGTGCAGCCAACAGGGAGAGTTATCGGTGGAGAGGTCGAGGATTACTATGAGGCTTTCGCCAAAATCGGAAACCTCGTCTGGAGAGATTACGAATTTGAAGGCGACCAAGATGAGCCAACTTATGAAGGTTTCAATGGGGTAGAAGTGCAGTTAGTTTGGGAAGGTTTAGATGGCATTTTAGGAAATGCAGATGATGTAACTTACTCAACGACCACTGCTCAAATCGACGGCGAAAACGGAAAATACTGTTTCTTCGGAGCAGTGCCGGGCGATTATACCGTAAAAATTCCAATCATTCCTGCTGGATTTGAGCCAACTCAATCTGATAGGACTGGCGACGAAAACAATGATAGTGATGGATTAGCAGTTGACTTTACGATTGCCGAGGACTTCAATTTGCCGGAAGGCGAAAATGGAATGACGGACAATCCAACAGCCCACAATTATCCAGACAAGCAAGATAATTTACAATTCGATTTTGGATTCATCGCTTTTGATTATGGTGATTTGCCTGCTGGTTTTCCAACCAAAGATGCAGATGCACAAACAGGTGCGCACCACTCAATCATTCCTTGCATGTATTTGGGTGAAGGAGTAGATAGCGAAGAAGACTGAGCTTATCAAGCATACGCTGGAACAGAAGGCACAGGTGGTGATGACAACACACCTTCTAACTTTATAGAAGGAACTTTAACTGGAACTTCTGATGAAGATGGTATTGAGTTTATCACTCCTTTAGTACCAGGCGC
>CALCJP010000160.1 GCA_937967625.1 uncultured Saprospiraceae bacterium
AAGTTACTGCAAACTGCCTACTGCTTACTGCAAACTGCCTACTGCTTACTGAATTACTGCTAACTTTTCAGGCTGTAAACAACCCTCTAAACTGCTCCCGATACCCAAACGTCACTGCCAAAGTCAGCATGCACCCCACAATCGCACCGGGCGCTCCGCCCAAATCATGCAACAAGTGAAACACCAAAGCATTGACCATAATGGCTCCCAAAACAGTGGTTGCCAAAGGAATGTACTTTCCGATGATAAGCAATAAGCCAAATACGATTTCCAAAATTCCGATGAATTTCATAAACCCAGATTGGGCATAGATTCTCATCAATTCGCCGCCATCACCTTCGATAGGGGGAAGGGGGATAAAACCAATGAATTTATTCAATCCAAAAACGAGGCAGAAAACGCCAAAAACAATTCTAATAATGTTAGTTACATTAGGACTCATCTGTTGAAAATTTTAAAGTTGGTTAATCATGTTTCTCAAATAAAAGCGACTTTCGTCGAATGACATTTTTAACGATTCGTTTAATGTTTTAAATGTCCTTAACTTTGCCAAAAGTACTCAATCAGACCCGATAATTGAGAAAACGACCTAATGAAACTTTTTACTGAAACACTTGCCTTCACAGTGCTTTTCTTCCTCTTTGGCTGCAATCCTACCATCAAGTATGATCTGGCTTTGCAAAACGCACTCGTTTTTGATGCGAAAGAAAAGCAACTCCTTCCCAACAAGACGATTCTCATCAATGGAGATAAAATCGAATCCATTGTGAGTGCGGATTACTCATTTTCCGCAAGGAAGAAAATAGATTTGAATGGCAAATTAGTCACTCCTGGTTTTGTGGACACCCACATTCACCTTACTGATATTTTAGGCAACTACGAAGATGCCCCTGATTCGATCAGCGTAGATTCATTTGAAACCTATCGCCAGCGGATTGCGGACGTTTATTTGCCTTATGGCACCACAACGATTCTGGAGGTCGGTCAGCCTGAAAAGTGGCTGCCCGCCACCACCGAATGGCAAAAGAACCAAAGTCCAGATTTTCCCAATCTGTTTGTGAGTGGTGGAGCCTTGATTTCTGACGAGACGCGCAATCCATACATCGGGCATTTGGAATTGGCAGCTCCGGCCGATGCTGAAAGAAAGATTCAAGAATACTATGAAATGGGGATTCGCCACATCAAGTTGTATTGGCGACTTCGCCCTGCCGAAATGAAGGCCGTCGTCAAAAAAGCAGCTGCCTTGGATATGTACGTCTGCGGGCATATTGATCAGAATGTGGTCTCTATCGACTCGGCGATGGATTATGGCGTCAGGCATTTTGAGCACTTCTTGACCACTGCGTTTAGTGTCTTTAACTATGAAGAACATCTGACTGATTTTAGAAAAACATTGGATTTGCCCGTCATCAAGACGCAAGATGAAATGGTCGCCATGATGTTGCAAACCTTCAGCTACATCGAAAAATATAAAGGACTGCAAATGGAACTCGAAAGCCTCATCGACCAGATGGCTGCCAACAAAACCACAATGAGCACCACCATTCATCTGGTGGGGTCGATTGCTGAGAAGACCTTTTTTACGACCTCGGCAGGCGACCCAAAAGGAGGCAACGAAATCATCGAATTAAACTACTCGGCTGACCAAAAAGCGGATTTGGCGAAAGCCTACCAAACCATGATGAAATACCTAAAAATGGCTCATGACAAAGGCGTCTTGATTCGAATCGGAACCGACTGTCGGCAAGGCGGAAAAGCCCTCCTCTCAGAAATGAAGCTGCTCCAAGAAGCGGGTTTCTCAATCGAAGACGTTTTGCAAATCGCCACCTACAACGGCGCAAAAGCCATCCAATTAGATCACCAATTAGGACTCATCGAAAGAGGCAAACGCGCCGATTTGGTAATATTTGACGAAAGTCCTTTTGATGATCCTAAAAATTTCCTTTCGGGAAAAACCGTGATCAAAGGCGGGCAGATTTTAACCAAGAGGCGATTGCCTGTGCGATGACTGACAATTTGGAATATTCTCAAATATCTCAATATCCAATTATCATAATTTCTACCTTTACCCTCATGAATAATCGAATCACCATTTCTATCAAAGACCACGTCGCCGATGTGCGTTTCAATCGACCTGAGAAAATGAATGCGTTGGACATGGACATGTTTGATGCCATCGTTGAAGCTGCCGAAAAACTCACCAAGGACACCTCCGTTCGTTGCGTGGTTTTATCAGGGGAAGGAAAAGCGTTTTGCGCAGGCCTTGACTTAGCCAATTTCACCCCTGACGGGGAAATGCTCTCCCAACCACTCAAAACCCGCACTCACGGAATCGCTAATAAATGGCAAGCTGCCGCCTGGGTTTGGCACAACTTACCAGTGCCTGTGATAGCTGCCGTACATGGCGTTTGCTTTGGAGGAGGTTTGCAAATCATGTCGGGCGCTGACATCAAATTCATCGCAGCCGACACCAAATTGTCTATCATGGAAATGAAGTGGGGAATCATTCCCGACATGGCAGGGACACAGCTTTGGAGACACAATGTTCGAGATGATATTTTAAGAGAATTGACTTATACCCATCGCGTTTTTTCTGGCAAGGAAAGTGTCGAATATGGTTTTGCGACCCACCTCTCTGATGACCCTCATACCGACGCCATGCAGCTCGCGGAGGAGATTGCTTCCAAAAGTCCGAGTGCAGTGGTGAAAGCAAAAAAGGTTTTCAATGAAGCGCCCTACCTCAGTGTCGCTGATGGCTTAATGCTCGAATCCGTCGAACAGCAAGAAATCATCATGAAGAAAAATCAAATGGAAGCCGTCTTTGCAGGTATGCAAAAACGAAAAGGCAACTTCGAGGACTTTCGTTGAGAACGGCCGCTTCGCTTGACGGGAGACGGAAAACGGCCGCTTCGCTGGACGGGAGACGGAAAACGGCCGCTTCGCTGGACGGATGACGGGCCGCTTCGCTGACGGGAGACGGATCGAAAAAGTCGCTACTGAGGTAATTCAGCAGCGACTTTTTTAGATGCACTAATCTTCCGTCTCCCGTCCAGCCCGCAGGGCGACCGTCTCCCGTCCAGCGAAGCGGCCGTTTTTTACTTCTTCCGTTGGGCGATCATCTGTTCGATGGCGCCGGTGAATTCGGGTACGGTTTTATTGTAGCCAGTTTTGCCCAAGGCGCTTACCATGAATTTGCCTGCTGTATCTTTTTCTAAGTCAAAAACCCAAACCGTTGGGTAGCCACGCACGCCGAATGCTTGCTGCAAACTTGCGTTTTGACCTCTGATATTTTCAGGCAGTTTTTTTCTACGTGGAAAATCTAATTCCAATAAAATGACATTTTCTTTTGCCCATTTTTTGAATTCATCATGGACGAAAACGGCAGCTGTCAATTTTTTGCACCAATGGCACCAATCACTTCCTGTGAAATTGGCTAAGATGGGTTTGCCGGTTTTTTGCGATTCGGAATAGGCTTTATCAATACTTACGTACCAGCCTTCATTTTCTGCTTTGTATTCTTCTTGAGCGTTGATTTGCGCGAAAGCGAAAAGACCAAGCACAAAAGGGAAAAGGAATTTTTTCAAATTTTTCATATTCATTATTTGTTGGTGCAAAACTAACCTACTTCCTAAAAAAAAGTTGGGTTATAACAGAACTTTAAACTTTATGCCAAAAAGAAGACGGTTCGTTCGTAAGTGAACAAACCGTCAGTCTTGAATTGGATCATTGTGTTATACAGGTATCTCTTTTGTTGCGAAGCGACTTCATGTTTACGCTTCTGCGCAATTATTTTTTCTTGATGAAAGCAGAATGTCCGTCTGCCTTTACTTTTTTGTACACTTTTTTGGCGGAAGCCCAATTGTAGTAATCGCCAACAAGGACTCTATGCACCCTTTCCCCCTCTACATTTTCGACCATGATATAGACATAATCATCGTATTTCAACTGGAGTTCCATCGCCAGTTCTTGGGCGTTTTGGTGCTCTTTGAATAAGCCCATTTGCACCGTGTATGTTTTTTCCCTTTCGGAAAATGAGGTCACAGGTTGCGCCGTAATGTTTACGTATTCGCTAACACCAATGGCGCGTGCCTCTGGTTGTGGTGCGGTGTAGGGCGTCCCAAAATCTGGTTCCACTGTCGGCTCTTCGACCATGGGTTCAGGAGTTGGGGCGGTCGAAATTGGTTTTTCAATATCCATTTCAAAAACAGCTAACTGCTCTTTGATTTCTTGATAAGATTCAGGATCTGCGATAATTCTTTGCATATCGGTTGAGGTGAGCGGCTGTGCTACTCGCTGAATCAGATTGCCGTCCTCATTGAAAAACAGGAAGACGGGGGCATTAAAGATGCTAAATTTTTCAGCCCAAAAAAGGCTGTTCTTTGCACCAATGTTGACTTTATAAGCACCTATTTTTCCATCCATGACTTTCGTCAAACCCGGATCTTGGAAAGTAGAATTATTCATTGCCTCGCAGGTGTTGCAATCTGCTGAAGCGAAGTAAACAATATAGGGTTGCTTGGAATCTTGCGCTCTTTTTTTAGTGTAATCGAAGCTTGCGAATTGGAAATTTACCTGACCCATCATCATAAATGTAGAGCACATCAAGGTCAGTAGCGGGAGGAATTTTTTGTTCATGGTTAATAAAACTTTGTTGAAAAAAAATCAGTCAACGCAAAGCAAGTCAACTGTTTAGATATTATTTAAAATCAACATATATCAATAACCGTACCGTTTCCATTTTTCCGAAAGGGAAAAAATTAAAAAAAAATAGGGGGAACAGAAAATGAATTGCTATGCAGCAAAAAACGAGAAGTAATTAATCATCTGACTAAAAAATTGGGTAGTGACATTTTAGGGTCTGTTGCTTTCCCATAGGGAGAATCTCAATACTCATTTATTTTTCCAGCAGCATAAAATCAGAAGCTACTTTAGACTTTGACTTCCACCACCCTTCCCTCCTTTCGGGAAATTTCTGCCGCGAACCCCATCAGATGGCTCTCAATCGAAGCGGCAATAGTCGAGGTGAGTAGAGATGAATCTTGAGCAGCCACTGCCTGAATCCAATCCGAAACCAAGTTCCAATCGCCGCCGCCATGACCGTCAGTTTCTTGCTCCCAAACTGTTTTTTGGCCAGTCAAAAAATCAGTGTGTTCGAATTTTTGCATATCCCCCACGACGTCGCCGTGGCTCCCCATGATGCGCGTGCGGCGCCCGTGGTAGGAAGTGAATGCTTCCATATTGAAGGTAGCCGTCACATCGTCTTCGAAGAGCATATTGCAAGTGTAGTGGTCTGGTTGGTCGTTTTCCATATCATAGACACAGCGACCATAGTTGGTGTTTTTCAAGTATTCTAAAATAACCTCGCCGTGTTTGGACTCATCTTCCGGCAAGTCAAAAACATAGGTACGAGCGCGATCTCGATAATATATCTTCATCGCAGAGTATGGGCAAGTGGATTCAACCGCACAGCCATCCATGCACCGAGGCGTGCTACCCTTGGGGGCATTGTCCTTATTGAACCAAGAAAGTGAGCCTAAGGCATGGATACTTTGGCAGTTTTTGCCAAACATCCACTTCATGATGTCCAAATCATGACAAGACTTCGCTAAAATAATGGGTGCCGTCTGGATAGAGTTGTGCCAGTTTCCTCTCACAAATGAATGAGACATGTGTATCGCTTCTATTGGCTCAAAGTGCTGCATGCTGACCACTTTTCCCAGTACCCCCGATTGCATGATTTCTCTCAACTTGATGAAGTAAGGAGCATATCTCAGCACATGACAAACAGCGACTATGCGCCCGGTTTGCTCACTCAACTCGAAAATGTCGCGACATTCTTTTTCAGAGGGTGAGATTGGCTTTTCGAGCAAGACGTCGTAGCCCATTTTGAGCGCTTCCATGCAGGGGCCATAGTGCAGGTCGTCTGGCGTAGTGATAATGATCGCGTCGGCAAACTTTGGCACCTTAAAGACGTCCTCCCAAGTCTTGAAGGAGTGCTTTTTCTTTATGTCATGTTTTTTCATGTAGCGCTTCTTGCGAATTTTGATAGGCTCCGCTACGCCGACGATGTTTAGCTCTTTGGGATATTGGGTTGCATAATTACCATACACGTTTCCTCGGTTTCCCGCACCTAAGGTGATGGCAGTTACGGCTTTCGCCAAATGTCGTTTCTTTCGTTCATCTGGCAAGAGGATAGGTGTTCCGTCCTGCGTTTTCGCGAAAGCGGAAGGAGTAAAGGCCATGGCACCAAATGCCAAAGTGAGGTTTTTGAGAGCTTTTCGTCTTGATTGCTGATTCATCGTTAACTTTTTTTTGTAGAAGCAATATAACGAGTTTCGCTTCTATTTAGCAAAATCGACAGGATGTAAATGTTTTGCCATGTCACAAAATGATACCTTTTTGTTAAAAAAATGGCATATCAGGCAAGGAAGTTGCATTTTCATGAAGTAGAATAAATTGCCCTCCGAATACAAGATTGATACTTTTATCAATATCATGAATACAAATTCGGAAAAAAGTTGGACATACTCCATTCTAACAGCGATACTTGCGCTGTTGGTTTTCCCTATTTTATCTTTCGCTTCAAGTCTGCAAGCTGCTCAAGAGACGCTACATAAAGATCCAAAGAAAGCGCTCGAAATATTAATTCAATTAGAAAAAAGTCCGGCTTCAAAAGAAACTCCTTCACTTTTGGGAGACATTTATTTTCAGATGGCAAAGACTTATAAAGCATTGGATGAGTTCAACAATGCAAACGAATACTGTCATAAAGCAATTAAGGAATATTATAAGATTGATAATTTCCAAGAGGTGGTAAAGGCAAGGCGTTGGATGGGACAATACCTTATGAATTCGGGCAAGTCAAATGAAGCTGTAAGACTTATTGAAGAAACTATAGGAGAGTCATTGGAGCGAAAAGATACTTCTGCTCTCATAAGTTCAAAAATAACGCATTTTGGATTTCACTATGATTTATCAAATTTTAGTGAGACTATTAAAATAGCATACGAAGTCCTTGAGTTAATGGAACTTCATGAAGTAGATAAAACTAATAAAGTCGAGGTTTATAATATCTTAGGAAATATCAATACTCTAAATAAAGAACCTGAAAAGGCGATTGAACACTACGAGAAGGCACAAGCAATAGCTACAGAAATTGGTGATTTTAATAAAGTTAGTTTTTTAAAATTAAATATTGGTCTCTTATATTCTCAGGAAAACAATATCCAATTAGCTGAAAAATATTTTTTCGAGTCTCTCGAATCGAGCAAAATCACCCAAAACGAAAGGAATATTGCCTTTTCCAATTTGATGATAGGAGAACTTTTGGTTGAAAAAGATAGTGTCTTACGACAAGCACAAAGTCACCTAAATCAAGCTATCGCTTATTTTTCGAAAGAAAAACAAAATGGATACTATTGCTTTGCCTCTGGACTATTGGGCGCATCTGAAATCAGACTTGGAAACTTCAATAAGGGCTTGATGCTTTTTGATAGAGTCGAAAAACTGATTCCACAAAACTCCAGCACAAGGGACAATAGAGATATTCTTGAACTTATTGCAGAAGAATGCTACAAGGTCAACTTGTATGAAAGAGCTTATAAATATCAGAAGCTAAAGGAAACTTTTGATAAAGAAATATATGACGAAAAAAGTAATAATGAAGTATTACGACTTCAGACTGAATTTGAATCAAAAGAAAAAGAACTCGAAATAACCACTCTAAAACAGCAAAACCTTAATCAAGCCGTTATCGGTATTTTACTTTTCGTTTTGGTTTCAGCGCTCGTTTTTTTCATTCATTTGCTTTGGAAACAACGCTCCTTGCTTAAGGTAAAAAATGAAGCTCTGGAAAAAGCAAGAAACGAGGCTGAAAAACTGGCTTCTTCCAAAACCGAATTCTTAGCCACCATGAGCCATGAAATCCGAACGCCCATGAATGGAGTCATCGGGATGGCAAATATCCTAAGTGAGGAAAACCCAAGGTTAGACCAAAAGGAAAATCTGGAAATCTTAAAATTTTCAGCAGATAATTTATTGAATTTGATAAACGATATCTTAGACTTAGCAAAAATAGAATCTGGAAATATTGAATTAGAGAAAACCGAATTCAACATAGAGGACTATTGCAAAAAAGCATTTTCGGCCTACAAAAATGGAAAGAAGAAAGCCAATGTCAAATTGGCGCTCTATACCAACTTTGAGGGACTAAACCATCAAGTGATAGGAGACCAAATCAGATTGAATCAAGTCGTTACGAATTTGGTGAACAATGCAATGAAATTCACAGAGAAAGGTACTGTTGATGTAAAAATGTATGCTACCGAAGTAACCAAAACCAACGCGAGGATCAAGTTCGAAATTATCGATACCGGTATTGGGATTTCGAAAGAGAAGCAAAAAACCATCTTTGAAAAATACAAGCAAGCAGAAACCGACACTGCTCGACTCTACGGCGGAACCGGCTTAGGACTGAATATTGCAAAAGAGATCGTCGAACTTTATGGTTCACATTTGAAACTCGAAAGCGAACCGGGCAAAGGAAGCAATTTCTATTTCGAAATTGACTTTCCCCTTAGCAAAAGCAGCCTCAAAGATGCAGCAAACACTGTTAATATAGAAAAGAACATCTCAGGGTTGTCTGGCATGAGGGTTCTTTTGGCAGAAGACAATAAGGTGAATCAATTAGTTGCCAGACGAATTTTAACAAATTGGGGCATTCACCTTACGATTGCTCAAGATGGGCAACAAGCAATTGAATCACTTCAAAAAGGTGATTTTGACCTGATTTTGATGGACATACAAATGCCAAAACTAAATGGCTATGAAGCGACTGACATCATCCGAAAAATGCCTAATCCAAAAGGCAACGTTCCGATTATCGCAATGACCGCTTCTTCTTTAGCAGTGCTGGAAAAATCCAAAACCCACAATATGAACGGCTACATCGGCAAGCCATTCAACCCTAAAGAATTATTCAAAGTCATCTCTGAATTCAAAAAATCAAATTCGAGCCTCGCTATTTCATAGCCCCAATTCAAATCTCCTTCCTACCGCTCCTCATTCCTATTTTTTTTTCATTACGGTTTCGTTTTTTCATTACCACTCTCATTCTGAGTTTGAGTTTGAAGTTTCATTAAATGCTTACCTTGTCTTCTGACAAAACGAAAAAAAAACGATGAAACGATACCAAGCCCTTGACATTTTCCGAGGCATGACTATCTGTCTGATGATCATTGTCAACACACCCGGCACTTGGAGCAGTGTCTTCCCACCACTTCTACATGCCAAATGGCATGGATTCACACTAACCGATTTGGTTTTCCCTTCTTTCCTATTTGCGGTAGGGACTTCCTTTGCCTTCGTGATGCAGCGCTATGGAAGTGCCACTCAAAACATCCCCTGGAAAAAAATCATCTGGCGAACCCTACTCATTTTCCTTTTGGGCTACTTGATGTATTGGTTCCCATTCATGAAGTGGAGCAAATCAGGCGAACTGACTTCTTTCCCTTTCGGGGAAACCCGTATTTGGGGCGTTCTGCAACGGATTGCTATATGCTACTTTTTGGCTGCCATCCTGATTGTCTTTCTCTCCAAGCGCAAATTGGTCTATGCTTCCATTGGACTCCTTTTGGCCTACTGGGCGGTATTGTGGGGCTTTGGTGATTACACCTTAGAACACAATGCAGTGCGGACGCTTGATGTATTTCTATTTGGCGAAAGCCACCTCTACGGCGGCGAAGGCATTCCATTCGATCCCGAAGGTTTTTTGAGTAGTTTCCCAGCGGTTGTCAATGTGATTGGTGGATATTTGGCAGGTGCCTATCTCATCAACAATAAAAACGAAGGCTTCCAAAAAGTCGCAAATCTGATGATTGCTGGAGCGGCGCTGGCAGGAGTAGCTTACTTCTGGGATTTCCTTTTTCCAGTCAATAAAAAATTGTGGACGAGTTCTTACGTCCTCCTGACTATCGGCTTGAATTTGATGATTTTAGGAACTTTAATCACCCTAACCGATTTGCGAGAGCGCCCTATCAATTTCAATTTCTTTGAGGTCTTTGGCAAAAATCCCTTGTTCATTTATTTGCTTTCGCAATATCTGGCGATCACGATGTGGTTCATTCGAATTGGTGGCAAACCGGTCTATTCTCTGGTCTATGAAAACGCATTTGCATGGATTGGAGCGATGTGGGGGTCATTTGCATTTGCACTGGTTTTCATGCTTGTCTGCTGGGCTGCGGGTTGGTGGTTGGATAGGAGGCGGATATATATCAAGGTGTAAAGGGGATTGGAAGAGAGACCGCTGCGCTGAGAGAGTAGAGATGAGAGACGCCTATCTCCCTCTCAAAAAAGTAGTCTCTCTCTTCTCTACTTAAAAAAAAGAATCCCGAACTGCACTAAACCAGTTCGGGAAACAAGAGAGAGATACCAAAATTTAATCACGTATATTTAATCTATCTTCATTTAGTCATGTCGTAAAACACGCCGACGGAGTAAGATGGAGCAGCAGCGATGATTTCACCTCTAAAAGCACCCGCTGCTCCAACTGAGACACCTATTTTCTTAGTAACAAAGACGTTTGCCTCAACGCCGATGCTCGAAAATTCGGAATTGTTAGCGAAGATGCTTGTGCTGGTTATGGACTCGGCAGTAGCGCCATTTTTAAGAGATTCGACGACGTTTAGTTTGGTAGCCAACCAAAATTTTTGATTTACCAAGCCAATACCGAACTCTGCTCCGTATCTAATTTCTTCTGAAAAATCTTTTGTTCTATTATTGAAACCGGTGTAAGCGCTGATGTATGCAGGCGTCTTTCCAATGGAAAATCCACGTCCTGCGTCCAATTGAATCATTTGGTTGAATTCGCCATCTCCGGTTTGCAAGTTGTTCAATTCGCCTGCGACTGGTGTGCCTGTCGGCAAACCTAAAATCACAGAAAGCGAGATGGGAATCCGAGCGCCCGGCTTAGTCAACCCATATTTCAATCCCAAATCAATGTCGCCTAAACTGTTGATCGCCTCACCTGCGACGATGATGTCTTTGGTCGTGTTAGAGCGCAAATTGTTCATGTAATTTCTACTCAACAAAGCGCCATTGAATTGAGCAGTCAATCGGTTGGTGATTCCGAATTCTGCGTAAAGCGAAGTATTAAAAATTCCAGTGGTCACATTCGGGTCTATCAATCCTTGGTCGGTGAAGTGTTGGTCAAAAACAGTCCACCACTCCGAGAGCTTGAAGTATCCTTTTCCTTTGGGTTGTGGCCATGGGCCACCTGCAAAAGAGACACTTGAAAATATAGTAGATATTAAAATAATTGAAATTATATTTTTCATGATTCTTGATTTTTTCGCTCCCGATTAAAATCCGGGACAAGTTTTCGCGAAATGAGGGTATTTGTCGAAAACTTGTCCCGAACTGGCTTCGGGAGGCAAAAGATAAAATTGGTTGATCTAAAAGTTCAAATCGCCATCTCCTACTTTCACATTAAATGGCTTACAGAAATAAACGATATGCTTATAGTCTTTGAAGTTAATGCCTTCGATTTCGTAAGTGTGTTCGCCACTAAAAGTGGTGACTTTGCCTATCTCTAAGGCTCCTGAGACAGAGTTAGGATTGTTGGAGAGATAGATATACAAACCGGGCAATCTATTGGAAGCCACATAATCGCTACCAAATTCTAAGAGTATTTTATCGCCCTCTTCTCGATAGACAAAATCGCCTTCTAAGACATAAAAAGTGGTAGTTTCTACGCGTCCTTCGATTCGGTTTTCTGAGATGACCGTAGTTTCTCCCACGACCACTTCCGTTGAATCTTCTAACGTCGTTCCATCTGAGTCAATTATTACTGTGATGGAGGCTGTTCCTTTTTGTTTTGCTGTTGCTAATCCGTTTTGATCGATTTCAAGAATATCAGAATTTGAGCTAATCCATGTTGCTGCCACTATTTCTTCTTGCCCAATGTCATTGAGATACATTTTCTCAAATTGGAAAGTAGTATTGATTTCTAAGGTGTCTATTGAGGTGGTAATACTAACTGATTGCCCTACAAAGTCTTCGAGAAAGTCATCGCCAACACAACTGGTAAATGAAAGGGCAATTATGGCGAAAGCCAAAGTGAATAAATTCTTCATGATGGTGATTTTTTTGGTTGTTTGACTGCTGAGATTGCAGTAATAAGAACTGCAACTCAACAATCAATACAACCAATTTAAATATTTGGAGGGTGATTTAAATCGGCTTAATGGTTAGGGGAATTGTGCTTATTTTTGAATTGTCCCTGTTGGGTTGGTTGCGCCTGCATTGTTATTCATGCTCAAAGGCGTGTGGTCAGCAGCGTCAGCAGCAACTGGTCCTACCAAAGGCTTCAAGGTGAAAGGAGCAGGACTGTTGTCTGGAACTGGCTCAACTGAAATCACTACTGCATTTCCTCTAAGGTCAAGTGGAAATGAAAGACCAGCTGGTGCATTTCTCAAAAGGTCTTCTCCTGGGAATGGAGGTGCCGGTTGGTCTCCGCTGAAAGAACCATCGCTATCTGCACCCGTTGCAGTTCTAAAAGTACCTGTAGAAATTGGCGTACCATCTACTACCGCCCATCCTTCATAAATCCATCCAGCAGGAAGTTCTGGCAAATCTAATCCAGGTCCAGGTCCAGCAGTTGGGTCTAACCACCATACGCCACTCGTTTCGTTTGTATTGTCTGTATCAGTTGGTGTCGCCAAGATGTAAGTACCTGCGGAAGCCGTGAAATCAGTACCTACTGCCGCACCGTGCCCTACGGTAAGTGCTGCGTCGTCACCACTAAAATCACCTCCTAAGATGTGGACTGAACTTGGTGCTGGGTCGCTATCAGGACTTGGCTCAATAGTCAAAACATAAGCAGTCGCTTTCGCTAAATCATCTGCATTGACTTCAAAAGAGGTAGCAGAAGGAGTTCCGTTTGCGTCAACGGTAAAAATTCCAGCCGTAACAGGAGCGCCATCAACGATAAGCCAACCTTCGTAAGCGAAATCGCTACCTAAGTCTTCAAGACCAGAGAAGTTTGCTTCAAAAGTTGCAGTGTCAATTTCTGGCTCATCATCGTCGCCACAGCTTGTCAAAAAAGTGAATGAGAAAATTGAGAAAACTAAAATCCATTGTAAATTTTTCATAATAGTCAGGTTAATATTTTAAAAAAAATTGGTTGATAAGTAAATTAAAAATGATGGCGCAAATCTCTTTCATTGAATCTGAAAAGGCTTCACATGAATATCAAATGACTATCACATTTTTATCACGGTGCTTTTTTCAATCAAATCAAAAGCGCTTTTGCTTTCTATCATTTTTGATGACACAAAGATGGGGGCACATCTGAGTGTTTTGTTAAACCAATCTTCCTGACGTGTTGTCAATTTTTCCCGTTTGCAATCAAAATCAAAAGATTCAATCAAAAGATTCAATCAAAAGATTCAATCAAAATCAAAAGGTTTAATCAAAATCAAAAGGTTTAATCAAAAGATTCAATCAAAATCAAAAGATTCAATCAAAATCAAAAGATTCAATCAAAATCAAAAGATTCAATCAAAATCAAAAGATTCAATCAAAATCAAAAGATTCAATCAAAATCAAAAGGTTTAATCAAAATCAAAATTCAGCTTTGACTGATGCAATCAATCAAAATCAAAAACCCTCAAACTCAGAAAAGCGAAAGAAATTTCTAACTTTAGTTATTCAAACCAAAACATACTATAATGAAAGAGAAATTATACAACCTGGAGGAGCGATTGGTAAGGTTTGCAGGTGAGGTAATTAATTTTTGTAATTCACTTCCTAAATCTCAGTCGGGACTTTATTACTCTGACCAAATCATGCGTTCTTCAGGAAGTGCTGCTTTGAATTATGGCGAGGCTCAAGGCGCAAATACTTCCAAAGACTTTATTCATAAAATGTCAATTGTACTGAAGGAATTAAAAGAAACAAGGGTTTCCTTAAAAATTTTGAACTACGTAAATCAAGGCGAGGAAGAAAAACGAAATTGGCTATTAAAGGAAGTAAATGAATTGGTACCGATAAGTGCTAAAATGATATTGAATAAGAAAAGAGCAAACAGCTAATCTATTGATATAAGTCTTATCTAATCCACTATTTGCCGAAAGGCAAATAAAAATTTTTGATTTTGATTGAGACCTTTTGATTTTGATTGAGACCTTTTGATTTTGATTGAGACCTTTTGATTTTGATTGAACCTTTTGATTTTGATTAAACCTTTTGATTTTGATTGAGACCTTTTGATTTTGATTGAACCTTTTGATTTTGATTGAACCTTTTGACTTATCAAGCCTCCCTAAACTGCGACGGCGAAACCCCTTCATGTTTTTTAAAAAACCGACTAAACGACTGAATGTCCTGATAGCCCACCTGATAGCCAATCTCCGAAATGGGCAGCTCGGTGTAGCGCAACATTCGCCGCACCTCAATCATGATTCGGTTCTGAATAATTTGGAGCGGAGATTTATCACTTACCTTTTTAAATAGATTGGAAATCGTTTTGGGAGATTTGTTGAGTAGGTCAGCATACTCGCTTACGGAGTGTTTTTCTTTGAAGTGCTGCTCCACTAAGAAGCTGAATTCCCGAACGATATCAGTTTGTATGTTATCAATAGCTTGATAGTTTTCTTGGCTTTTATAGATGCGAGTGCAAAGAATCAGCAATCGTTTGAGCATCATCTGAAGCATCTCCAATTGAAGATTATCTCTTGATTCCATCTCAATAAGGATCATTTTCCAGACAGTCTCTAAAATAGTGAGGTCTTCCACACTTGGATTGAGAAGAGGGAGATTGGAAGAACCAAAAAACAAAATGCCTTTGCAACCCACTTCACTATCATGATTAAGAATACAGAAAAATGGCGCATTAAATCTCAGGTACTTCACCTTGCCCAATTTCTGGACAATTACCTTATGCATGGAGGTAAGGCATATCAATTGATTCTTATTGAAAACATAATCTTTAGCATCTATTATTAGGCAATTGTCATCTTCCTCAAACCAATAAATCGACAACTGACCATCAATTGAAGAATCAGGAAGCATTTCGCCTGATTCTATATTTAGGACTTCAAAATATTCGTCTGTCTTTCCTTGATATATGAGTTTATTCACTGGATCTTTTTTTTTGAGAAACGTAAAGTCTTACCAATGGTTGGGTACACAAATGTCGAAAAACGACAAAGACAAGAGCTTATTAAGTAAAGCTAAAAAAATAACCTTTCGATTTGAAGCTGTTCTTTTTCCATTATACTTCCCCGATTAAAATCGGGACACGCATTGTCTGCGGTTTTTGCCTCGTCTAATGAAAAAACAACTCACTTCAATTTCGAAACTTTATTATTTCAACTTTACTAAACAACTTTTAAATAAAAATCCGCTTTCGCGAAATAAGCATATTTCGCGAAAGCGGAAAAGTAATCATAACCAAAAACACTAATCTACACCAACGCCGCAGCATGATACATCTCCTCCCTCATCGCTTTGATGCCTTCATCAGCGAGATATTCATCCAAAGTTTTCAAACTATCGATCATGCCGCTCGGCGTCAATTCGATGATGCGGTTAGCGACCGTTTGGGTGAATTGATGATCATGAGAAGTGAAGATAATCGTGCCTTTGAAATTAATCAGCGCGTTGTTGAACGCCGTGATACTTTCCAAGTCGAGGTGATTGGTAGGTTCGTTTGCCATGAGCAAATTGCCCTGCTTAAGCATCATGCGTGAGACCATGCAGCGCACCTTTTCGCCTCCCGAAAGCACGTTGGACATCTTATGCACTTCCTCACCTGAAAACAACATTTTGCCCAAAAAACCACGGATGTATTGCTCATCCTTGTTTTGAGAAAACTGGCGCAACCAATCCATCAGCGACATCGGATCGTCACTAAAATACTTTTCATTATCGAGCGGCAAGTAGGAAGAAGTAATCGTCTGTCCAAACTCGAAAGTGCCCGAATCCGCTTCCAATTCGCCATTCAAAATCTTATAAAACGCCTGAGTAGCCAAACCGTCTTTGGAGATAACCGTGATTTTTTCACCTTTATTTATAGTGAAATCTACGTCTTTCAAAAGCGGTCTGCCATCATAGCTATAATTCAATTTCTCGACCATCAATATCTGATCACCCGCAGTTCGCTCCGCCTCGAAAATGATACCTGGGTACTTTCTTGAGGAAGGTTTGATTTCTTCCAAGTTGAGTTTATCCAACATCTTACGGCGAGAAGTCGCTTGTCTCGATTTAGAGGCATTGGCACTAAATCTGTCGATGAATGCCTGCATTTCTGCGCGCTTCTCTTCGGTCTTTTTGTTGGCTGCCAATTTTTGCTTGAGCGCCAATTGAGACGATTGATACCAAAAGGTGTAGTTACCGGTATAGACATTGATTTTCGCAAAGTCAATATCAACGATATGCGTACAAACGGTATCCAAAAAGTGTCTGTCGTGAGAGACGACGATGACTGTATTTTTAAAATTCAAAAGGAAGTCTTCCAACCAGTTGACGGTTTCGATATCCAAGTCGTTGGTAGGCTCATCTAATACCAACAAATCCGGATCTCCAAAAAGCGCTTGCGCCAGAAGCACTCGTACCTTTTGCGTTCCATCCAAGTCTTTCACCAATTTATCATGATACTTCTCCTTAATTCCAATGCCACTCAAAAGCGCAGCAGCATCTGGCTCTGCATTCCAGCCATCCATCTCCGCAAATTCGCCTTCCAACTCAGCGGCTTTGAGACCATCTGCTTCTGAAAAATCCGGTTTCAGATAAATTGCGTCCTTTTCCTTCATCAAGTTCCACAACTTCGGATGCCCCATCATGACGGCATCCAACACGCGCACCTCGTCATATTCATAGTGATCTTGCTTAAGCACTGCCATTCGCTTGCCGGGTTCGAGAGCTACGTGCCCTTTGTTGGCGTCTTTTTCTCCAGAGAGAATCTTTAGAAAAGTGGACTTCCCTGCCCCATTAGCACCAATCACGCCATAGCAATTGCCATGACTAAAAACCACATTGGCTTCCTCAAACAAAACGCGCTTTCCAAACTGAAGCGATAAATCACTAACTGTTATCATTTTTCAAATTTTGCGCAAAAGTACTATTAGTCTTTTGTTTGGCGCATTTGTGGGGGGAAATAGTTTTTTGTTAACTTATTAATTGTTTCGCTACTTCGTAGCTGATTGTTGTGGCTTCGCCACTGATTGTTTCGCCTTCGGCTGATTGTTTGATTGTTTTTTTCTCGCTTTCGCGAAATGAGGCTATTTCCCGAAAGGGAAAAGCAATCAAACAGGGGCGAAGCCAAAACAATCAGCCGCAAAGCGGCGAAACAATCAGCGAAGCGAAACAATCCTTCGCCGTAGGCGGAACAACAATCAGCGACAAAGTCGCAAACAAACCCTACCTTCACTACCCAATTCAACGCTTCGTTTGTTTCTGCTTACCGCAAGATCAAGAGTACAAGCCGACAGAGTTTAGAATGATTTATTCATTAAAACCTGACTTGTACTATGGAAGAAAATCTCTATGTGGTCGAATCTAAAAAGCCATTTGGCGAAAGCCTCATCTGGAAACTCAATCGCGAATTTTATCAGGAAGAAGGGATTCATGCATGGAGCACCGGAGAAGTGCCTCATCACCTGACGAGCAATTCCAATGTCGGAAAAACTTATGCGCATTTAATCTTTGGCTTCCTCAAGGACTTAGCGCAAAAGGGGCAAATGTCCCGCGTTTATTTTCTCGAATTGGGTGCCGGGCATGGGCGATTAGCATTTCATGTTTTGCGACATTTAGGAAGATTGATCAAAGAGATTCAGTTGGATTTGCCGCCTTATTGCTATATCCTAAGCGACATCGTGGAGGAGAATTTGACCTTCTTTGAAGAACATCCGCAGCTCCAAACCTATTATGATTCAGGGCAGTTGGATGTGGCATATTTTGATGCCGTAGCGGGCAAAGAATTGTCGTTACGGAAATCGGGTTTGAAGATTTTGCCAGAGCAATTAGACCAACCTATCATTGCGATTGGCAATTATTTTTTTGATTCGATTCCGACTGATGTGTTCCATTATGACCACATGCAAATCTCCACTTGTGAGGTTTCCATTGAGTCCACAGAACCCCCTTCCGGAAAATCCGCAAGAGAACTATTCAAGACCTCAAATTTGAAAATCCACAAAACGGTAATGGAAAAACCGTTTTATGAAGAAGCGGCGTTGAATGAGATTTTGGAGGCGTATCGCTCTACGCTGATGACTACCCACGTGTTCTTCCCAAAAATCGGAATAGAGTGTCTGAAAAACATCCGCAAGTTCTCCAAAAAAGGAATGCTACTCCTCTCAATGGACAAAGGCTCGCACGAATTGCATGATCTCGAAAACGCCAAAGAACCTGACATGGTGTCGCATGGCAGCATTTCGTTTTGGGTCAATTTTCATGCGTTGGGGGAGTATTGTAAGAAGACAGGCGGTAAGGCGATTTTTCCAAAATACTCGACTTATCATCTTGATTTGGCGTGCCTACTCTTTTTGCCGGAAGGCGAATCTTATACCGAAACCCAATTTGCCTACAACCTATTTGTCAACGAATTCGGACCAGAAGATCTGACCTTGATGAAGAAGTTTTATTACAGCCACATCCGCAGTTTACGCTTACGCGAAATCGTCGGTTTGCTGCGCGTGAATGGCTATGATTCTCAAATTTTTTCCAACGTATTGCCACGAGTCAAACAAGTGATTCAACAGATTACTTTTAACGAACGGAAGTTTTTGGGGCAAGCGATGCATGAGGTGTACAACACCTATTTCCACATCAACGAAAAGGAAGATTTAGCTTTTGAGATTGGCGGCATTTATTACGCGCTTGGGTTTTATCAAGAAGCATTAGATTTCTTCGACCGCTCGGTCAAGCAATATGGTCAGACCCCTGATGAGTATTATAATCGGGCACTTTGTCATTATCAGTTGCGACAGGATGAGTTGTTTTCTAAAACACTGAAAGAGGCGAAAACTGCCTATCCGGGTTATGAGCAATTTGGGCATTTGGATAAGTTGGATTTGGGGGCGAAGTGATTTTTTTATTAAGGTTGATTTTTCGCTTTCGCGAAATGAGTGCCTCTGTGTAACTCCGTGGTTCTCAGTGTAACTCTGTGTAATAACCTATCATGATAGAATTGTTACACAGAGATTCACAGAGGAGACACAGAGTTTCGCAGAGGTAATAAAATTGCATATTTAGCAAAAGCGAAAATAATCTATTTCTCCGCCTGATAAATCGTAGAAATCCCCCCCGCCTGCGGCAACACCCTCACTTTCTGATACCCCACCTTTTCAAAGATCACTTTTAATTTTTGCCCGTAAGGGAAATCACGAGCCGATTCGGAAAGGTAGGCATAAGCCTTTTTATCTGTGGAAAACAGCCTGCCGATCAGCGGCAACATGAATTTGGTATGAATCATATAGCCCTGCCGCAAGAAGAAATTGTCAGGAATGGAAGTTTCTAAAACGACCAACATGCCTTTCGGCGAAAGGACACGCAAAATCTCAGAAAGCCCCTTTTCCAAATCTTCAAAATTTCTGATGCCGTAGGTGACCGTCACCACATCGAGGCTGCCATCTTCGAAAGGAAGATGTTCGGCGTCGCCCAATTTGTATTCGATGACTTCTTGGAGATTTTTCTTTTCGGTTTTTTGTTTGGCGACTTCGAGCATGCCGGAGGAGATATCGAGTCCGACGATTTTTTTGGCGTCCGTATTCGCGTATAAAATTGCCATATCGCCCGTGCCGGTGGCGATGTCGAGGATGGTTTTGGGTTTTTGCTCTTCTACTATTTTAAACACATTTTTGCGCCAGCCAATGTCCATTCCGAAAGTGATGACGCGATTGAGCGTATCGTAATTGCCCGAAATGTTATCAAACATCTCGGTGACTTGCTCTTTCTTTCCTGCCTCGGTGTCTTTATACGGTTTGACTTGACTCATCTGTTTTACTTTAGTGCGCAAAGCTATGATTACGCTTCCATATCAGACAATGGATCGGGGTAAATGTTTAGCCGAAAGGCGAAAAAAATAAAAGATCAGAAGGGCTCCTTTTTCAATTTCAAAAGCTATAATTATACCCCACTAAAACAGAAAAAGCCGTCCCCTTCAATTGCTCCTCTCCCACATCCACAGCGCCATAATGAATGCGTCCTTGAAAATCAATCGTTGATTTATTGAAACTCAAAATATCAAATCCAACTGCCGCTGTCGCGGAATATCCCTAATTGAAATTGCGCTCCTCAGCAGTTTGGATATCATAAAAAGCAGGAGCGTCCATGCCCATTCCGACGCCAGCCAACACCCAAGTTCGTTTTTGTATCCAAATATTGGGCAGAGAGCAAAATGGCTTCAAAACCTCTATCGCGATTGCGTTCTGCATTCTCAAAGTTGGCTAACATCAATGCTTAGTGTGCCCCATAAAAACATTCACATTCGAATCGATGGGATTGCCTGCCGAACGGCGATAGGAAACCACCTGCCCCGTGTGCCACAACGCATCTGCAATTGGTCCATTGAATATATGCCAAAATGGAAAATCAGATTGTTTCTCTCTTCTCTCAAAAATGACTTTTAGGTTGGCAACCTCTGCCTCCGATTTGCCCAACATCAGTTCACTCGCCTTTTTTAAATTCTTTAAAGTCCCCTTTCGGAAATCTTCAAACGTAAGGTTTTCAAAATCCGAGGGGCGTATGTTCGGTTCGTTTTTAGCAGCATTTAGTATCACCTCCGAAAGTCCATAAATATGCTCCAAGGTATGTTCCGTATCTCTTCCTTCTGGCGATGGTTTGTATTTCAAATCCTTTTCAGTAAGCCCCTCCGTTGCCCAATAATAGCGATAGCCCAAGCCATCTATCATGCGGGCGACGACATTGCCCGTTGAGTAATCTTCTGGGTAATCAGGGATGGAGTGGTATGGGAGTTGGGCGCAAGATGAAGTCATGATGGTGATTGAAAATAGAAGTGGAAGTAGTCGCATGAAATTAGATTTTTTGTAAAGGTAAAATAAAGATCAAATTCAAAACTCAAACCTGAGTACAGGACAAAACATAGGTTTACTAAACTTCGCTCCCGATTAAAATACGGGACAAGCCTTCGCTAAATGCACTGATTTAAATAATTCTATTCGCGAGTTTTTAAAAATTAAGTTTAGTAAACCTCTCATTTCACTTTTGTCCTGTACTTAGAACTCAAACTCAACTCAAAGATCAAACTCAAATTCATTGAGTTTTTGAGTTTGAAGTTGAGGTTAACGGTTCAATTAAGATCAATCGCCCTTTCGGGCAATATCCCAAAATGAATCAACAGTCGATGAAATCACCGCTGGTTGTCCCGAACTTGGTTAGAAAGGCAAAAAAAACAGGCGCTCAAAAGAACGCCTGCAAAAAATATATTTAGGTATTAGACAAAATTTCTATTTAATTATTCTGAATCTGAATAGACAGTCGGCGCTCCAAATTCTTCATTCTGACATGAAGAAGCCATGAATACACACAAAACATCAGATAACAAATATTTTAAAAAATCCATAACTCTTTTGAATTAAAAACTGAATTTATTCCAGCACCCAAAATTAATAATTGCCAAACAATAATTCCTCCGAATTAATTAATTTTTGTTAACGCATAGACATTTTTCGTAATGCCACGACCTCACAGGCTGCGAATTGATTGGTTTATGCGTTATTTCGATTCCATTCCATGAACTTACCTTTATATTTAGCGCATTTTCCGTCAAGGAAAAAAAACAAAAATCATTTCTCACTAAAAACTCATTAATATGGTTAAACAGAAAACACTCTATGTGCTGTTGGCTTTCTTATTTGTAGGAACGACAGCTTTTTCTCAGTTTACACTAAACGGTACCATCAACGACGCCAACGGCGAACCGTTGATCGGAGCCACCATCCTTGAAAAAGGAACACCCAATGGAACTGTCGCTGACATCGATGGTAACTATTCTCTCAATGTCACCAAAAACGACGCAGTGTTGGTCATCAACTACACTGGCTATGCTGAGATGCTGCAAACCGTCAACTCAAGCATGAAATCGCTCGACATCGTCATGGAATCCTCTGCGACAGCACTTGACGAAGTAGTCGTCACGGGTCTGGCATCTTCTGTAAAGCGATCCAACTTGGCCAATGCCGTCGCATCAATCGACGCGAAGGAGCTAACCGGTGTGACTTCACAATCTACGATGGATGGAGCACTTTACGGAAAATTTAGCGGTGCCGACATTCGTGCCAACTCAGGAGCGCCCGGTGGTGGATTCTCAATCAGATTGCGTGGGGTAACTTCTGTTTCTCTAAATCAACAACCGGTCTATATCGTTGATGGAGTTTATATGGACAACTCCACGATTTCTCTCGGAACAGACATCGTAACTTCCGCAGCAGGTGGAGGAAACACTGCAACCAATCAGGATGACGCATCAAACCGTATCGCAGATTTAATTCCTGAAGACATCGAGTCTATCGAAATTTTGAAAGGAGCGTCCGCGGCGGCTATCTACGGTGTAGGTGGAGCAGGAGGTGTGGTTTTAATTACCACCAAGCGCGGAAAGTTTAATCAAGACTTACGAGTCAATTTCGCTCAGACCATTGGTACTAACCAATCTACTCGCCTTTTGGGAGATAGAGGTTGGGATAGAGCTAAGGTAGCGGATGTGTTTGGAGAAGATGAAGCAGCTCGTTTTGATGCCAACGGAACCAACGACTACGAAAAAGAAGTCTTCGGAAATAGTGTTTTAAATGCCATTTCTGCCCTTTCTGTTTATGGAGGTAGCGAAACCACGAAATATTATGTAAGTGGTACTTGGAGAAATCAAGATGGTTTTGTTCCAGGAACCGGCTACACTAAGTCTTCTGTAAGAGCAAACATTTCCAACAAATTATCTAAAAAATTGAACCTTGACATCACTTCTTCTTATGTAAGATCAAGTGCAGACAGAGGGCTTTTCAATAACTCAAATGCAAACACAACAGTTGGTTACGCTATGGCATTTACGCGACCTTGGGATGACCTTTTCGCTGACGAAAATGGTAACTTCCCAGCCAACCCTCGTGTAGGTTCCAACGTGGTGGAAACTGTAAATACGATTACCAACAACGAAAACCTAAGCCGTTTCTTTGGTAGCATGAGATTGACTTACACTTTGATGCAAACTGACAATCAAGTATTGAAAGCAGGCATCGAGGGTGGTTTGGACAACTACACCATGAAAGTAAGAGGTATCTTCCCTCAGCAACTTTCTTTCTTTAGAGACCCGACTTCTTTGGGTGGTGTTTCTATTGCTGGTTTTGGTTTGAGCCGCAGAACGAATTTTTCTGCTTTCGCAGTACATGACTACTACACGGATGATTTGAATTTGACGACTCAGGCAGGTGTAATCCAATTGGATCAAGACCTTGATAATGTAACCACGATTGCTTCGGGTCTTAATGGTTCTCAAACCAACGTGGATCAAGCAGCCAACCTTTCTACAGGTCAAAACATCGTCAGAAGTCAAATCAAAGGTTTCTTCGCACAAGAAGAAGTTAACTGGGCTGATAAATTAATCCTAACCTTAGGAATCAGAGGAGACAAGTCTTCTAATAATGGAGACCCAAACAAAATCTTCTGGAATCCTAAAGCAAGTTTAGCTTTCAATGTCCACGAATTCACAGATTTGGGAGGAACGATTTCTCAATTGAAGCCACGGGTAGCATTCGGACGTTCGGCACGTTTTGCTGGATTTAATGACCGATTCAACTCATTGGATGGTTCGTTGATTGAAGGCAATGCAGGTTTGGTAACTTCTTCTTTAAGAGGTAACCCGGACGTAGCTCCTGAAACTCAAACGGAATTAGAATTTGGTCTTGATTTAGGTTTCTTGAAAAATAGAATCTTATTGACCACTTCTTTCTACAACAAAACAATTGATGACCTATTGCTAAGAGCACAAGTACCTGCATCTACTGGATTCACCAATCAAGTAGTTAATGCTGGACAATTAGTAAATAGAGGTATTGAATTAGGATTAGAAGCAGAAGTGGTTCGTTCAGGCGATCTTTCTTGGGCAGTTGGATTCAACTGGTGGAGAAACCGCTCTGAGGTTACTCGCTTAGATATTCCTGCTTTCAACACTGGAGGTTTCGCGGCGTTCTTGGGTCAGGGAAGAATTCAAGAAGGACAAAGTGCCACTCAACTGGGTGGTTCAATCGACCCCTCTCTGTGTGATAATGGCGACTGCTCCAACGTAGATCCAGAAGGTGATGGATTCATGACCTTTGGAGATATGGAAGCAGACTTCAACCTCTCTTGGGTCAATAGTATCGCTTGGAAAGGATTGGAAGTAAACTGGCTGTTCCACTGGAAACAAGGTGGTGACGGTATCAACCTTTCTACCCTACTCTACGACCTTGGGTCAGTAACTTGGGATTATGACGACACCAATCTTGACCCAAGTGGTCAGCTTTCAAACGGAGATTTCCGTCTTGCTGCTTTGGGTACGCACCCAGGTGTTTATATCGAAGATGCAGGCTACATGCGTTTGAGAGAGTTAGGTGTTTACTATACCGTTCCATCTAAATCATGGAGCAATGACTTGATCAGAAATATGAAAATCGGATTTTCTGGAAGAAACCTAATCAATATTTTTGACTACAATAGTTATGATCCTGAAGTATCTAACTTCGGTAACAATGTCTTGATTAACTCTGTGGAGGTTACCCCTTACCCATCGGCAAGGACTATGAACTTCCACTTGAACCTTACTTTCTAATTTTCTTTTTTCGCTTTCGCGAAATGAGATTCCCGATACATCGGGACAAGTGATTTCCCGAAAGGGAAAAAAATCAATCAATACATTTAATACAACATAAATTAATTATGAAAAAAATATATTTAATTCTCCTCACTGCGATTTCAATAGCAGTAACTTCTTGCGAAGTGGAGCCAATCTTAAATCCAAACTCTCCCACTACGGAGGTGTTTGAAGACGGAGCCACACTTGCTGATTTACAACTTTTGGCACAAGGGCTTCAATCTGTTATCAGAGAAGACATGCAGTTTCACTATTGGACACTCAGCGTGGTCGGTAGAGAATATTATGACTTGCGCGGTACGGACCCTCGTTACACCTCAGAGCTTTTGGGGCAAAACGGAGGGGACCTCGACAACAATGGTTTCTTGACCACGCGTACCTATTTCGGACGCTATCGTTCGGTTCGAAACGCTAACTTGTTGAAGCAAGCAGTTGCAAACACTTCGGCTTCCTTATCAGCTGGCGAAGTAGCAGCGTTCAACGGATTTGCGAATACCATCATCGGTTTCGAATTGGCATTGGAAGCCAACCGCCAATACGAAAACGGTTTGAGACTCGACGTCAATGATGTCAACAATCTCGGACCCTTCTTGAGTGGATATGATGCAACCATGGCAGGAATCATTGCCATTTTGGATGAAGGGTACAATCAGTTGACCTCAGCGTCAGCGACTTTCCCTTTCTCCATGGCAGATGGAATGTTTAGTACTATTCCTGGCTACGATGATTCGCAGACAGGTGCGATGGCAAAATTCAATAGAGGAATCGTGGCGCGTATCAATATCCAAACTGGCAACAAAGCAGATGCTATCAAAGCATTAGGTGACTCTTTCATGGACATGGGCGGCGACCTCAATGCAGGTGGCTACTATGCTTTCGGAGGTGCAACCGGTAATGATTTTGGAAATCCGCTTTTCTACGTACCAGATGTGGACAACTACATGGCACACCCAACTTGGGCAGATGAAGCTGAAGCCGGCGATACTCGCATCGATGGCAAAACCACATTAGCTACCCTCATCGAATTAGATGGCTTGGGTGGTGATCGTTTGGTTTCTATCTATTCTGACAACACTGACGATGCCGTCATGCAGCGCAATGAGGAGTTGATCCTCATCATGGCAGAAGCAAGAATCGGAACCGATAATAATGCCGCAGTGAATGCCATCAACGTGGTGAGAGCAGCAGCTGGACTTGCTGACTATTCGGGAGGTATGGATGATGCTTCATTGGTTGATGAAGTGTTGCGTCAGCGTCGCTACTCCCTATTTGGTGAAGGTCACAGATGGATCGACCTCCGCAGATATGGACGTTTGGATGAATTACCATTGGACAGAGCAGGTGATAAAGTACACGTACAATTCCCTCGCCCTGCCAATGAAGGATAGAGCAGTTTTGCAGTAGGCGGTAGGCAGTATTGTAGTTAGCAGTCTGTTTCCCGCTTTCGCGAAATGATGAAAACCCTCACCAATTTAGATTGGTGGGGGTTTTTCTTTTTTTCGCCTTTCGGCAAATGGGGTTGAAAAGCCGCATGGCAGCGGCACCCTCGGTAGAAAACCAAGATGACAGATCCAAAAAGGTGCGTAGCACCGATTCCCTTAAAAATATTTTAGAGAGCCGGTGCTACGCACCTAAATTTCAGATATTCAAAATAAAGCTACCAAGGGAATCGGCGCGCTGCGCCTTTAATACCAAACTCGCCAGGAGTACAGAAAATTGGTAATCTCTCAAAAATTACCTTATTTCAAAGCTCATTTACAAACAAAACATTAAATCATGAAACGACCACTCATCGCTTCCCTCGTCGGGGGACTCATCTTATTTTTTTGGCAATTTCTTTCTTTTGGACCGCTCAACGTTCACGGAACAGAAAACACCTACTCCCCCAATCAAGACAAAATCATTGCTGCACTCGCTGAAAACCTAACTGAAGGTGGGGAGTACTTCATACCCGCTGCGCCGCCTGGCGCCTCAGCTGAAGAAGTTCAAAAAGTTCAGGAAAATGCCAAGGGCAAACCTTGGGCACGCATCAATTACCGCCCCGCTTTCGAAATGAATTTTGGAATGAATCTCTTTCGCGGATTCACTATTGATTGGCTTTCTGTTGGGTTGTTGGTTTGGCTCTTAATGCAGATGACCCACCTCAACATGAAAACTGCTCTACTGAGTTCTTTGGCAGTCGGGGCGATTGGCTACATGACGATTCCGTATCTCAATAGCGTCTGGTATCAAACCAACACATTGGGCTACATAGTGGACTGGGCTGTCCAATGGGGAATTGTCGGCGCATGGCTTGGCTGGTATTTGCCGGAGAAGAAATAATTTAGAATTTGGGAGATCGAGGTTTCGGGAATTCGGGATAAATTTGTGCGTTCTCGATCTCTCGAATTCCTGATCTCTCAAACTCTCAAAAAATGTCTCTCCAAATCGTTTCCTACCAACCTCAATATGCAGCCGCCTTCAAATCCATCAACCAATGGTGGATTGAAAAGTATTTCAAAATGGAAGAAGAGGATCATAAAGCCTTAGACCACCCCGAACAAAACATCATCAACAAAGGCGGCTTTATCTTCATCGCGCTTTGGAATGACCAACCGGTCGGAGCCATCTCCATGAAAAAAATGGATGCTGAAGAGACCACCTACGAATTAGCCAAAATGGGCGTCATCCCTGAAATGCGTGGAAAAAAGATAGGACAAAAGCTCTGCGAACAAGTCATCGCAAAAGGAAAGGAACTGGGCGCCTCGAAAATCTATATTGAAAGCAATACCATCCTGACGCCTGCTATTAACCTTTATAAAAAATTGGGATTCGTTGAGTTGGAAGACTATACCTCTCCTTATGAGCGCGCCAATATTGCTTTGGAAATGTGCATTCAGTAGCACCCAAATTTATTTGGGTGTCAAGAAAATTCATTTGACGAAAGTCAAAAAATAAGAAGGAATAGCTTTGGTTTTTTCGCCCCAATAAATTTGGGCGCTACTAAAAAGGCGGTCAAAAATTGACCGCCTACTGTTTAGCTACTCGACATTTTCTTTAGACTCATTCGGTATATTTAGAAGTAACGTGCCGATCGCTAAAATTACTATTAGCATTACATCTGCTTCCATTGGGGTAAGGTTTTGGTGGATTAATAGCTCAAAGATATTGATAATTTTTCTAATGATTTGAGTGCAAACCGTTCAAATTACCGTTCCTCCAACCGGATCGACCACTGGTTCTGAATTGCTATCTATTCGTCTATTGAGAAATCTTATTTTTTTTCTGACCGAGTGTGTGATTTGGTTTTCATTGCACGAAAGTGCTAAAAGTTGAAAAGCACTTTTTCCAAATCGACCAACAACTCTGAGTCAAAAATAACCACCGAGTCAATGGAGGACGGCTACTCGGTCATCTGGGCAAATTTCGCCTACTTTAGAAGTAGGCAACAGCGTTTCACTGCCCACATAAGGGAGTAAACTACGGATTCGCCCTGTAGCAATATTGTTGAGTTGATAATCAACCAAATATATCTAATTGATTATCAATTTATTAGAAAAAAAAGATAAATTTGTTTGTACCCTAATATTTGTAAAGAACCTCATTAATCAAAAAACCATGATAACCTCTCCAAACACCAACGATAGAACGAAAGACACAAGATCAAGTGAAATCAATAATTCGGAATCTTTTCAAAACACCAGAAATTCCAAATCATTGAGCAAGTTAAGAGCCATTATCATTGACGACGAGCCGGAAAGCCTTCAAGCTGTCACGAAGCAAATCGAACTTCATTGTAAGCAAGTCGAGATTGTTCACAGCTGTGATCGAGGACAAAAGGGGATTGAAGCAATTGCGCTTCATCAGCCTGATTTGGTTTTCTTGGATATTGAAATGCCTGGTATGACGGGGCTTGAGATGTTGGAGCGAATCCCGAATATCAATTTCGGAGTCATCTTTATCACTGCCTACAATGAGTACGCCCTTGACGCCATCAAACTAAGTGCGCTGGACTACCTGCTCAAACCACTCGAAATTGAGCAACTCGAAGCCGCTGTGGCTAAAGCAGAAGAAAAGTTCAATAGAGAAAAAACCTTGGAACGCTTTCGCGTAATGATCGACTTGATGGAAAAACAAACCAAAGAGCAAGTCAACCAAAATCAGCGAATTGCCCTTCCGAATGGCAACAACATCATCTACGAAAGTGTGGAAAACATTCTTTACGTGGAGGCAAGCAAGCAGTATTGTGTTTTTCATTTTACAAATGGTCACGAGCTGACTATCTCTCACAATATTGGCTACTATGAAGATACGATGAAGAAATTTGGATTCATGCGAATCCATCGTTCCTACATCGCTAATTTGCATAGGGTCAAAGAGCTGGTGAAGCAGGATGGAGGCATTCGAGTGAAGATGAGTTCGGGGAAAGAGCTGGATGTGTCTCGCAACAAAAAGGATTTGGTTAGGGAGAAATTGGCGATGCTTTAAGGTCATTCTTTTATTCAAGATTGCTATTGGTACAGTCAAACTCACCACTTGTCAGTTTATCAATAGATTTCAACCCATTGTTTTTACCTTGTTAATTATTAACTCAAAAAAAACGAACCACCTATGGCTTTTACTCAATTTAAGAACGGAACAACTAAAATCGTTACTTTGGATTATACCTTAACGATTACACCCTCAGCCAACTCACATTCTGAGGCAACGCCTTACTTCCACGTGGAAGATATTATGATGATCATCAATCAATCGGAAGCCTCCTATATTCGGATGATTAATGCAAAGGTGGAATGTAAGGAAAGCTTAGAGGATGAAGAATTCATAACTAAAGATTGCCGAGTATTGGTTGGACTAAAGGAAGATAAAAAAACGCTTTTGGACCAAGACTATCACTTCGTCGCTCTTCCTTGCCCTCCTTTTGATCACAGTGGTGGAATTTTGATGTCGATCCCTCTTCTTGCCTAATAATAAACCCAAATCTAATGACTAAAAGTGATATTCAATGCAACATTTTGAAAGGGCATGGGCGTAATTTTAGCAAGCTGATTTTTATTAAATTTAAGGATGGAGAATTACGAAATGGGTTGATTAACCTATTGGGCCACTATCCGATAAACAGCGCTCAAGATCAGGATGACCAATCCTTAATTTATAAAAAAACCGGCGAAAATAACGACTTACTTGCCGGTCTTTATCTAAGTGCCAATTGCTACAACAAACTTCAAAACGAAGAAATAACAACACCTCAACACGACACATTTAAAGCTGGAATCAAAGGCTTGAACAAGCAAGGCGTGGAAAAATACGATGAAAATCATATCATGCTCTTGCTGGCTTGTGATGATCTGGGAGTCCTCAACGCTGCTACAGATGATATTCAAAACAATTACGAGGCAATTGAAGATGTAATTATCGAACATGGGAAAGTCTTTAGAAGAAACAAGCAGCCTATAGAGCATTTCGGGTTTTATGATGGATTGGTAAAATCTCAGTATGAAACCATCCAAGAAGCTCAGCCAATTTTGGAGGGCATGGGAAGCTACCTTGCCTTTTTGAAATATGAACAAGATGTCAGAGAATTCAATAGGCTTACAAAAAATCTTTCACTGCATTTTGAATTTCCATCAGATTTTATGGAGGCTCAAGTAATGGGCGTTTACAAAGAAAAAGGCTACCCGGTTTCGAAAGGAAAAAGTTATTTTACCAAGGGGATCTACTACCTTCGGAAGTATGGCGCAAGAAAATTTATCAGTAAGTTAGGATATCGAAATTATCGTAATTTTGACCATGCTACAATGGATTATGCAAATGACCCTCAGGGTAAGAAATGTCCTTTTCATTCGCATACCAGAAAGATGAACCCAAGAGATGGAAAGGACAATGGCATCATAGCAAGAAGAGGTATGACCTACGATTATCAACCAAAAGGAAGAGCGTTCGATGTCGAAAGTGGAACCTTTGCAGATGAGCCTCATGGAGATGTTGGGATTCATTTCATGGCGTTCCAAAATAACATCACTGACCACCTCTTGAAGATGATGAATAGAGCCAATAATCAAGACGGAACGGGTATCGATCCGATTATTGGCGAAAGCCAAGAAGGAGACGTCATTCCGCAGGATTGGAATCAAGGTTGGGGTTCAGATAAACCCACCATCAGGAGAGTATTTAGTGGCGTAACGACTCTAAAAGCAGGTGGCTTTTTTCATGCTCCATCGATGGAGACCATCAATAAACTTACCTTGATAGTTTGAAAAAATTATTGTCAATTTTGGTATTCATAATAAATGGTGCTTTGCCGTTGTTAGGTCAAAGCACCATCTATGAATTCAACCTACTCTCCGGAGTTGACAATTTAAGCTCCCTTCAGAAAAACTATTATTTTCACAAAGACAAAAAAGGGTTTGTTTGGATCGGCACCTTCAATGGAATCAATCGATACGATGGCATAGAAATCAAGCAGTATCAGTCCGATGAAAATGATTCCACTTCCATCTTAGACCCCTTTATTCAGAGTCATTTTTTTGAAGATCAAGAAGGCGACATTTGGTTTGCCACCTATCAGGGATTGAACAAATATCATCGAGACTATGACCATTTTTCATCAAGGCAAATAAATGGAAAAGACGAGTACTACCGACTCTATCTCCTTGACAATCAGAAAGATATACTTCTCGCTTCTGTAAAAGACTCTCTTTTTTTAGTCCCAACGGATAGTCAAAAACCCATCGTCAATTTAGGAACATTCCGCGAAAGCGGGGCAGTAAAAGAACGACTCACTGCCTCTGATGACACTTACCATTATCTCTTCAATCTTGGCAATTTCGGAATCCAAATCTATCTTTTTGAACGTTCTAATTTTGAGAAAGGCAAATTCACTAAAAAAGAAATTCCACTTAAAAACACACCTGAAGCAATCTACTTTGAAAGTCAAGAAAGGATTTGGATTGGCACCCCCGATGGGCTGCTACTATTAAACTCCCTCACCGGCGAAAGTCGAATGTTTGACGAATGGAAAGGTGAAAAAATAGGCAGCATTGTAAGCGTCGATAAAATTGATGAAACGTTCTTTTTGGTGAGTACTAAAGAGTCCGGGATTTTTCTTTATGAAAGAGATTTTGGATTCAAAGAGCGACTGCTTTGGAATGACCGAGGAAAAGTCCAACCCTTCATCAAACCATTCGAAAAAATCTATCTCGATGAAGACCAAACGATTTGGGCATCCGTGGCAGGCGAAGGGCTTTACTTTGCCAACATCAACAAACCCAAGTTTAAAAGTGCCCTATTTGAGCAACCCAATTCGCTTCCCAATTGCAACATCATCAGGGGGTTTGCTCAAGATTCCTCCGGCTTGATATGGTGCCTTTCGGCAAATGGCATCTCTATCCTAAACCCTGATGGCTCTCCCAACGATGAATTTGATTTTAGAGGAGACAAGGTGCCTTTTTCCTCGAAAGAGGCCTATAGTATCATCTGTGATCATAAAAACAGAATTTGGATCGCTTCGAATCAAGGGCTATTTTTTTTGAGCCGATCCGCTAAAAAATTCAAAAAAATCCAAAGCAGTATTGCACAAGATTTTGTGTACTTATTGAGGATCAAAGGAGACAGACTGATCGCCTCTACTTATGCTCAGGGAATCGTCGAAATTGTTGAATCAAAAAATGAAACGTTCGCTACCATTCCGTTTGAGGAATGTAAAGTGAGAGAAGGCTTTACCCTACTTTTTGAAGATCGCTCCAATACGCTCTATTTCACCAAACCCGTCTCTGGCATTTACATTCCAAAAAAAGAAGGTGAGAACTTCACGCATGACATCATCCCCACCACTGCGACCATCAACGGCATGGTTGAAGATGAAGAAAAGAATCTGATCTGGGTCGCTTCATCAATTGGTCTGATGAGACTTGAGGATAAAAAACTGGTAGTCGAAAAAGCATTTCCGTCCGTGATTTTGAAGGGTATTTTGATGGACGAGAAAGGCAACCTTTGGCTAAGTTCCAATAATGGATTGTACAAATTCAATCCTAAATCAAAACACGTGCAGCAGTTCAATCAATTCGACGGGCTGCAACATCTCGAATTTAATTTTTGGTCTTATTTAAAAACTTTTGATGGCAAATTTCTCTTTGGCAGCACGAATGGTTTAAATATTTTTGACCCCACCCAGGTTGCCAACCAAGTTGCAAAAGCAAGCCCTACTATCACCAAAATTAAAATTGATTCAAAGGTTTTCGAACGAATCTTTTTGGATGAAAAAAAAGAATCTATTAGTGTAAGCGAAATAAAATTCATCCCTGAATTAGACCATGACCAAAATAATATTTCCTTCTCCTTAGCTCTGTTAGAATATAGCGCTCCATCCAAAAGTGGCTTCAAATACCAACTCATCAATCATGACGAACAGCCAATTTCAGTCACCGGAGAAAATGAAGCTACCTATAAAAATCTAAGTCCGGGCGATTATACCTTCGAGGTTTTTGCACTCAACTCAGATGGCGTCAAATCAAAAAACAGCTCCACCATCAACTTTACCATCATGCCGCCTTGGTACAACACCTGGTGGTTTTACCTTTTGGTGTTTAGCTCCACTATTGGTAGCATTTTCATATATTACAAACGACGCATCAAGCAGATAACGGAGTGGGCAAAAATGGAAACCAAAGTCGCCAATAGTCAAAAAGAAAATGCAGAAATGGAGGCTCAAATCGCCAACGACAAAAAGCAAAAAGCCGAAATGGAAACCCAAATTGCCGAAAACAAAATGGCAGCCCTCCGCGCCCAGATGAATCCACATTTCATCTTCAATAGTTTAAATTCCATCAATTCCTATATCCTAAATAATGACATCAGCCAAGCGAGCATCTATGTAGGCAAATTCTCGAAATTGATGAGGATGATTCTGAATCTCAGCGCGTTTCCAGTCATCTCGGTAGAGAAAGAAATCGAAATCCTCAAACTCTACATGGAAGTCGAGCAGTTGAGATTTAAAAAACCATTCGAATTTGAATTTAAAATTAATGAAGACGAAGTCGATCCCTTCGATACCGAAGTGCCGACGATGCTGCTCCAACCATTTGTTGAGAATTCCATTTGGCACGGCTTGGCAGCCAAAGAGGATGGCGTCGGAAAAATCACTATCCAAATGACCTCCGAAAACGACCTCCTAAAATGCGTCGTCAAAGACAACGGAATCGGAAGAGAAGCTGCTGCAAAAATCAAAAAACAAAAAGGACGTGCTCATAAATCAAAAGCATTGGACATCGTAAAAGACCGTTTGCGAATTTTGCATGCCAATGCCACTGACCATCACACCATAGAAATCATAGACCTAAAAGACCCCAACGGAAACGCCACCGGAACCGCAGTCGAAATCGTACTCCCACTCTATTATGAGTAATTAATTTCGGACGCTCGTACATTTATATTTGCCCTTCATACATTCCCATCCATCCGATCAGATATTATTCAAGAAATTTAAGGTACGAAACACTATACTCTGTATAACCCCGTGTTTACTGCTGAAAGCTAAAACAGTCAGAGGTTTTTATTTAGTTTCACGCCCCAGAACACCAGATGGTTTAACACGTGAAACAGATGAGGCTCGGTATCCCAACCGAGCCTTTTTTATTTCCCTTTCGGGAAATGGGTTAGAACCAAATCATAAATAGGTAAGCTCCTATGATTCATTCGTGCATTCGTGGCATATCTAATGCGCAGCGTTCACACTCACAGAAAGACCAACAAAACAATAGAAAGATTTAAGATTTGGAGAAGATAAGAAATCAACATCCAGAACCCGAAAACTGAAACTTCTTGGAGTCAATCAACTTCACTTCCAGCTGAAAAGCCTCTTTGATAGCTTCGACGACTTCCGAATCCAACTGATTCTTCACATCAAAAATCGCATTGAGTGGGCAGTCGCGCAAGTGAGCAGGAAGGGGTTCAAATTTGATATCCATATTTGCCGAAAGGCGAGAAAGGACTTCGTGAAGCGGCTCATCAGTGAATTGTAACCTACCGGTGTACCACACCAAGTCATTGGTTTTAGGAGTTTTATTTTTTGAAAGTTCGCCTTTATCAAAAAGATATTTGCCACTTTCATTTGCCGAAAGGTCAATAAACTTATCAGAGCCAAGCGGCTGAAAACGCACCTTACCCGTCTTGACGATGACCTCATTTTGAGCTTCGTTGGGATAAGCACGCACATTGAAAGAAGTCCCCAAAACGCGCACCGCCGCCTCATTGGTTTCAATCACGAATGGTTGCTCTGGATTATGCGCCACATCAAAAAATGCCTCTCCTTTCAATACAACATTGCGCTGACTTTCGTCAAATTTGGTTGCATATCGGAAGGTCGAATTTTCATTCAACCAAACTTTGGTACCATCGGCGAGAAGCAATTCCTGCTGCTCCCCTACTCCAGTCTGCGCCATCAGAGTCGGATTTGCATATTGCTGTCCATACCAATAAACCACACCCGCGACACCTATCAAAACCGCTAAAACAGCCGCCATCGCCATTGGATTAAATCTACGTTGAGGCATTTGAACCACCTTCGGAGGCGCCTCTTCTGCATCAATAAAATCCATTACTTTGGACAAACCAGCCTTCATGTCAGGTTGATAATCTTCCTTGTATCCATCTACATGTTGCCAAACCTTTGAGATAGATTTGCCAGTCGATTCATTTTCAGAAGACGCTGATAACCAGCCATTTAGCTGAGATTCCTCTTGACCAGTAATCTTTCCGCGCAATTTCTTACGCATCAATTCTATGTAGGTATTTTGGTTCATATAGTTATCAATTCCTTACTAAGGACAAAAGTTTATGTTAGTAC